>NZ_JANUXT010000009.1:0-34587 GCF_024814515.1 Corynebacterium sp. ES2775-CONJ | reverse complement strand
CCCCCGTGGCCGGCACGATCGTGGAGATCCTGTTCGAGGAAGACGATACCGTTGACGTCGGTGACGTCATTGTGCGCATCGGCGACCCCGATGCCGTTCAGGAAGAGACCAAGCCTGAGCCAGAGCCAGAGGCCAAGTCCGAGCCTGAGCCAGAGCCTGAGGCTAAGCCAGAGCCCAAAGCTGAAGCCAAGCCACAAGCACAACCAGCAGCTCAGTCCGAGTCGAAGTCGCAACCGAAAGAAGCGACAGGCTCAACCAAGGTCAATACTGATGGAGTTCCGTACGTCACCCCATTGGTTCGGAAGCTGGCCGATAAACACGGCATCGAGCTCTCAACTCTCACCGGCACCGGCGTGGGCGGACGCATCCGCAAGCAGGACGTTATCAAGGCTGCTGAAGAGAAGAATGCACCGCAAAAGGCCGCGCCCGCTGCTGACACCAGCAAAGCCCCAGCAGCACCAGAAGCTACCGGACCTCGGGCTCGCTGGTCGACGGTAGCTGTTGATCCGGAGAAGCAAGACCTCATCGGTACCACCAAGAAGGTCAACCGTATCCGCGAGATCACCGCCAAGAAGATGGTCGAAGCCCTACAGACGGCAGCTCAACTGACTCACTTGCAAGAAGTCGATGTCACCGCTATTGCTCAACTGCGTAAGGCAAAGAAGCCGCAGTTCCAAGACAAGCACGGTGTCAACCTCACCTACCTGCCGTTCTTCGTCAAGGCGACCGTTGAAGCTTTGGTTTCCCACCCGAATGTCAATGCTTCCTATAATCCTGAGACAAAGGAAATGACCTATCACGAGGATGTCAATATCGCCATCGCGGTTGATACCCCCCGTGGCTTGCTCACCCCTGTGATCCACAAGGCTCAAGATCTTTCCCTCCCTGAGATTGCCCAACAGATTGCTGACTTGGCTGACCGAGCTCGCAATAATAAGCTCAAGCCACAAGATCTCACCGGAGCTACCTTCACCATCACAAATATCGGTTCGGCTGGAGCCTTGTCGGATACGCCAATCCTGGTACCACCACAGGCAGGTATTCTGGGCACCGCAGCTATCCAGAAGCGGCCAGTGGTGATCAGCGCTAACGGTAGTGATGCGATTGCGATCCGCCAGATGTGCTATATCCCATTCACCTACGATCACCAAGTTGTCGATGGAGCGGACGCTGGCCGCTTTACTCAGACGATCAAGGATCGTTTGGAGACTGGCAATTTCGAAGCGGATCTCGAACTCTAAGAGATTGCCTACCTGATATCTCAGAGCATGAAGATCTGAGAATTGTTTAAGGAGCGGCTTCCACACCACGTGGAAGCCGCTCCTTGTTGTTGGTGCACCGAAGGTCTCGAACTTTAGATTGTAAAATCTTCTGCGCTTCGATTATTGCTGTCCGGGGGCAGAGGTGAGGAAAATTTGGTCTCCTCTCTTTCTTCCGATCACCAAGTGCGAACTGAGTCCTTGCGGGCTGCCCATTTGAATCAACCTTGGCTATTTTCAGCAGCCAGATGGCAACCTGACGGCGCTTAGGCAGCGCGCTGCTAGCTCCAGGCATTTTCGTCCTTGCAGGTAGAGAAAACGTAGCGCTATTCTCCACAGCATTTAAGTTCTGTCTCCACATAACCAACTATTTCAACCATATTGGTCAGCGCGTCGGTCTGCATAAGCAGTGCCTCAGCTTGTGTCCACGGCATGGCTACCGTAGAAGCCCGGCCAAAACCTCGCAAGCAGCATACAATGGTTTACATCACACATTTGCATAAATGTAACCTAGGTCTTAGGAGACCGTATGTCAGATACTTACCTATCCGCACAGTTCATGGATCGCCATATCGGCCCCGACTCGCAGGACAAAGCCGATATGCTCAACAGTCTGGGCTTTAGCTCATTAGATGAGCTCATTACTGCAGCGATGCCGCAGTCTATTATCGATACACAGACCATTGATCTTCCGCCAGCAGCCAGCGAATACGAGGCCACCGCCAAGCTGCGCGAATATGCCAACCGCAATGTGGAATTGCATTCCTTTTATGGCCAAGGCTTTTACTCCACTATCACGCCCAGCGTTATTAGGCGCAATATTTTAGAAAATCCTGGTTGGTATACCGCCTATACGCCCTACCAGCCGGAGATTTCCCAGGGGAGACTCGAAGCGCTGCTGAACTTCCAAACGATGATCATCGAGATTACTGGCCTACCCGTTGCCAATGCTTCCCTGCTAGATGAAGCCTCCGCCACCGCCGAGGCCGTGGGACTGATGGCTCGAGCGAAACGAAAAGGGCGGCGCGTTATAATCGATTCTCGCCTTCACCCTCAGGTGCTCGCGGTAACGGCGGAGCGTTCACGCACCTTAGGACTCGAGGTAGTCATTAGTGATGATATTGCCGGCACCAAGGGCGACGATCTCATCGGCGCGGTGATCGCTTATCCCGGGACCGAGGGCGATCTTATCGATCCCGCTCCCATTATTTCCGATATTCACGCTCGTGGTGGGCTCACCGTTGTAGTCACTGACCTGCTTGCCCTCCAGGTTTTACGTTCTCCCGGTACATTGGGCGCCGATATTGCGGTAGGCTCGTCGCAGCGATTTGGGGTACCGCTTTATTTCGGTGGGCCTCACGCTGCCTTTATGTCGTGTACGGATTCCTTGAAGCGCTTGATGCCGGGGCGCATCGTTGGTGTATCCAAGGATGCCGCGGGCCTTAGCGCTTATCGCCTCGCTCTGCAAACCCGCGAGCAGCATATTCGCCGTGAGAAGGCCACCAGTAATATTTGCACGGCGCAGGCCCTATTAGCAGTGGCGGCGTCGATGTACGCCGTGTGGCACGGCCCTAAAGGTTTACGCGCCATTAGTCACCGCGTTCACGCCCTAGCCTCTGACTTTGCCCATTCAATCGACGTAGCAGGCGGGCAGCTATCCAGTGTTGATTTCTTTGACACCGTAACCGTCATCTGCCCGAACCGAGCCGAGAGCATCGCCACCGCACTCGCCGATCAAGGCTATCTCGTGCGAGTCATTGGTGAGAATAAAGTCTCAGTCGCTATCGGCGAAACCGCCACCAAGCGTGATGTCGTGCAGTTACTTACTGCCTTCAACGCCCCATACCAGCCAGCTCCTGCGCGCCCCTATCCACCATCGCTATGCCGCGAGGAACCAGCGTTAAGGCACCCAATTTTTTCCTCAGCACACTCTGAAACTCAATTACTGCGCTATATGCGCCGGTTGCAGGATAAAGATTTAGCTCTCGATCGCACCATGATCCCCTTGGGTTCGTGCACGATGAAACTGAATCCCACCACCGCCATGGAACCGATTTCATGGCCTCAATTTGCCCATATCCACCCCTTTGCGCCAGTCCGCTTTACTCAGGGATGGTTGGATCTCATCGCAGAAATCGAAGAGTGGCTGGCCACTATTACTGGCTATGCTCGCGTATCCATCCAACCGAATGCGGGTTCTCAAGGGGAGCTTGCGGGTCTGATCGCCATTAGGCGCTACCATCTCAGCCGAGGTGATGATGCCCGCGATATCATGCTCATCCCGCAGTCTGCGCACGGAACCAACGCGGCTTCGGCTACCTTGGCCCATATGCGTGTTGTCGTGGTAGAAACTGCCCCCGATGGTTCTATCGATTTAAAAGATCTCGAAGCCAAACTAGAAGCCCACGCCGGCGCAATCGCAGGCATTATGATCACGTACCCCTCAACCCATGGCGTCTTTGAGGATACGGTTCGCACAGTGTGCGAAAAGGTTCATGGCGCGGGAGGACAAGTATATATCGATGGCGCTAATCTCAATGCGCTCGCCGGGATCGCCCGTCCTGGGCATTTCGGCGGCGATGTATCCCACTTGAATCTCCACAAAACCTTCACCATTCCCCATGGTGGCGGGGGGCCTGGAGTAGGTCCCGTGGCCGTTGCCGAGCACCTTGTGCCCTTCTTACCTACAGCTGCCCATCGTGTCGATCCCGCAGTCCCCGCCGCGGAGCTCGCGGGCATCCCGATTTCTGGCACCCCTTATGGTTCAGCTGGCGTGTTACCCATTTCATGGACCTACATCGCATTAATGGGAGCTGAAGGATTAAAGGAGGCGACCGGAATGGCTATTCTTGGGGCTAATTATATTGCCCATCACGTGCGCGATTTCTTCCCCATCCTCTACTCCGGCGAGGGCGGTCTCATAGCCCACGAGTGCATTATCGATCTGCGAGATATCACCGAACGCACCCACGTCACCGCCACCGACGTGGCGAAGCGGCTGATCGATTTCGGCTTCCACGCCCCAACCCTGTCCTTCCCCGTGCCTGGCACATTAATGATCGAGCCCACGGAATCCGAAGATAAATCCGAGTTGGATCGTTTTATCGCAGCTCTTCGCACCATTGCTGAAGAGATCTCAGAGATTGAGTCTGGCGCGGTAGCTTATGAGGATTCCCTCCTCCGCCACGCCCCGTTCACGGCTCGCGCACTAATGGCCGATGGATGGGAGCATAGCTTTAGCCGTCAACAGGCTGGATTCCCCGCCGGACCGAGCACAACGAAGTACTTCCCCGCATCAGCCCGCCTTGATGAGGCATGGGGAGATCGCAATTTCTCCTGCGCCTGCCCGCCGCCAGCAGCTTTTGCAGAACCCCAACAGTAAGGATCCCTATGACCACGTTGATACATTCCCCTCTCCACCATGAGCACGAGGAGTTATCTGCCACTTTTACAGCGTTCGGCCCGTGGCTCATGCCGCTGAAATACGGCAAAGAGCTAGAAGAACACCGCGCGGTACGGGAGCGGGTGGGGCTTTTTGATCTATCCCATATGGGTGAAGTATTCATCACCGGCGAAGATGCCGCCCGTTTCTTAGATTATGCCCTGGTATCTACGCTCTCGGAGATAAAAATCGGCAAGGCCAAATACACCATGATCGTCGACGAACGCGGCGGAATTATCGATGATCTCATCGTTTATCGCCTGGGAGAGCAGCGCTTTCTGGTCGTACCCAATGCCGGTAATACCGCTGTAGTGGTCGAAGAGCTCACCCGGCGCGCTGAGGGCTTTACTATAGTCCTGCATGACGCCACCCTCGAGGTCGCTCTTATCGCGGTTCAGGGACCGAACTCCGAAAATCTGCTCAAGCAGCTCGCCGCAGACCCCAGTGAGATCAGTACGCTTAGTTATTACAGCGCCACCGAGACGACGATCGCCCGCATGGATATCCTCATTGCACGCACCGGCTATACCGGTGAGGATGGTTTCGAAATCTTTCTCACCCCCGACAAGGCCCATCTGCTGTGGCCCCTCCTTATTGATAAAGGCGCGCAACTGGGGTTATTACCCTGTGGCCTAGCAGCCCGCGACTCACTCCGCTTGGAGGCGGGCATGCCACTGTACGGCCACGAATTAACCCGAGAGAAAAATCCCTATGATGCCGGGCTCGGTTTTGTCATAAGCTCCGAGGGCGACTTCATCGGTCGTGATGCTCTCCTAGCAGCACAGCACCCCACAAAAATTCTTGTGGGTATCAGTTCAACGGGCAAGCGGGCGGCGCGGGCGGGCGATCGTCTTTTTGTCGGCAACACAGACATTGGAGTTGTCACCTCGGGCCAGCCTTCGCCCACCCTCGGATATCCGATTGCCCTAGCCTATATTGAGCATGGGTATCACCACAATAAAACCCCTATAGAGGCCGAGATTCGGGGCAGACGATATCCCTTCACCACCACGCCCTTGCCCTTTTATCACCGACAACACAAGCACTAAGGAGTACACCGTGTCTCTACCTCAAGATTTTTCCTATTCAATCGAACACGAATGGATCGATCGCCTGAAAGATCAGGCCATAGGTACCACCGTTAAGGTTGGAATCACACATATCGCAGCAGATCGCCTTGGCGAGGTTGTCTTCGCCGAACTACCAGGTGTGGGTGAGGAGGTGATCGCTGGCGATATATGCGGAGAAGTAGAATCCACAAAGTCAGTATCCGATCTCTATTCTCCTGTCTCTGGCACCGTAGTCGCAGTCAATAACGATGTCCACGATGATTATTCCCTCATCAATGATGATCCCTACTCCCAGGGGTGGCTCTTTAGCGTAGAGGTTTCCGCAGTAGGAGACCTCATGACTGCCGCAGACTACGCCAAAGAAAATGGAGTGGACGCCTAGGAGCAGGTAACATCCGTGATCACCGCGAGTTATGCACTCGGTGATACGCGGTGGTAATTGGGAATTTGTGGGGTCCAGAACTAGATTGAAGAATTATGACAGCTCCGCGCAAGCCCTTCTTCCCCCCACATCTCTCGATCCGCCACTCCGATGCGCCCATCGCCATTCAGCGCCTCGGGGTCGTGGACTATCTCACTGCGTGGGAGATGCAAGCGGAGCTCGCACAGCAGCGCGCAGCTGAGGAGATCCCCGATACCATTCTGGTTCTCGAGCATCCCTCGATCTATACCGCGGGCAAGCGGACCCAACCAGAAGACCGCCCCCACAACGGACTTCCTGTTATCGACGTGGATCGCGGAGGGCGGATTACCTGGCATGGGCCAGGACAGCTGGTGGCCTACCCTATTATCAAACTTGCCGATCCCATTGATGTGGTGGATTATGTGCGTCGTGTAGAAGAGGCCCTCATAAAAGTGGTGCGCAATAAGGGCTTAGAAGGCGCTGGCCGGGTAGACGGGCGCTCGGGTGTGTGGATTCCTGGTGATCATCACTTCCACCGCAAAATTGCTGCATTGGGTATTAGGATCACGCGGGGGGTCACTATGCACGGACTAGCCCTGAATTGCTGTAATACTCTGGAGTACTATGACCACATTATTCCCTGCGGTATTGCAGATGCGGGGGTAACCACTCTCAGCGTTGAATTAGGCCGAGAGATCACTGTGGAGGAGATGATTGAGCCCACTCTCACCGCTCTGGAGCACGCCTTTGCTGGCAGTTTGGCCGTCAGTGACCATAGCTTCGACGTAGCCAGTGACCCCACGAAGACTCCACGGGCTCAAGGTTAAGGTTTCGACACATAGCGGTTTAGCTAGTACATTCCAAGGTGTGAGTACAGCACCGAACGGACGCAGATTACTACGAGTTGAAGCGCGTAATTCCCAGACCCCTATTGAGTCCAAGCCGCGCTGGATTCGCACCGCGGTAAAAACAGGCCCTGAGTACCAAGACATGAAGAAGAAAGTCTCTGGTGCCAGCCTGCATACCGTATGCCAAGAGGCCGGATGCCCAAATATCCACGAGTGCTGGGAATCTAGAGAGGCGACATTCCTCATTGGTGGTTCTAATTGCTCGCGCCGCTGTGACTTCTGCCAGATCAATTCCGCCAAGCCGGAACCTCTCGATCGTGACGAGCCGCGCCGGGTTGCGGAATCCGTGAAAGAGATGCAACTTAACTATTCCACCATCACCGGAGTGACCCGTGATGATCTGGACGATGAAGGCGCGTGGCTCTACGCCGAAGTTGTACGGCAGATCCATGAGCTCAACCCGCACACCGGGGTGGAAAATCTCGTTCCGGACTTCTCCGGCAAACCAGATCTTCTCGCAGAGGTCTTTGACTCACGCCCGGAGGTATTTGCTCACAACCTCGAAACCGTACCGCGGATTTTTAAGCGCATTCGCCCTGCCTTCCGCTACGAGCGCTCCTTGGATGTGATCCGGCAAGCCCGCGATTATGGGTTGATTACTAAATCGAACCTCATCTTGGGCATGGGTGAGAGCCCTGAGGAAATCCGGGAGGCATTAGTGGATCTTCATGAGGCGGGCTGCGATATTATCACCATCACGCAGTATTTGCGCCCTGGACCTCTGTATCACCCCATCGACCGGTGGGTGAAGCCTGAGGAATTCATCGAGCATCGCGATTTCGCTTATGAGATCGGTTTCGGAGCTGTGATGTCGGGGCCACTGGTTCGGTCTTCTTACCGGGCTGGCAAGCTGTACGCGGAGGCCCTGGCGGCGCGCGGGGAGACTCTGCCCGATAATCTCAGCCACCTAGCGGATACCGCTACTGGGAGCACAGCGCAGGAAGCTTCAACGCTCTTGGAAAAATATGGCGAAAGCCAGGACACTCCCGTAGGATCTTTCCGCTAAAATTCCCCTATTTGACTTTTGATCGGTAATCTAGAGGACATGGCAGATCCGAAGGTATCGAAAAAAGAACAGCGCGCGGCTAAACGTGCCCAACGTCGACAGACATGGTCGCAATTAAGACAAGCCTTTAATATGCAGCGCAAGCAGGATAAGGCCTTAGTGCCTTTGATGCTGCTCAGTATCTTAGGTATGGGTCTCGTCTTCTTCCTGATCGGCGTCTTCGTCGGTGGCCAGTGGTTTATGCTCGCGCTTGGACTAAGTGCCGGTCTGGCGCTAGCAATGTGGGTTTTTTCCAGGCGCCTGCAAAATAGTGTCTATAACCAAGCCTCAGATCAGCCCGGTGCCGCGGGGTGGGCCTTAGAGAATCTGCGCAGCGGATTGGGTGTGGTGTGGAAAACCAAACCTGCTGTTGCTTCAAACACTCATATGGATTTCGTTCATCGCACCATCGGTGTCTGCGGTATCGTCCTGGTCGGTGAGGGCGAAAAGCACCGCCTCGAGCCCCTTTTTAAGCAGCAGGAAAAACGCCTGAATAGGTTGGTTCCAGGTGTTCCTGTCACCCGTATGATCGTCGGCGACGGCGAGGATGAGGTGCCGCTGCGCAAACTTCAAAGTCGTTTGGTACGGCTCAAGCGGATCTACAAAAAAGATGATGTCTACGAAATTGCCGCGCGCGTCGATGCCATGGATAAGGTTCAATCTCAAGGACTCGCGGGGATTCCCAAAGGTCCGCTGCCCAAGGGCGGGCGGGTATCTGGAATGAATAGGCGCGCTCGCCGGCACGCATCTCGGCAAGAGAAACCATAAAGAGCAATCCCTGACCACGGTCGGGGATTTTTTAAGCCATAATGACGGCGGTTCCCGTGGCTCTATCGTGCATGCCGCGCCCATCAGTATCAACCATGGCGGCAGGCAGGACAAGAGCGGTAAAAACAGTACGGGCAAGAGCCCGCACAAAGCCAACGCGCTCATTGGCTGAATCGATACGTGCGACTCCCATGCCGAGTACCGCTTGCCCAGGGGTGCGGGCAAATAGGGTAACGGTGGTAACACCGAGCACAATGAAGAGAAGATACGTCAACGTTGCGGTGCCGCCCAACACGCTGGTGAATATATTGATAAAGGCAGCAACTATCCAGCAGCCGATCCAATCAATGGTCACTCCCCCGGCGCGCCTCATGACCGATGCTAGAGAGTTTGGGCCATGTGCTGGTAGGCCTAAGTGTTCTCCTGGCCAGCGTGCGGGGCCGTGCTCGGAGAATTCCGCGGGGATTTCGGGCCCGTCTAACCAGGACCTGCGCTGCGATTTAGACATATCTTTAATTTATCATTGCTTTGGGTAGGTCCACCCAAAAAATGAAGCTTTTTGGTCACTCGACAGAAACGTACGTACTATAAGATATGAAGGATTGACTATTCTCACCATGTGGCGGGAGCGTCCCTCGTATATCAGCATCACCCATTTAAGGAGAAACGCGTGGCTTTCACATCAGCGGAAGATGTTTTGCGCTTTATTCAGGACGAGAACGTCGAATTCATTGATATTCGCTTCACCGACGTCCCCGGTATCGAGCAACACTTCACCATCCCAGCCCATATCCTGGACGAAGATGCCATGGCGGAGGGCCTCGCATTCGATGGATCTTCAATCCGTGGCTTCACCAGCATTGACGAGTCGGATATGAGTTTGATACCCGATATCGCGACCGCTGCGCTTGACCCATTCCGTGCCGCGAAAACGCTTAATATCAAATTCTTTGTGGTTGATCCGTTTACACAGGAACCTTTTTCTCGCGATCCACGAACGGTGGCCTTGAAGGCGGAGGAATATCTAGCCTCTACCGGTATCGCTGATACCTGCTATTTTGGTGCGGAGGCGGAATTTTATCTCTTCGATTCGGTCCGTTATTCCACCGATATCAATAGTGGTTTCTACGAGGTAGATTCGGATGAAGGCTGGTGGAATCGCGGCGCGGACACTAACCTAGATGGCTCCTCAAACCGCGGGTACAAAACCAGACTCAAGGGCGGCTACTTCCCCGTTCCTCCCTATGACCAAAGTCAGGATATTCGCGATGAAATGACGCGGACGCTGGCTCAATCTGGCTTCGCCATCGAACGCTTCCACCACGAGGTAGGTACAGGTGGTCAGCAGGAGATTAATTATCGATTCAATACTTTGCTCCATGCCGCCGATGATCTACAGACTTTCAAATACATCATTAAAAATGTCGCCTTCCGTCGCGGTAAGACTGCTACCTTTATGCCCAAGCCACTAGCTGGCGATAATGGCTCCGGAATGCATGCGCATCAGTCCCTGTGGAAAGACGGCATGCCACTATTCCACGATGAATCCGGTTATGCTGGGCTCTCTGATATCGCGCGCTATTATATTGGCGGTATTTTGCACCACGCTGGTGCGGTTTTGGCGTTTACTAATCCCACGCTCAATTCCTATCACCGGCTCGTTCCTGGCTTCGAAGCACCAATTAACCTGGTGTATTCCCAGCGAAACCGTTCGGCTGCTATTCGTATTCCTATCACGGGCTCGAACCCGAAGGCTAAGCGGGTAGAATTCCGCGCACCAGATCCTTCCGGTAACCCCTATTTTGGCTTTGCAGCGATGATGCTCGCCGGTCTGGATGGCATTAAAAACCGCATTGAACCCCATGCTCCAGTGGATAAGGATCTCTATGAGCTCCCACCTGAGGAGGCTGCTTCCATTCCGCAGGCGCCTACCTCACTGGAGGCAGCTTTGGGCGCTCTCGAGCAGGGGCATGAATTCCTTACAGATACTGGGGTATTCACGGAAGATCTTATTGAAACTTATATCAAGCTCAAATATGACAACGAGATCACCCCTGTGCGCTTGCGTCCGACTCCGCAGGAGTTTGAGATGTATTTCGACTGCTAGACGCATTTCTCTTTTCAACTTCCCGTTATAGGCTCCCTGTTTCTTCGATTTCTGGGGAAAATGGTTTTTTACTCGTCCTGTAATGGGGGGTTGAGGATATAAGAAGAGAGGTATAACTCCACTCCTGGAGTTATACCTCTCTTCTTTTGGTCGTTATTGGGCTAGAGAACCATAGCCGCAATCCACCCCGCTGCGATGAGTGGGATATTGAAGTGGAGGAAGGTGGGTATCACCGAATCTCGGATGTGATCATGCTGCCCATCAGTGTTGAGGCCCATAGTGGGACCTAAGGTCGAATCGGAGGCGGGGGAACCTGCGTCCCCGAGCGCACCCGAGGCGCCGATAATAGCGACAGTGGCCGCAGGGCTAAAGCCGAGCGTCATACATAAAGGGACATAAATCGTGGCCAGAATCGGCAAGGTGGAGAAGCTCGAGCCGATACCCATGGTGACCACTAGTCCAACCAGCAGCATCACAAGTGCAGCGAGTGCCTGATTATCCCCAATCAGTGCTGCTGAGGAATTGACTAGGGATTCCACTTCCCCGGTTGCTTTCATTACCGAGGCAAAGCCCTGAGCGGTGATCATAATAAAGCCGATCAGTGCCATCATCTTCATGCCAGCTGTGAAAACATCATCGGCTTCCTTCCAGTTCACTGCACCTGTCAGTAAGAAGATAGATAAACCAATGAGCGCACCGATCAGTAGCGAATCGGCTTCGGTTCCTAAAATTTGCATGGCCACCTGAACGAGGAAGGTTGCCAGGATAGCCCCGAGGGCGACCACGATTTTATAGCGTGAAGGTGGTGCGGTCTGTATATTTGGCGTGCTCGGCGAGGCCGGAGTTTCCGCCGTGTTCACCGTGTTCGCCGTGTTCGCGGTGGCCGCTGTGGTCTCCGCAACCGGCTGATCGCTATAGTATCGCGGCGCGCGGTAGCTGATAAAGATCGCAACGAGCAGACCCATCAACATACCGATGGCGGGAATGGTCATCACCGTCATCACGTTTAATCCGCTGGTATCAAGACCAGCTTCTTCGATATTTCCGAGCAAAATGCTCTTCAGGAAGATCGATCCGAAACCCACAGGGATCCACATATAGGTGGTCACCAACCCGAAGGTGAGGACACACGCGACCAAGCGGCGGTCGAGGTTCAACTTATTCATCACCGCCAACAGCGGTGGGATGATGAGAGGGATAAAAGCGATGTGGACGGGGATGAGATTCTGACTCATCACGGACATGGCAAGAATTCCGGCGATCATTAACCACTTGGTTATGGCAACGGCACGGGTGTTGGCACTGTGTGATTCACTTCCGATTTTGCCCATGATCCAGCGAGCTAAAGCTTCCGGCAATCCCGAGCTCGCGACGGCCATCGCGAAGGCTCCTAAAAGTGCGTAGCTTAAAGCAATTTTGGCGCCTCCGGATAACCCATCCTGGAAGGCCACCATGGTGGCATCGAGGCCAATGCCCGACAGGAGTCCTCCGACGAGTGCGCCTATAAAGAGCGCGAGAACAACGTGCACTCTAGCCAGTGCGAGCAGCAACATGACGGCAACAGCAATTAATACGGCGTTCATTTAGATCAATATACACGCAGCACTGCATATTTAATATATTTATACAGCAAACTATTCGAGGGGCATCCAGAGAATTAGGGGTCTTTTTAACATGTCAAACGCTGTTTAGCGAGCTAGTTCAGTCCTGGCCCCTCATAATTTCATTTGCATAATATGCAGCTTTTGACCCATTACGCTCAGTGCCCCAACCCCTTTTCTACCCCCGTAACCACGTAGTTACACCAGAAAGCCAGTCCCCACCGTCGATCTATGGAGTTTTCACCTACCCCCACCCCCACTTAACACCCCCAAGATTCTCAGCTTAAAACTGGTACACGGTACATCCCGATAGTCAATACTCCCCCGCGTTCACCTCTCATACCTGTATCAATGTGATATATATAAGACTTTTTGAGTGAAATGCTATAAAACCTATAAGTTAATAAAAATTATGACCTGTGACATCTTTCATTGGAGTTCTTCAATTGTGTTGAAGGTTATAATAAGATTCGACTTGTTAGTTAAAACATAAGACGTCAGAGGACTAACAGACATCCACAGTGCCATTGACTAGTGAGCACTATGCCTTCCTTCTCTCCAGTGAAAGGTGCCTTTATGAAAAACCAAACACGGCGCCACGCGTTGATAGCATCGCTATCCGCGCTCGCCCTCGGCTTCGGCTTGGTTCAAGCCGCCCCGAGCGCCCTCGCCGATACCTTTACCGGCATCCCAGGGCACGCCGCCAACGGGACCTATGGCTTCGATGCCAATCCCGATCCCACTGCGGACCCCTTCTTCGAAGAGCAACAGATTGCCACCGCTGGCGATAAGTACGATTGCTATCGTATTCCTGCTCTCAATACCACCAAGGACGGCGACGTCCTCGCTTCTTATGATGGTCGTCCAGCCAACTGCGGTGACGCTCCTTACCCAAATGCAATCGTGCAAAATCGCTCGACCGATAACGGTAAGACCTGGAGCGCGCAGATCGATATCGCCCCGGCAACCCTAGGCGATAAGCCCGTCGGGTATTCCGACCCGTCATATATTGTTGACCGCGAGACTGGCACCATTTTTAACTTCCACGTCAAGTCCTTCGACGCTGGCATCATCGCATCGAAGCCCGGCACGGATCCCTCTGACCGAAATATCATCCATGCCGCCTACGCTAAATCAACCGATGGTGGCCGGACGTGGATTTACGATCGTGTTATCACCCGCGATATCACCCCAGATCCTTCCTGGAAAGCTCGCTTTGCTACTTCTGGCAATGGCATCCAATTACAATACGGACGCCACAAGGGCCGCTTGATCCAGCCCGCCATGGTTATCACCAACGGTAACTACTGGAAAGCAGTCGCCTGGCTTTCCGACGACCACGGTGAGACCTGGTACGCCTCACGCCCCTGGGGCAACGGCATGGACGAGAACAAAATCGTTGAGCTCTCCAACGGCGTTTTGATGAATAACTCTCGCTCCTCCTACGGGTCCGAGCGCGCTCGCAAGATCTCCTACTCCTACGATGGTGGCTATACCTGGACGGAGCCAGAGCTCGACAATAATCTGCCCGATCCTCGCAATAACGCCTCTATCATTCGGGCCTTCCCGAATGCCCCTAAGGACTCGGCACTCGCCAAGGTTCTCCTCTTCTCCAATACCGCCTCGACGAGAGCTCGTGCCAACGGCACGATCCGCATGTCCTGCGACGATGGTCAAACGTGGCCTGTTTCCAGGGAATTCAAGCGCGAGAATATCATGTATACCAACCTGACCACTCTCGCCAACGGTGATATCGGCATACTCTGGGAAGATAACGCCCCCGGCGGAAACAATATCTACTACGGGCGCTTTAACCTCCCCTGGCTCGGAGCGAGCTGCCTCAATGTCGATAGCCCCACCAAGAGCGTTGGCGCTGGCGACAATATCACTGTTCCTGTGACCCTCACTAATACCACTGGTGTGGAAATCTTCAACCAAGCTGTTAATTTCGAAGGCCCTGCGGGCTGGACGTTTACCAGCACCCCATCTAGGGTTTCACTCCAGCCCGGTGAGTCCACCACCGTGGAGGTCAAGGCTGTCGCTCCACTCGAGGGCAACAACGGCCTCAATGAGGTGAAGATCACGGTAGCAAACGGTCCTATCAACTCCATTGGTACCTTTGAGTTGCTCCTGCGTGATGCAACCGAAGTTGAAGTTCCTGGTCCAGGTGAATATTGGGATTTCAACGTCACCGAGCCAACAGCTTGGGCTGCTCTTACCTATCCACGCGAGAATAATGAGTGGAAAGTAGGCGAATTGGTGAACTACGAGTTCGCGATTGTCAATCCTTATTATGAGACCGCAGCTATTAAGGTCGAGCCTTCGGGCGGAGAAGGGCTCAACAACTTCGCTCGTCCCAGCGCTAGAACGTGCCGGTACTCGTCACTCAATATCATTGGTACGAAGTGCCCACTTCCCACGCACACCGTGACGGCAGAGGATCTTGAGCGAGGCTACTTCGAGACCGAAGTCACCTTCGAATACACCAATTTGGAGACCAACGAGGTCACCACTCAGACCCTCACTACTCCTCGGATTACCGTGGTGCCAGGTTCGATCATTGAACCGAATCCACGACTGGAGACGGTGCGCGCCACCATCCTTCCAGTGGGCGAACTCGCCTCTACCACAGGCGATATCACAGTGCCGGTTACGGTCCACGCAACCTCAAGCACTGGCACGATCCCTGATGGCACCGCTATCGAGCTCTACCTCAATGATGAATTGGTCAGCGAAAGCCCAATAGCAGACGGCCACGCCACCTTCTCCGTTACCGTTGCATCCGTTGAGCCGTCCGAAGAAGCTGTAACCTATTCTCTGCGGGCTCGCCCCAAAGTAACTGCAGATGATATGCGCGGTGTTGATGGAACTGGTAGCTTCAGCGTTCTACCTCGCGATCGAGAGATGAAGAATACCTCCATTACCCTCGGAGAACTCGCAGATCTTCCGGTGGGTTCAGTAAAGGATAACCGTATTCTCGTCAGCGCCAAGGTCCAGCACAACGGTGAAGATGCTGCCGATGAAGAAGTCACCTTCTCCTCGTCAGGATCAACGGTATCTGTTCGCACCAACTCCGAAGGTGTCGCACTGACCTACCTCACCATTGCAGAGCTCGGCCAGTTAATCACTGAAAATACCCGTGTCGAGGTTACCGCTGCAGTCGCTGCTCGCGATACTGCTTCGGCGAACTACGAGGCAGCCGAAACCACTGGCAGCTTCTTGGTCACCCCGAAGGATGTTCAAGAAGAACCCGCTTCCGTTGATTGGGGCGCGATCCTAGGTGGCATTGCTACAGTGATCGCTCTGATCAGCGCTGTCTTCGCCGCATTCGCCGCAAACCTCTTCTAGGAGAACAGGCGATAGCACAGACAGTTATTAAGGGCGGGGCACTAAGAAAATCTTCTTAGTGCCCCGCCCATATAGTCTTGATCATTAGGAAGATTCTTCAACTAGCGTGCCCGGTCGCGCTTGACATAGCCCATTCGCGGTTTGAACCCCTCTGGCCTGCGCAATTGCGCCACCGCATCACCAATTACGAGACGAAAACGCGGTTGCATCCTCGGCATCTGCATCACTGAGAACCACCCAACCTCGGTAGTTTCATCATCATTGACCACAGGGACCTCATCGCCGATAACAGACAGGCGCATGGCTGTATCCATAAAGGTGCACTTATCACCATTGGGGTATTCAATAGGCTGGGTAGCGCCCACCCCCAAAAGAGCTTCGACGCGCACATCTATCCCAGTTTCTTCCTTCACCTCACGAATAGCGGCGTGATGAGGTTGCTCCCCCGGCTCACAGATCCCTGTAACCGGAGTCCACTGGCCATCATCGGCTCGCTTGATCAGTAAAACTTCCGGCACCGCGTGGATAGGCGCCCCAGGAGGTACATCCTTGATCACCACAGCGGTGACCCCAGGAAGCCACAACATCTCATGGCCAACCGATTGTCTTAAGTGGTGGATAAAATCAGGCGTCGCCATCGGGTGATTCTTCCCCCTCCTCTTGCTGCTTACGGGCATCGGCGAGGAATTTCTTCGCAAATGCCTCGGGATCGAAATCAGTAAAATACTCGTCTGGGGCGGTGCGTTCGAGTGACATATCAAACCCTTTCCACTCTGCTTGAAAGTGATGGAGGTGGTCGGTTTAGGCGTGCTGCGCGATGAATTGCTTGACGCGCTCAGCATCATTGGGAAGATCGACAACGCGGCGCTCGGCTTGCATAATTTGGCGGAAACGCTCCGGCATTTCTGGATCTTTCCCGATGGCCTCGTTGATGGTATTGGCAAATTTCACAGGCAGAGCCGTCTCTAAACAAATAATCGGTGTGGTGATTTGATCGGCCCAATCGAGAGCCACTTTGAGACCATCCGCGGTATGTGGATCGATCAGCACGCCATAACGCTCATGGCATAGGCGAATGGTTTCTACACGATCGCTGTGGGTGGAGCGTCCGGAACGGAAACCATAGTGTCCGGTAACAGATTTCAGCGCCGCATCATCGATCAGCGAGAAGCCACCTTTTTGAACCTGGGTTCCAAAGAGCTCAGCGATGCGCTCGGCATCTCTGCCTAAGAGATCGAAGATAAAACGCTCAAAATTGCTCGCCCTCGAAATATCCATGGACGGCGAGGAGGTCTCTAGAGTGTCGGCTGCGGAGCGCACCCGATAGTTTCCGGTACGGAAGAATTCATCAAGGACATCGTTTTCATTGGTGGCCACGATGAGTGAATCGATGGGAAGCCCCATTTGACGCGCCACGTGGCCGGCACAGATATCTCCGAAATTACCGGTTGGCACGCTAAACGATACCTTTTCGGAATTCGACGATGTCACCGTGAGATAGCACGAAATATAATAAACAATTTGGGCCATTAACCGCGCCCAGTTAATCGAGTTCACCGCTCCGATGCGGTATCTTGCCTTAAATTCAGCATCACGCGAGACAGCTTTGACCACATCTTGGCAATCATCGAAAACACCATCGAGGGCGATATTGAAAATATTTGGGTCATCGAGTCCAAACATTTGAGCTTGCTGGAAGGGAGTCATGCGCCCCTTCGGGGTTAGCATGAAGACCTTGATTCCCTTGCGCCCGCGCATGGCGTATTCGGCCGCGGACCCGGTATCACCTGAGGTCGCTCCAAGAATATTGAGATGATCTCCGCGACGGGCAAGCTCGTACTCAAAAAGCTCACCGAGCAATTGCATTGCCATATCTTTGAAGGCCGCCGTGGGTCCTTCAGATAAGTGCCCAATATAAAGGCCCTCATCTAATGTGGTCACCGGAACAATCTCGGGTGAGGAGAACTTCGGGTGTGTATAAGCCCTGGCAGCGATCCGTCGTAGATCCGCTTCGGGAATATCATCAATAAAGATGGGAAGAATCTCAGCCGCGAGAGCTGCGTAGCCCTCATCGCTGAGAATGCTCCGCCACATGGTGAGTGTCTCATCGGTGATCTGAGGGTATTTGTCTGGCAGGTAGAGGCCACCATCAGGGGCAAGGCCACCGAGGAGGATATCGCAGAACTTCTTGGGCTCGCGCTGAGGGTCGCGGGTCGAGATATAGTGCATGACTTTTAGCGTAGCGTCAAACTAGCCAAAGTTGGTATCCCACGGTATTTATTTTTCTCGCTAGCCCACAAGCGAAAAATTCCGACTTATTGCAGCGGAACCAATACCGCGAGATCTTTCACCTATTATTTGGTCCGCGTAGAACTTGTTGGTAGTTGTTTTTCGTTGCATTACCCTCTTGACTCTCTAGGCGGGTTAAAAAGGAGATATTTCCTGATTTTATCCTCGCCGGTTTTTTAAAGCATCAATCAAAGCGTTCACCGCAGTATCACCTAGGCTGACGGGGTCAAACACTTGAGTTGGCTCCGCTTGAGGGTGAGAGGTGTGCGGGTTATTAATGCGCGCCACTAATTGTTGGTCCTCCAGAACAAGTTCGGCTGAGGGCTTCATCCCGCTGGCTTCAACAGCTCGCATAAATGCGCGTAGTTGTTCGAGGGTGCATTGGTTGAGGTCGAGAGTAAATGTGAGCGCCATTCTATTTCCTTATAGTCTTGGGGTTGAGCAGGTTATTCGCCGGTGGCGATGGCTTCCACTATAAGCGAGTTGAAGTGGGTAAAACATCAGGGAATCCCCCTATTTTCCACGACCGTGTTTTCCACCGCGTTCTCACTGATACGTAACTGCTCTGGCGGTAAGGAGATATGAGTAAAGCGCAGTCAGAAGATGCATCATCGTGCTTTGACTGCGCTCACGTACTGGCGTTGACCCTCAAGGAACTAGACCACTGACACATACCTGCTGCGCGGGTAACATAACAGCTCCCCTTTTTTCAAAGACAGAATTGCTTGTGGCCGAATCGTCGCAGCCTAGCGACCTCAAAGGATCCTAACGGACAACCCGATCGAGATCCGCGAAGAGATTGTGATTAAAAACGAAAGCGTCGCTAGCTTCACGCACCAAACGGTCGCGGTCATCGGCTGTGAGGTTGAGGGTATCTAGTTCCTCACGGTAGCGGTCCTTATACGGCTTGAGCTTGGCAATCTCAGGGAAGGCATAGAAGGTCAAGGCTTCATGGCCGATATTGTACTGGCGTGACATCATCCGTGCGATGACTTGGCCGCCCGAGAGATCGCCGAGGTAACGGACGTAGTGGTGCGCCACCAGGCGCGGGCCGTCAAGGGTATCACGAATATCATGAAGCCTCGCAATATACTCATTTGTTGCTGGCAGCGGGCGGATCTGAGACTTCCACGTGGCACCGGTGAGCACTTCAAGATCTTTGGCAAGCTTGTCAGTGCGGTTGAGAACTGGATCTAACAGCGCCCCGGCGAAACCACTCTCACGGATTGCATCTGTTGCCTCTTCTAAAGCTTGGTAGAAGAGATATGCCTGCTGTTGTAGGGCGATAAAAGCGGCTTGATTGAGGTTTCCACCAATGAGGTCGTCCATATAGGACGAGTGTTCCGCTTGTTCGTGAGCGGCTGCCGTTGATGACTTCAATTCGGCAGATAGTGGGGCCGTGGTGGTGGTCATGGAGCTCCTTTTGGTTGAAATAGTACGAGTAATGCTGGAATCCTTGTCAGCCAAACCTCGTAGACCATGAGCTGACAATCCTACGCTAGCCTAACTTAGGTAAGCCTTCATTACTATCATCTCTTTGGTTGATTCTTCCCTGCCACCAAAGGAGAAGAATAAGCCCGTTAATTAGTCTTGGTGATCTCCTAAAGACTCGCCCCAAAATACTTCGTCGACAATATTGTGCGCCCTGCGCGTTAGCTTTAAATATTCTTCTAAGAAACCCTGGGAATCCTCCGGATCCCACCCTGCAGCGCCTGCCACCTGGGCTAAACCAGGACCGGGAGGAGGGAGTTGATCGGCGCGTTTGCCGCGTACGAGGACCGTGGCATTGCGAGCATTCGTAGCCATGGTCCACGCATCAACGAGCGGGCTAACCTTCGCTGGACTAATGAGCTGGTGCCTAGCAATAACCTCCAGAGCCTTAAGGGTCGAGGGGGTTTTTAGATCTGGATAGGCATCAGCATGCATCAAGGTCAATAACTGCACAGTCCACTCGATATCACCCAAACCACCCCGCCCGAGCTTTGTGTGGGTGTGGCGATCGGCCCCGCGCGGGAGGCGCTCATGGTCAATTCGTGCTTTCATGCGGCGGATATCGCGAATCACGGACTGATCCACCCCGCCATCGGGATAGCGGAAACGATCGACCATAGCGATGAAATCTGAGCCTAATTCTGCATCCCCCGCTACCCAGCGCGCCCGTAATAGAGCTTGGATCTCCCAGGTCTCACCCCACCGAGAATAATACTGGTGATAGCTTTCCAAGGTACGAACAACTGCGCCCGAGCGCCCCTCAGGGCGAAGACCAAGATCGACATCCAAGGGTGGATCACCGGAGGGTTTAGCCAATCGCTTGCGCATCCTTTCACATACCCCACCAGCCCATCGGAGAGCCTCATGCTCATCGGATCCGTCGTTCGCGGCAGATACAAACATCACATCTGCATCAGACCCATAACCTAACTCAGCACCACCTAGACGCCCCATCCCGATGACTGCGATTCGTGCGGGCACCACTCCATCGGGAGGCATACTAGCGGCAATCTCTGCCTGTAAGGCCGCCTCGAGCACGGCTGTCCACACTCCGGATAATGCTTGGCATACCTCTACAACTTCCATCAATCCCAGAAGATCTGCACTAGCGATACGGGCTAATTCACTGCGCCGTAAACTCCGCGCGACCTGGATTGCTCGCTCGGGATGCGTCTGGCGCGCAGCGGCGCGCACTAAGGCCTGAGAAACACTACCGGGTTTAACCTCGAGGAGTTTCGGCCCCGTCGCCCCATCGCCGAGCTGTTTGATGATATCAGGGGCGGAAATAATGAGTTCAGCGGTAAAGGGAGAATTGCCGAAGATATGCATCAACCTTTTGCCCACAATTCCCTCGTCGCGTAAAAGCCGCAGGAACCAGGTGCGATGCATAGCCTGTTCTGAGAGCTTCCTGTAGTTCAGCAGCCCTGCGTCAGGGTCGGCGCTACCGCTCAGCCACTCCAGGAGAGTGGGAAGGAGCATCGCCTGAATCTTAGCGCGCCTAGTATTTCCAGCTGCGAGCGCTTTGAGGTGTTCGAATGCCCGCGCAGGTGATTTATAGCCAAGAGCGGCCAACTGCAGCTGCGCTGCCTCTGGGGATAATTTGATCTGATCAACGGAGAGGTTGACCACCGAATCAAGCAGTGGGCGATAAAAAAGCTGACGGTGCAATGTGGAGATTTTCAAACGTACCGTGCGTAGCTCTTCTAGCATCGCACCCGTGGAGCTAGTGGTGCGGCTATTAAGCAGGGAGGATTGAAATCCTGCTGCTCGCGCCAGCCAGCGCAGCGCATGCTTCTGCTCAGCAGCTGGCAGAGTATGGGTCCGCCTGACTTTCTGCAATTGAAGGCGATGTTCTAAAAGCCGAAGAAATTCATAGCACTGGATGAGCGATCTTCCGTCTTCGCGGCCAATATAGCCTCCGGTTATCAGCGCATGAAGGGCATCGACGGTAGCAAGGGTTCTCAAGCTTTCATCGGAGCGACCGTGAACTAATTGGAGGAGCTGGACAGCGAATTCCACATCGCGCAAGCCTCCCTCCCCCAGTTTGAGTTCGCGCTCCTTAAGCTCGTCGGGGACATTGTCTAAAACGCGACGCCGCATTGCTTGAATATCACCGACGAAATCCTCCCGTTGGCTAGCCGACCACACCATCGGTGAGAGCTGCTCACTATAGGCATGTCCTAAGGCCATATTTCCCGTCATGGGGCGATGCTTGAGAAGGGCCTGAAATTCCCAGGTCTGCGCCCAGCGCGAATAATAAGAACGATGGGATTCCAGGGTGCGCACCAAAGCGCCGCGTTTGCCCTCGGGACGCAGGGCAGCATCGACGTCGAAGAAACACCGACAGCCGGTCCGAATAAGCTCGCTGGCGGTGCGGGTGGCATGGGTATTGGCTGGCTCAGCAACAAAGATGACATCAACATCAGAGATATAGTTCAATTCCCTAGCACCGCATTTACCCATGGCCATCACCGCCAGCCTGCTGTCTACGGGAAGATCCTTATAAACAGATCGCACCGCAACAGCGAGCGCTGCCGTGAGAGCGGCATCCGCGAGATCACTGAGTTGGTGGGTAATCGTGCGAAATTCTATGCGCGGTTGGGATCTCTTCCCGCTTTTTCCTGCAAAAGTCCCCGCCACATCGTGCGCGGCTATCCTCATGAGCAGGCCGGTATAGGCGGTGCTTAAGGCACGCTCGGCTGATTGCCCTGCGAAGGCTGCCCGATAGGTGCCCGGCCTATCGAGAGAAGTCGTGGCGGGATCTATATACTCGGCACCTTCCTCCACCTCGATCTCAGCTGGTTGCGCCTCAACGACACTTAAAAGAGTATGGAACATCTCTGTGCGCGTGGGGGCCTCGTTGGCGAGACTTGGCCACGATGCCGGGTTGGCGATGAGGTAGTCGCCCAATGCTGCCGAGGCCCCTAAAAGACAAAAAAGCCGCATCCGGAAGGTGGCGTTCTCACGGATCTCTACTGACAGTTTCTCGCTATCGTTTTCTTTCTCTTTCAGGTCTTTTAGCGCGGCGAAAAGCCTCACCAGGGAGTTGAGTGCCAGCTGCGGATCTCCCACACCACCTAAATCCCACAAAATATCGAGCGATTGCTCGTTCCACCAGCCGAGATCGAGAAGGTCTTGGTGCGCATGCGGGCCACTCAAACTCAGCACTGCCAGTGATGGGAGTGCTGAGCGCGCTGCAGCGATATGGGATATGGGGGTGTGTTGGCTCGTATTCATTGCGAATAGTCTTTCTTTGCCTGGGGCTGGGCCTGGGGCTGGGCTGGGCTGGTGCTAGGCTGGGCCTGGGGCTGGGCTGGGCTGGTGCTAGGCTGGGCCTGGGGCTGGGCTGGTGCTAGGCTGGGCCTGGGGCTGGGCTGGTGCTAGGCTGGGCCTGGGGCTGGGTGAAGAAGAGAGTGGTTATACTGCATCCCTGTTGACCCAGTCGTCCCAGCAGTTCCAATCGTCTCTGTCGCTCTTGTGGTTCTCATTGGCTCTGTCGACCCTGCCCTTTGTGCCGAGAGAAACTAGAACATGAGACTGTGCTTTAGTTCCCAGCTAGTGATCTGACGCTGATAGTCATGCCATTCGCTCCACTTATTGCGGAGGAAATACTCGAAAACATGCTCACCTAAAATATCGGCCACAAATTCCGAACGCTCCATCGTACGCAGCGCTTGGTCGAGGGAACCAGGAAGATCACGGTAGCCCAAAGCGATACGCTCGCGGCGGCTCAGCGCTGCAATATCATCCTCAGCAGGCTCAATGAGTTCATAGCCTTCACGGATACCCTTCAATCCAGCCCCTAAAAGAACCGCGAAGGCAAGATAGGGATTCGATGCTGAATCTGGGGTTCTAATCTCTACCCTGCGTGATTGTTCCTTAGCCAACCGGTAGGTGGGCACCCTCACCATTGCTGAGCGATTACTCACCCCCCACGTCGCGGCGGTGGGCGCCTCATTACCGAAGAGCAGGCGCTTATAAGAATTAGTCCACTGATTAGTGATCGCTGAGATCTCATGGGCGTGGGTTAAAATGCCGGCAATAAAATGCTTCGCAGTCTGCGAAAGCGAATACTCATCATCAGGATCATGGAAAGCATTAACATCACCTTCAAATAGCGACATATGCGTATGCATAGCAGAACCCGCATGATCTCTAAAAGGCTTGGGCATGAAGGTAGCACCCACCCCATTGCGCTGGGCTATGAGCTTGATTAAATAGCGAAACGTCATAATCGAATCCGCCATAGTGAGAATATCCGCGTGACGGAGGTCAATCTCTTGCTGCCCAGGAGCGGTCTCATGATGAGAAAACTCCACCGGAATACCAATCTCCTCCAAAGCAATCATCGCATCACGACGAAACTGCGGAGCGATATTATAGCTCGACTGATCAAAATACCCACCGTTATCCGTAGGCACAGGAGACTGCCCATCAACCCTCAGTTCTTCCACAAGGAAAAACTCCAACTCCGGACTCACCGCACACTCAAACCCCTCCTCCGCCGCTGCCCGCACCTGTCGACGTAGTACCTGGCGGGGATCCGCACACGAGGCCTTACCATCAGGGGTGAGAATATCGCAGAACATACGCGCAGCTTGGAAACGCGAATCCTCGCCGTTAAAAGGCAGAAGCTGGAATGTCGATGGATCAGGCATCGCGATAGTATCGGACTCCGATACTCGACTAAAACCCTCGATCGCTGACCCATCAAAACCAATACCCTCAGCAAACCCAGACTCGAGCTCCGCTGGGGCCACAGCCACCGATTTTAAAGAACCAATGATATCGGTAAACCACAAACGTACAATCCTAATATCGCGCTCTTCTAAGGTACGCAGCACATATTCCTGTTGAGAATCCATGAACAATAGCTTAACGCCTGACTTCTTTCCAGGCGATAGAGAAAGTGCCAGATTCTGGGGGTACGCCCTTTGCGGTGGTTTTTGTTTTGCTCGTGCGAGCTACATATTGAAGCCGATATCCCCTGAGCGTGGGATTTATTTGCGCCATACGATAGTTTCTAAAAGAAAAGTACAAAACTCAAAGGGTTTTCTTAGAGACTTCCGTGAAATTGACTGCCGTCATACTAAATGGTTGGTAATTTACTGCGACATACTGGTAGCTAATCTACAGTAAAGCTTACGGTGCTCGTTTGCCTAGTTTTGCACGATGTGCAAAAACTAGGCACGCCTCCGGGCGGCACAGTCAAGGAGTTTGTTCACACTTTGGTTCAACCAGAGCTTGAGGTGGCAAATTCGAGAAAGGAACCCGTGAATTATACCAGGCCCTTAGGCGTCTCAGATGCCAGATCGTTTAGGGTATTAACTACTCTGCTATCGATTCTAGCGGTGTTTTTTACAGCCCTCTATGCGGTACCATCGGCCCGCGCTCAGGGCATGGATCGAACTGACCTTTACGTTAAGGAAGTCACCCTCGAACGAGGATCAGGTCTCACTCCAGATTCGCCCCTCACTGTTGGTGAGAGCGTCAAACTTTCCATGACGTGGGATGCCAGTGCGTACGCCGGCACCCCCGAGGAGGCCAAACCTGGAGACTTCATTACGTTCGAACTGCCTTCATGGGCAGCCTTCCCGGAAGCTTCAGTAGCAATGATAGACGCCACGGGGGATCCCATTGCCGACTGCATTCAAGAAAGCAAAAAGGTAACTTGCACTTTTACCAGCTTTGTCACGGATAAGCAAGAACTTAAAGGCGGCTACGATTCAAATATCTTCTTGGTAAAACAAGAAACAATTACCGATATTTCCGTACCAATCGGAGGTTCGGGTGCGACCATTGATCTGAGCTCAATCGCAAGTGATAACTCAATCGCTAGCGGGATCAAACCCAAAGTAGATGCCCCAAAAACGGAACCGGCATTAGACAATCCAGCAAAGAAAGGTACCTATCAAGGAGTTACCGGCTCTAGCAGCGGTGAAGCCCGTATAGTGTGGAATATATACGCCCCGGGAACCGGCTCTGATGTTGTTATCACCGACGCCTTCGACAAACCTATCGAGCGCGACGAATCTACCGACACGTCGACGTTGCAACAGTCCGTCTCCGTTTTAAGACGCAATAAAGAGACCGAACCATCAGAAGGGGGTTCTTGGGGACTTGCATCAGAGGGCAAAGGAACTGCCACCGAACTAACCACAGGTGAATTCCGAGTTGAGTGGTCTGTCGACGATCAAGGCCGAAACGTTGCTCGTATAAGGATTTTGAACACTGAAGATAACTATCGTTATCTCGCGCTGATTCGCACCACGGTGCCACCCACGTTCCACCAGGCGGGTGATAAGGTCAACAACACCGCTACCGTTGATGATACGGAGGTCTCGGTTTCCCTTACTGCTAAGAATGTAATTTCCGCGTATGGCTCCGGTCAAGAGGGCTTCGGTAACGTTAACCTGTTCAAGAGCGTGAACGGCGTCGCAAATAACCTACTCCCCAGCGACTATCAAGCAACGTTTAACGCAACAATCACCGAACCAGGTGAAACTCCCAGATACGAAACCCTCACCGCTGGCGAGGGCGAGGAAAACGCAGCCAAACTCGAAAACCTACCTGCCGGCACTGAAGTTCACATTACAGAGATGAACCCGGGCGACATTCCCGGATACACTGCCAGCACACTCGTTTTCGGCGAAGGCAAACTAGGCACCACTGGCCCTAACGATGACGTTGTCATCGCAGCTGATAAGCAATCGGTCACGTTCACCGTGCGCAACAAGGGCGTCACCGAGATCAACGCCACCAACACATTCAAACCCGCTCTAACTAACATCACGGTTCAGAAAAAAGTGTCAGGTGCAGAAAGTGCTGAAACGGACACGAAGGCCTTCGCCTTCACCTATACCTGCGTCAAAGATGGAACCGAAGTCAAAACAGGCGAGCTCACCATCATAGGAGCCAATCAAGAAGAAATCACAAACGTCCCCCTCGGTGCTACCTGCTCCGTCATCGAAGATCGAGATACCGCTGAAATCCCTGGATTTAGCCTCAAGGTCACCGGTGGTAAAGACATAAAGGTTGCCGTAGATACCCCACCCGTTGTAATCACCAACACCTATTCAGATAGACTTTATGCAGTAGGTGATTATGTCTGGATTGACACCAACCAGGATGGTCAACAAACACCAGGTGAGAATCCACTGGAAGGTGTAAAAGTCACCCTCATCAGTAGTGATGGCACCACCCAAACCACCACAACAGACCAGGACGGCCGCTACATTTTTGACAGCCTCCCAGCCGACACTTACCAGGTTAAGTTCGAACTCACCGATGATCAAAAAGAGATCTACTCTTTCACGTCCTTTACCACAGGGAGCGATCAGTCCGTAGACTCCGACTCCAATACTGATCCCGCACTGTTGGGGACGAGCGCCAATTTCGAACTCGGCCCCGATAACCCCAACCTGCAAAGTGCAACGGAATACACCGACCAGCCCTTCAGCGCCACCGGGGGTATAGATCCCACGTGGGACGCCGGTGTCATCGACATGGGTTCGATAGCACTTATCAAGCACGTTGAAGGTCCAGCCTCCCTGAGCTCAGGCTCGTCCTCACAGGATTACGAATACGCCATGCAGGCAACCTGGATGGATAAAAATACCCTGAGCGAGATGACCCTAGACTTCACCATCAAAGAAGACGAGCGCTTCACCTTAGAGAGCCTGCCGGTTGGCACCGAAGTAACGCTCTCAGAAACGCTACCTGAAGGTTCCGCACTCGTCACCTGGAATGCACCAAGATTTAGCATTCTCGGGGATTCAGACCAGGCCCTCGTTGAAAACGCAGACGGAAGTGTGACGGTATCTATTGAACCCAACACCGCCAACGAGCCTCTGGAGGTCGAGGTACTCAACACCTCCTCCGTACCGTGGTGGTGGGGACTAGTCGCCGCGATTTTGCTGCTCATCCCAGCAATCCTCGCAATTTTGCCTCATCCGGCACCATTCTGGCCAGCGGCGCACCCAAAGCCGGCCCTCCCAAAAACGCACTCCAATCAGCCTCTCAAAAAGGGCATTGTCAAGCACATAGCTGTTGAGCAAAACCAAGCGTCGTAGGCACGCTCGAGCTATTCTCGCAACAATTGGCGCCCGCGTCCTGTGGCTCATCCTTGCAGGACTCATCGTGGCATTTGGAGGCATGGCCTTGACCACCACTACGAAAAAGAGCTCATAGTCCCCGTACCTTTATCTGAAAGGGCTAAGAGCCGTCAAACAAAGCAGGGATGATGCGATCGAATTCGATTGCATCATCCCTGCTTCCTATCTAGTCAGCTACTCCCTCCTGTGACTTACGAAATTGCACAGAACTGCTATCCATCACCACCAATACACCTCAAATTAGAAGAAACACCATCTACATCCCCGCCGCCATAGAAAGGACCAGCATAGACAACCCGAACCTACTCTCCCACACCTCCCTCTCAATGCCCCCAACCACGCACAGTTAATATTGATCACTTATAGCTGAGATCTCATGGGCGTGGGTTAAAATGCCGGCAATAAAATGCTTCGCAGTCTGCGAAAGTGAATACTCATCATCAGGATCATGGAAAGCATTGACATCACCTTCAAATAGCGACATATGCGTATGCATAGCAGAACCCGCATGATCTCTAAAAGGCTTGGGCATGAAGGTAGCACCCACCCCATTGCGCTGGGCTATGAGCTTGATTAAATAGCGAAACGTCATAATCGAATCCGCCATAGTGAGAATATCCGCGTGACGGAGGTCAATCTCTTGCTGCCCAGGAGCGGTCTCATGATGAGAAAACTCCACCGGAATACCAATCTCCTCCAAAGCAATCATCGCATCACGACGAAACTGTGGAGCGATATTATAGCTCGACTGATCAAAATACCCACCGTTATCCGTAGGCACAGGAGACTGCCCATCAGCTTGGCGTAATCCCTCGAGGTTTTAAGCCTCGTTCGATGAGGGGCTATATCACCGGCATCACTTAGCTTTCGGCCTACTTCAACGAAACGAAAACATCTCCAAGTCAATCGCGAAACAGCACGGGTTTGACTTTAAAGTTTGGGCAGTTCACCTATGTGGATCGCACTTGCGGTTTCTCGTTTTATCGCTGCTGGAACTTCAGTATTTGTATCAAGGTAGTGGATTTCACTAACTCCTAACGAACATGCAACGTCACTTAAACTTGTACAGATTCCGCTAGTATCAACTCGTAGTGGACTCATTCCTTTTAAGCCACGCGGTTGAAGTGAAACAAAGTTGCGGCTCCGGTTTGCTCGAGTCAATCTAAGATGTCGGCTATATCTAAGCAAAAAGCAGGTGTCAGATTGCTTCATTAATATTTGCTCGACTCCGACAAATCACTTGCCTTGCCTACGTCGGTGATCGCAAACTCTCTTCCTAGCTCTTTCACTCGCTTACCAGTCGGCCCTAGATGCAAGAGTCTCGTTTTCCGCCCCGAACAATTAGTCAGGACGGAAAACTAAAGAGAATCTGATAGTTACCGTACCTCAACGATGAGTAGGGGAGCTGACGAGGAAAGACCAGCCCCCACTCTGGTCGACAAAAGCTTGAAGGCTAATTGGTTAGAATACGTTTCTAGAGTAAGACTTAATTCACGAACACAATGCAAGTCGGCGAGCCGTCAGGTCGCTCTCTTTTGACCAATAGGAATTTCTACTACCCAGCAAGTTATACAAAACATCCGACGGGAAAGCATGTGTCTTTCGCTACCTCAATCAGAGCGACATCTTGGACCTCGGACTCTGGTGTTTCATTCCGATGCTGATCACGTTCGTAGATCTCGATGGAGGTTCGCCACGGGCGGGTCAAGCGATGGCGATAGTCTGTACAGATCCATCCGGGAACTCTCACCAATGATAAACCAACAATACCGAAGTTTCGTGGAAGACCTACCAGCTCCTGCGTGAACTACAGGTTCAGGTCCACGAGGTTCTTGGGTTGCCACTCAAAACGTACTCGACTGTACGATTTCGCTATCTCGCCGAACCCTCGCGCTTATTTCAGCAGTGTTACATCGAGCGAGGGCCAAAGTGCGTAACACGCAGAGTTTTAGACGGATTGGAAATCTCTGATTCCGCTCTTTTTGGGTAGTGCGGAAACATTCCTGCGCCTTATTCCAGTAAATCTTGGAAACAGATATTAGGATAAGCTCTCTGCTCAAACCTGAGAAAGAAACACACCATAGGCATGCTAATTCTCCTATGCCAACTCTGAACCCAAGTCGGTAGGGGGCTCTCCTTTTCGGTTCCCTTTTCTCGCCTCCAGTTATTCAAAGTGTTAACCGTACCTGAATAGCCGGTCCACCGAGACTGCCACAGCAAAATCATTCAAGAAGGACTCACCACAGAGTCACCCTCCAAATGAAATTTACTGACCTATGCACGAGGTTAATCGCTGTAAAAGAGGGAACCAGGTCTAGGCCTTCCTCACTGTAGTGAATCGCCTTTGACTAATTTAATCCACGGCATTCTAGTTATGCCCAGATCGCTTATAGCTCGTCTTGCTAGTATCGACCCTTGTGTGAATTCTGCGAAGTCAGAGGCGGAGACAACTCGAAATTCGGCACTGTTAACCCATGAGACCGAAACGGACGCAGTTATAGCTGCCTCGCTCATGCTTTACTAAACTGCTAGGCCAACCTCGGGCAGTTTCAACCGGGGCTTCGAAGCCTACTCCAAATACCTGAGCAATCTTGACGCCGGGTTCACTAAGCTCCTCGACACAACTTAGACCAATACCTACCCCAAAGAATCAATCCCTGCTTAAGTAGCCAGCTAAATCTCGATCAGGCTGCTTCCATCCAACTCCATGAGTAGGGCAAAACCGTTCAGCCAGCCTACGAACCCACACGAGGGGTGACCTATTGGGCACTCTCGGGTCAAGACAAGGATACAAGGTCACTGAGCTTCAGTTTGAATCTGACTACAGATGGAGCATACACCGAAATTATGGCACCGCAAGCCATGGTGAGAAATTTCGTTTGTACCTATATACGACAACCGACTGAGCGATCGCAGAGTGGGGGCCCTGTACAAAAACCTTGTCAATTCAGGATGCAGGTTGGGCATCGCGCAAACATCTAACGACGGTCCTCGAGAAAATCCGCTGCTACAATCTAGCGAAGACTGCGACGTATCGTTAAGATCTCCATATTGATCTGAGACTCGGATTAGACGATCGGGCGCCAGCCCGACCGGCGGACTATAAACGCGGAATCGACTTGGACTGGTTATCCACTCCGCTTGGATGAAGCGGTTGAGACTCGAAGCTTAGATCGGCGAAGGCATAACCTCCTCGACATCCTACGAACAGCCCCGTGTCCGTTGGAAGTCGTACATTGTGTGTGTTTATTCAAGGATTGAAACTTTTAGCGACTAATAGTGGAACCTCTCGGAGCTGAAGGAATTTCCATCTTTATAAAAATCTACCATTATCGTGCTTGGGCGGTTAACTTGGGTCACCGGAGCCAGCTGCATGAGCAGTGCTCCATGCCCAGCACCTTAAAGCATTTCACCATAGGAAACAGTTTGAGATCGTTAAGATTCCTCCTTCACCGCGCTGGAATGATTATGCACACAATTGCCCTATCTGGGGAGTCCTTAGACAATAGTGACTCTATCTAGCGCGACCTAGACTAAACTCAATCATTACCCCCGATTGGGCGATAGGTGACTGTCCCACAAAAAATGGGGCCAGCTCGAACCCCGCCAACCGTAAAAAGCCTCCTAGATGGGATTTTGACTTCGGATTCGATTAGTTAAGAGTACCCATCTAAAACTTAAGTTGCATTAGGTTCAAGCCTAACTTCAGAGCTCTTAATCTGGACTGAGGTCAACTAGTGGAAACCTCTCAGATATCCCGGTATTCTTACTAACTGTTAAGTTTCAGGGATCACTTATCCGTGAAACTTACCTCTAGACCCGCCTCTCTGAGGTTACGGGATCGCTACAGCGAGACTCGTATATCGGGAGAAGCGATTAGTGGATGCACTGATCGGAAATTTCGAAAGGAAATACATGTTAAAACCCACAAAGTTAGGCGCTTCAACGTCTAATAAGCACAAGGCTGGAGTCGCCGCCATCGCGGCATTGACCTTAGCCTTGTCGGGTACCGTGGTGGCTCAGACCATCACAGCCCCTGCAGCTCAGGCATACAGTCCTGCGGATTCAGGACTTGTGTATGACAATGATTCTGCGCTTCGATATGTCAATCTCAATCAGCCGTCGTACAAGGATCTCTCCGACGGAACCGACGCGTTCTTGGTTCTCAATTGGTGGTACGGAGCAACTCCACTAGGGCGAGCATTTGGTACTGATGAAAAAATTAAGGACGCGGGCAAGATTTTTCTGCGCTTCGCGGACGAGGCTTTCTACTCCCAAATCGATCGCATCGAAACTGAGGGGCAACTTGGAGCTAAGGGCCCCTCGTTCACCAAACGCGTTGACGCAGACGGCAAATCAGATGGCTCCGAGTGGGAAATTCCAGTTCTGGCGGAGAATTGGACTTACGCCGGGCGCCTAGGGTCTCCCCAATTTGCGAATATCCGCATATATTTGAAAGGCAACAAGTCCTTCGGCGATATCGACGGGTTTGAAGAAGGTTTTGGTGTACAATCCTACTGGACCACTGGCCGTGGTCTCGTTGCTGCTGAGTCAGTATCAGGGTTGATTATCCGTGAGAATAACAACTATATTTTCACGGAAGTTCCGGGATTTCCAGAGAAGGCCGAAAACTACGGGCCACGTCAAGTATTCTTTGAAAGCTTGGGGTACAAAACTTGGTATGACCAAGAAGAGAATGCAATCTACACCTACAAAGAGTTCAAGCCAAGATTAGATTATGTCAGCTCCTTCCCCGGCTCTCGCATAGTTATCAACGAGCAAATTAACCCGGTCCTTGCCGAAAACGTGGAGACGGCATTGGTTTACCAATCCAATCCGGATGGTACGCCAAGCAATAACTTGGGCAAGGCAAAGCAGTTTGAGCTCAATGTTGATGTGACTACAGGCAGAGTGACTTCTGACGCGAATCCTGCCCTATCTTGGGAAGAGGACGGGAAGAACGGCGGTCCGACCGCCTCACGTGCCCGGGAGGTCAACAGTAATCTAACCAATATTTTCAAAGGATTGGCAGGCCAACCCCAAGGCTATGCCATCAAATACAAGCTCAAGGATACGGCGACTGATAATATTGGGGAAATCCTCGCGCAGAAACTCATCGATCAGGCAGCTAACGGCGAGCGCTTCTTTTTCAAGAGCTGGAATGAGACCGACTTCCCTGACAGGCGTGTATTGGGATACAAGACTCTTGTAACTGATAACGGCGCCCCTCATGTATATATTGCGGAGTCGACAATCTCTTCCTATATCGAGATGAAAGACGCCGATAAAGACGGACTCATCGACGACTTCGAGCGCAAGCTTGGGACGAATCCAAATGATCCGGATTCCGATAAGGACGGCGTCCCTGATGGCGTTGAGAGGCTGATTGATAAAACCGATCCCACTAACCCTGAGTCATACATTCCGGGAGCTCCACAGCCAAGCACGTCAACCAACGCCAACGGTGAAGCTGTTCTGAGCCTTCAGACCACTGCGCCCAACGGTGATCTAGTGGATCGTCCGCTCGAGGAGTTAAAGATACCCGGCAACGTTGTTCGAAAGCTTCATGCCGATCCTAGATTCAAGAACCGCCAGCTACATCCGTCCGCTATTGCCGGCGATTACGTGGCAGTTGACGAGCAGACTGGGAATAAATCGGTAGCTACTCGCAAGGGCTACGGTCCTCAGAGAATCGTGCTAGTCTCATCAAGCGATATTGAAGTCGATTCTGAAGGTAAAGTCACCTTTACCGAGGATAAAGTCGTAGCCTCACAGACTTTAGACAGCGCTGAAGCCATTGCAGGGAAGTTCAATCTCGGCTTTGATAAAACACCCGATGTTGGTGTTTATGTAGTTCTAGCTATCTCACCTAACGGTGAAATCACTCCTGGAGAGACCCCTGTCCGGGTGCAGGTCGACCCGGTCGTTAAAACTGACGCTCCGAAGATCTCCCCAATCAAAGCTGGGGATCCATCGATTGCGGTGACAGCGCCGACAGGCTCTAACGTAGTCGTAACACTTCAAGACGGCACCGAAATCACTGCGACCGAAAAACCCGGTGAACCTGGAACCTTCGAAGCAAAGGTTCCAGACGGAAAGACTCTACTGGAGAACCAACTCGTTCGCGCTAAGGCTACCGAACCTGGCAAGAATTCCTCTGATGTTGTTACCGCAACAGTTGGCAAAAAGGACCAGCTCAGCGTAGGTCAGATATCAAACCAAGCCTGGACCAAGGGCGCAGAGATCACCCCAATCGAGGTCCCTGACGCTGATGGCAAGAATGTAACAGTTGTTGGCTTGCCTAATGGGGTTTCCTACGACCCCAACACCAAGACGATCTCCGGCATTCCGACCGAGGAAGTTAACGTGCCGACTGAGGTAACCATCACCTACGCCGATGCGCTTGACACTATCGAGTCGAAGTTCACATACGTCGTGGGAGCTGGGGCTGTTGATACTGACGGTGACGGTACCCCTGACTCTGAGGATCCGGATATCGACGGTGACGGCATCAACAACGCCGATGAGGGCGCTGCTGGCCTCGATCCTTACAACCCGATGACCGACGGCGTCACCCCTGATGCTGAACGCGACCAAGACGGCGACGGCATCCTCAACAAGGACGAGTCCGACGAGAATGGCTTCGTCATCACAGACGAAGATGGTGACGGCATCGCTGACATCATCGATCCTAATAACCAAGATGGACCTTTAGGTGACATCGACGGCGACGGCATCGCCA
>NZ_JANUXT010000008.1:0-60646 GCF_024814515.1 Corynebacterium sp. ES2775-CONJ | reverse complement strand
AACCATACAACCTAACACCACACAGCGTCAAATCGCACCAAGCTCATGCACCACCACGACCAACCCTGGCCGCAACGACCCACATAAAACTACACACCCCACACCAAACACACAAATCCCCAGCACAACACATAAAAATCCGCTATCAGGTTGTCCCGATAGCGGATATCAATTTAGGAGTCGATTACGACCCCTGCAAAGGTCTTCTTCCCTTTTCTTAAGACCAGCCACTTCCCGTGGAGCAGATCGCTCGGTTGGGGTTCCCAATCTTCCTCGAGAATGCGGGAGTTATTGACATATGCCCCGCCCTCCTTAATGGTGCGCCGCGCTGCCCCCTTAGAGGGTGTCAGACCTGTTGCTACCAAGAGATCTGCGATTGTTCTTGGTTGTCCGGCTGTAATATGCGCGATACAGGTTTCAGCTAGTGCTCCCTGCAAAGTCGACTCATCGAGGTCAGCTAGGTCAGCCTTACCAAAAAGTGCCTCCGCTGCTAGTTCAACAGCGGCCATCGCTTCTGCGCCATGCACGAGAGTTGTCAACTCTTGAGCCAGACGGCGCTGTGCTTCCCGCAGGTGCGGACGTTGCTCTACAGCCTTTTCGAAATCCGCGATCTCCTCTTTGCTGAGGAATGTAAACCACCGAAGGTAATCAATGACCACAGAGTCACCCGCATTGAGGAAATACTGGTACCACGCATAAGGACTCGTCTGCTGAGGATCGAGCCAGAGCTTTCCACCGCCGGTAGACTTACCAAATTTCTCACCACTGGCGTCGGTAACCAAGGGCACTGTGAGCGCGTGAACTTTTTGCTGGTTCATGCGCCTGTTGAGGTCAACGCCTGAAATAATATTTCCCCACTGATCGCCCCCACCAATTTGGAGCACACACTGATATTGCCTATTGAGGTAGACGAAATCATAGGACTGCAGCAGCATATAGGAGAATTCCGTATAGGATATACCATCGCCACTTAACCGACGCTTCACGGTTTCTCGGTCGAGCATCGTGTTGAGAGAGAAATTTTTACCTAAGTCGCGCAGGTAATCAATCAGACTCATCGAGCCCAGCCAGTCCGCATTATTGACCATGACAGCGCGGTCATCTCCATAATCAATGAAGGAGCGGATCTGGTTCTTGATCGACTCTACGTTGGCATTCACCGCGTCATCAGAAAGCATGCTGCGCTCCCCCTGTTCACGCGGGTCGCCGATCATCCCAGTAGCGCCCCCAGCAAGAGTGAGTACGCGGTGGCCAGCTTGCTGGAAGCGTTTAAGCATAACAAGAGGTACGAGATGGCCGGCGTGCAACGAAGCCCCTGTGGGATCAAAGCCGCAGTAAAGAGTAATAGGTTTTTCACAGGCTTGACGTAGTTCTTCGAGATCGGTTGATTGGTTGATCAAGCCCCGCCACTGCAGCTCGTCGATAATATTCATATTCATCCTTTACTTAAGGTTGGGACCACTCAATAGCTTCGTGAGCCAGCATCACTGGAATGCCATCCTCTACTCGATAAGCTATAGATAAACGTGGATTGACCAGTACTTGTTCGTCTTCCACATATTCAAGTGGCCCTTTATCTTGAGGGCACACCAAAATTTCCAACAACCGAGGATCTATCGTCATAAACGCTCACTCTAGCAAATTTAGCGAGTCTTAATGTGGCCGGTTTCAGCCCACACGGTGAGTTCTGCGGCATGCTGCTCTACGCGTGCCAATTGTTCTACGACCCGAACAGCGCTCGTTCCGCCCTTGGTCGTGCGTGATGCCACTGAACCTTCCACGGTGAGAACCTCACGCACTTCAGGGGTGAGGCGGGGGTCAATCTCTTGAAATTCCGCATCAGTTAATTGGTCCAACCCCACGCCCCGCGACTCCGCGCGACGCACGCATAGCCCTGAAGCCTCGTGTGCTTGTCGGAAAGGTACGCCCTGACGCACCATCCACTCCGCCAGATCGGTAGCTAGAGTGTAGCCTTGCGGAGCGAGTTCGCGCATCCGTTCGGCATTGAAGACCAAGGTAGAGATTAAACCGGTCATTGCTGGTAGGAGGAGATGAAGCTGGGCGAAAGAGTCGACGAGCGGTTCTTTATCTTCTTGCAAATCGCGGTTATACGCCAAGGGCATAGCTTTTAGCGTGGCCATAAGTCCGGTGAGGTTGCCAATGAGACGTCCGGTCTTACCTCGAGCCAATTCCGCCACATCGGGGTTCTTCTTCTGCGGCATAATCGACGAACCTGTTGACCACGCATCAGCTAGGGTGACATAGGAGAACTCTGGGGTTGACCACGCAATAACCTCTTCTGCAAGGCGAGAGAGATCCACCGCAACCTGAGCGAGAACAAATGCAGCCTCACTTGCAAAGTCGCGGGAGCTCGTAGCGTCGAGGGAATTATCTGCTGCCTCATCGAAGCCGAGTTCTTGTGCAATGGCTTCTGGATCCAGCGCTAAGGATGATCCTGCTAAGGCACCCGAACCGTAGGGTGAGACAGCGAGACGCTTATCTAAGTCTCGTAAACGTTCGATATCGCGCAGTAACGGGTGGGCGTGAGCTAACAGCGCATGCGCTAATAAGATAGGTTGTGCTGCCTGGAAATGGGTCTTACCCGGCATAATAACCTCGGGGTGGGCCTTAGCTTGGCCAGTAAGTGCAGCAATCAGTTTTGTTATATCTAGGGCTATGTCACGAATGGCATCACGTACCCACATCCTGAAGAGGGTAGCTACCTGGTCGTTACGGGATCGTCCCGCACGCAGCCGCCCACCGACTTCTGGGCCTACAAGCTCTATGAGGCCGCGCTCGAGGGCACCGTGCACATCCTCATCTGTTGGCAGCGGCTGGAAGCTCCCATCTTGAACACGCTCGCCTAATAGCTCAAGTCCACTCAACATGGTCTCCAGATCAGAGTCGGTGAGTAGCTGAGCTTTGTGCAGAACTCTAGCGTGCGCTTGAGAAGCCAAGATATCATAAGGTGCTAAAACCCAATCGAAATGGGTAGATACTGAGAGATTAAACATTGCTTCGGATGGACCGCCAGCGAAGCGTCCACCCCACAGTGCGCCTTGGTTAGTTCTATGTGGAGCCGATGTGTCTTCCATGATTAGTTCCTTAGAGTAAAGTGTGCTCACTAGACAAAGGGGCCCAAAGGTTCATGTACCTTCAGGCCCACGTCTTCTTATTTAGGCTTCGCGATCTCGCTTATTGGAGATTTTCGACGACAGCCCGTGCAACTCCACAAAACCCTTGGCAAAGGTTTGGTCGAAAGTGTCGCCGGTATCGTACGTGGCAAGGTTGAAATCATAAAGCGAATGATCCGATTTACGACCATTGACCGTACATTTACCGGCATGCAGCACCATGCGAATATCGCCAGTGACATGCTCCTGAGTGGAGTCTATGAAGGCCTCGAGCGAGCGCTTGAGAGGGCCGAACCACAGACCATCATAGACTTCCTCTGACCAGCGGGCGTCGATCAGCCTCTTATAACGGGCTAATTCACGCTCAATGGTCACGTCTTCGAGAGCCTCATGCGCAGTGATCAACGCAACGGCCCCTGGAGCCTCATAGACTTCACGAGATTTGATACCCACCAGACGGTCCTCGACCATATCGAGCCGACCAATTCCTTGAGCTCCTGCCCGGCGATTAAGTTCCTCGATGATCTGCAATACGCTGAGTTGACGTCCGTCCACGGCCACCGGCGTTCCATGCTCAAAGGAAATGGTCACCTCATCAGGAGCATTTCCGAGAGCTGGGTCCTCGGTATAGGCGTAAAGGTCCTTGGTCGGTGGATTCCAGAGATCCTCAAGGAAGCCGGTCTCCACCGCGCGGCCCCACACGTTTTGGTCAATGGAAAATGGAGATTTCTTGGACTGCTCGATTGGTAGACCGATCTCCTCCGCGAACTGGATTGCTTTATCCCTCGTCCATGCATAATCGCGGGCTGGCGCAATAATATCGAGTTCTGGAGCTAAAGCCCTAAACCCAACCTCGAAACGCACCTGGTCGTTGCCTTTTCCAGTACAACCGTGCGCAACGTGCGTACCACCATGCTGGTGCGCGGCTTTCACCAAGTGCTGAACAATGAGGGGGCGCGAAATAGCCGACACCAATGGGTACTGCTTCATATAAGCACCGTTAGCTTTGATGGTGGGAAGGCAATAGTGTTCAGCAAATTCGTCTCGAGCGTCGATTATGACCGACTCAACCGCACCGCAGTCGAGAGCGCGCTGCCGTACTGATTCCATATCTTCACCACCTTGGCCCAGATCGATCGAAACTGCCACGACCTCGCCACCGGTCATTTTGGCCAGATATGGGATAGCGACCGAGGTATCGAGTCCGCCAGAATATGCAAGTACAACGCGATTGTTCATGTTTTCTCCTTAGTTTTTAGGTGATGTTCCAGGAAGACGTGTCTTCTCTTGACGTATTAAAATCTCGGCGAGCTCCTTGCCACTCATAGGATCGCGAGCTAGCACAAACACGGTGTCATCACCGGCGATGGTACCCACGACCTCGTCCATACTGACTCTATCGATGAAACTTGCGAGAAAAGCGGCCGCTCCTGGTGGTGTTCTCAATACCGCGATCTGACCCGAATGATCTGCTGATACCAGCAAGTTATCCAGCATCTTGCGAAGCTTCTCTCGGGTTCCAGCGCCGGCAGCGACAGTGGATTCTTCCTCGAGAGCTCCGATTGCATAAAATGCGCGGCCATTATCGGGTCGAACCTTCTTCGCCCCCAGCTCGTCTAGATCCCGTGACAGCGTTCCTTGAGTGATATGAACATTGCGCTGTTTGAGCAAGGAGGACAGTTGATTCTGGCTGGACACGAGGTTTTGCTCGAGCAATTCTACGATCAGCGCTTGGCGGACCGTACGGGTGATCTGCGAATGTGCCATTGGTTTTCCAATTCCAGAAGTATTAAGTGTCGGAATTTGCTGCCAGTAACCACGTCAATAAAGCTTTTTGCGCGTGGAGACGGTTCTCGGCCTGATCGAAGACGACGGACTGCGGTCCGTCGATTACGTCAGCGGCTACCTCGTACCCTCGGTAGGCAGGCAAACAATGCATAAAGATAGCATTTTTATTAGCCTTCTGCATAATTTGTGGGGTTACCTGATAAGGCATGAAGTCCACACGTCGCTGCTCCGCCTGCTCTTCCATGCCCATAGATACCCATGTATCAGTGATGACAATATCGGCGCCCACGGCAGATTCGAGGTCACTGGTAATGCTAATATCAGCACCAGTCATCTCGGCCCGTGTGCGAGCTCTGTCAACATAAATTTTCGAAGGTTGATGGTTTTCAGGAGATATAACCGTTAGGTTCAATCCTGCTGTGGCGAAGCCAAGCATATACGAGTGAGCCATATTATTGGCGCCATCCCCGATATAACAAGCTCGCAGCTGCCCCAATGACCTTGGATCGGGACAAAGCTTTTCCATGATAGTCAGCAAATCAGCAATAATCTGACACGGGTGGAAATCATCGCAGAGACCATTTATGACAGGAACCGTAGAGCGGCTCGCCATATCCCACAGGTTTTTGTGCGCTGAAGTCCGCCACACGATTGCGGACACCATGCGTGAGAGCGTCGCGGCTGTATCAGCGTAGCTTTCTCCCTTACCTATTTGAGTGACCGAGGTATCTACCACGATCGCGCGGCCGCCAAGCTGGCTAATTCCGACGTCGAAAGAAAACCGGGTTCGTGTGGATGTCTTATCGAGGAGAACTGCCACGCTTTGCGGTCCACTGAGCGGCTTGAGATCCCACGGGTGTTTTTTCATCTCGAGCGCTAGCTTGAGAATATCGGCCTGTTCTTGGTGTGTGACGTGGTCATCGGCAAGAAAATGGCGCACTCCATTGATTATCGGCGATTGCTCGAATATGGACATAACGGACTGCCTCTCTTTCCAGTTACCTCACGATAACATAAATGCAGTCATATTAATTTTATGGCGGCTTTTGTGGGGCGAGCGATATCGCTCGCCCCACGTTATTCGGCCGAACTTTATGAGCGCATCGTCGCACCGAAGAGGTCACCAGCACGCTTAACAGCAGCTAAACGTCCTTCAGAGCATTCGTCATCGGTCAGAGTACGATCTTGAGCCCGGAAAGTCAGGGCAAAGGTGAGTGACTTCTTATGATCCCCTAGGGTCTCAGCACGGTAGATATCGAATAGTTCTGCACTTTCTAGAAGCGGGCCGGCGGCCTCAACGATGGCTGCTCGCACGTGCTCACTCGGCACATCTTCGTCGACTACCAGCGCCAGGTCCTGTTTGAGCGTGGGATAAGCGGAAAGGACTGGTGCAGGTAGAGTTTCCCGAATAGGTAGGGCTGTCATATCCATTTCCATGGCGCACGTTCGATGTGGCAATCCTAATTTCTCCACTATTTGCGGGTGGAGTTCTCCGGCATACCCCACCACGGTATCGTCTACCAGCAACGCAGCGCATCGACCGGGATGCCAAGGAAGCTCGTCGGCATTGCGCACTGTCAGAGTCACTCCAGCAGCCCGAGCTACGATCCGAGCAGCTTCGATCGCATCAGCATAGCTATAGGTCCGTGCTTGGGAAAGCGGCCCATCTACAGCAATCAAGCCCGAGCCAACTGCAGCAACATGAACGGGCTGATACGGCAGGGAGTTCATCACAGCCTCGATATCACGAGCACTCGGACGCGTGCGCACATCAAGCATTGGTGAACGTCCTCCACCGTGAGCGAAAGCCACCTGCTGCTGCCCAAATAGCGCTATATCGTTCGTACCGCGAGCTATATTACGACTCAAAGCCTCCAGCATAGAGGGAAGGAGAGTTGTTCCGATGATGGCGTAGTCGGCATCGAGTGGATTTTGCACGCTCACTACCGCGCGACGGGGATCATCAGCACTCAGACCCCACGTGTCGAATGTATCGTTTTTGATAAAGGGGGTGGGTAAAATCTCCACGTAGCCGTTATATGCTAGCGCATGACCAACCGCACGGCGTCGTTTCTGTGCTGGACTGAGACCATGACCCACGGGAGCCTGTGGAACGATTGATGGGATTGCCTCTAAGCCCTCGAGGCGTAGAATTTCTTCCACCAAGTCACACGGCTCCTCTAGATCCGGACGCCACGTCGCTGGCTTCACCGTGAGGTTCTCAGCTGCGGGATCCACTGTGACCTGGCATCCGACCTCTTTTAACCGGGCGACTACGGTGTCGAGACCGTAGTCGACGCCCACCAGCTCACTAGGGCGGGAGGCACGCATGAGGATCTCTGGCATGTCCGGAATTTCCCCCACGATTGTCGAATTAGGCTCGATGGAGCCACCGCCATAGCGAGCCAGGAGATCAGCGGCCAGATCTAAGGCAACCTCAACTAATGCTGGATCTACTCCACGCTCGAAACGCCTCGAGGATTCGCTCGATATTTTATGGCGACGGGAGGTTCTAGCGATCGAAATGGGGTCCCAGTGGGCGGCCTCGAGGTATATATCAGTGGTCGATTCGCTGATTTCCGAATGCGATCCTCCCATTACTCCAGCAAGAGAGAGCACGTGAGAATCGTCGGCAATGACGACATCTTCGAGGTCGAGTGCTTTAACCTGGTGGTCAATGAGCTCCAGCTTCTCCCCCGCTGCAGCACGCCTGATGCGAAGATCCCCCTCGATTTTATGCGCGTCGAAAGCGTGCATGGGTTGTCCTAGATACAGCATCACATAGTTGGTGATATCGGTTGGCAAATTGATAAGACGCTGGCCGGAGAGCAGGAGCTCACGCTGCATCCACAGTGGGGTGATTGCCTCGGGATCACAACCACTGACGTGGCGTATACCGAATCGCTGCGCCCGCGTGTCCTCTGCAATATGGATCTGTATTAATGATTCTGAGGCGGTAGGGACTCCAGAGATTTCTTCCAAGGCGGGGTCGTCGTAGTGCAATCCAAAAGCTGCCGCCAGTTCACGAACGAGGCCGCGTACCGAGAGAGCATAGCCGCGATCTGGGGTGATATTAACGTCGAAGACTGTGTCATCGAGCCCTAAAACGGAGCGAGCGTCTGCACCGAGTTCACCCTCATAATCGCTGAGCACAATGATGCCTTCAGATTTTTCGGTCAAACCCAATTCGGCAGCTGAACAAATCATCCCGGCGGATATGCGACCATAGGTTTCTCGAGTCGCGATTGCGAAGTTTCCGGGTAACACTGCACCGGGCAGCGATACAACTACTGTAGAGCCAACGGAAAAGTTGCGAGCTCCGCAGACGATCGATTGCAAGTCGCCTGTCCCGTTCGATTGTCCTACGTCGACATGGCAGTGTCGAATGGGCTTTTTGAATCCTTCCAGTTCCTCAATATCCGCCACACGGCCAATAACGAGGGGGCCTGAGATCTTCGGTAACTCTCGATACCCTTCGGTCTCGAATCCAACCCGGACGAAAGCGGCATCGAGTTCTTCGGCGCTTACCCCTGGCCATTGCGGATTGGACCGTTTCAACAGCGCGCTCAACCAGTTTTGCGAAATCAGCATAATGTCATTCTTCTCTCAAAAGTAAAATATTAGGAGTCCACAGCTAAATTTAGGCTTGAATGCCGAATGGTCGCGTGAATCGGACATCGCCTTCGACCATATCGCGCATATCATTGAGCCCGTTGCTGAACTGCAGCGTACGCTCGAGTCCCATTCCAAAGGCAAAGCCGCTATAGATATCCGGATCGATACCAGCAGCGCGCAGCACATTAGGGTTAACCATGCCGCAGCCACCCCATTCAATCCATCCGGCGCCACCCTTTTTGTGAGGGAACCATACATCAACCTCTGCAGATGGCTCCGTAAACGGGAAATAGTTCACGCGCATTCGAGTTCGGGTCTCGGGCCCGAAAAGGGTCCGTGCTAGGTGATCTAAAGTACCACGCAGGTGAGCCATGGTCAGCCCTTTATCTACTGCTAGGCCTTCAACCTGATGAAATACCGGTGTGTGGGTAGCATCGAGCTCGTCGGTCCTAAATACCCGGCCCGGACATACCACGTGAATTGGGAGGTCACGCGAGAGCATGGTACGCATTTGAACAGGGGATGTGTGGGTACGCAAGACTTGTGAGGAATCAGCTACTGAGACATGGAAGGTGTCTTGTAACGTACGGGCTGGATGGTCGGGGATAAAGTTGAGCGAGTCAAAGTTGAAATACTCTGCCTCAATCTCGGGGCCCTCTGCGACTTCGTAGCCCATCGCCACAAAGATATCTGCGATGCGCTCGCTGAGCGCTGTGATGGGGTGCAGGGCACCAGGCTTGGTTCGAGTCGTGGGAACTGTGACATCGACCCGCTCTGCGCGCAGGACTGCGGCATTTCGCTCCTCTTCGAGCACCAACTTTCGCTCAGCGAAGTACTTTTCGATACGTCCACGAGCCATATTAACCAAACGACCTGCCTCTTTACGGTTCTCCTTAGGCAATGTTCCCAGAGCCCGCCGAGCCTGCGGTATAGGCGCATCATCACCGAGATGATCTCGCCGCGCAGTAGCCAATTCATCGAGGTTTCGGGCCGCTTTGAAGGCCTTTTCCGCTTGTTCGGCGGCCGCTTGTAAGCTTGCTTGACTGAGCTCAGACACGTCTTTTAGTCTCCTTTGGATTTTTCGCGCCAGATAGCGCGCTTGTTACTCAATTAGCGTAGCCGACGGTATCAGCAGAGCCCAAGAAGACCTCGTCGACTAATTCTGACTATAAAGAGCCTTCGAAGATTCATATAAGCAGATGGCCGCCGCGGTAGCGAGATTTAGAGACTCAGCCCGCCCCCTAATAGGAATACGCACCCTCGAATCTGCTAGAGCTAGAATTTCCTCACTCAAACCATGTGCTTCATTTCCAAACAGCCAGGCTGTTGGCTGCGAAAGGATCTCACCGGCATTATCGAGGTCGATCTCACCATCGGCTGCAGTCGCCACAATATTAAGACCACTCGCTTTTAGTCGAGCTATACCGCTCGCTATATTTACTTCGCGAGCGACGGGAAGGTGAAAGAGTGAGCCCGCTGAAGACCGCACTGCTTTTGAAGACTGCGGGTCCACACTATGACCGAGAAAAATAACGGCATCTGCGCCAACTGCATCAGCAATTCGGATCAAGGTTCCTGCATTGCCCGGGTCACTTGTTTCAACCGGTACGCTAACTAGACGGGGTTTCCCGCGAAGAGCCTGGGCTGTAGACCATAAGACGGGTTCACACACGGCGTAAATTCCTGGGCTCGTGACCGTATCCGACAGCGATTTTGCCGCACGCGCCGTGATCGGATGTAGATAAAGTCCGAGATGCTGCGCAGTTTGAACGATATCTGCATAGCGTGCTGCCGCTTCCTCGGTAATAAATAGGTCCCGAGCGGCTCCTGTTGCTACGGCCGCCTCAACGGAATTTTCCCCTTCAACCAGAAACAAGCCAGTTTTTTTGCGGGCGGCGCTTCGATGCAATTTTGCAGCGTTGACAACCCGCGGCGTGCGCTCAGTATAGGGATCCTCGAAGTTCAGACTCATTGTTCGAATATTATCACGCGAGTAACTGTTGACCAGACAGTACAATCGCTCCGCTGGCGTGGTTCCCACGCAGGATCGAAACAAAACGAAGGCGTTACGCCATGCAATGAGGTAAACGCATCTTTTCGGACCTCTCAGGGATTCGAATTCGTGGTTGCAGGTCGCCGTGGAAAGCGGCGCCCTACTATCCTCAAATGCGCAGGGAAATCTTGATCTGGGAGGCTCCGCCTCTTTTCCGAATAAATCCTACTACGCTCAACCACCCGGAGATTCCTTATTCAAGTACGGATTAAACGGTGCATCTGGCTCAGCAACCTAAGCACATTATTGAGGTCACGTACGCGTCAAATATAGTGTGATAGTTGAGCGGAGGATTCTTAGCCATGTATATCTGACAGCCTCTCATTAAATTGATGTGATGAACGAACTCAACCACCATCATCGAACCAGCATGCGCTGCAGCCTTTTACATTAACTCACAGTGCATATGAGGCAATGGGTCATAGCAGATTCATAAAACCGTCTCCAAGGTTTTATTAGTTCCAAACCCCCTGAATTTTTCAGGGGGTTTGGAACTCTAAGTTCTGCGTAGGAGGGGCTATTTAGCCAAAGAAATTCCGTCGGCATCATGGGAGAAGGTGGACGCACCCACGAGGATGAGTATGAACTCCACAAAGGCCCATACGGCCACGCCAAAAACGATTGGAATGCCGATTAGTATGAACGAGGTGACTATTCCAGCTATATAAAGACCTAATTGCCAGGCAGCCCGCGTATTATAGCCCAAGTAAAAATTATGGGCGCCGAAGCCGCCGAGGAAGAAGGCAAGTATCGCAGCTATCGCCCATGATTTTGCAGGCAGGCTCATAGGAGAAGGGCTGGCATAGGTCGGCCCTACTGGTGCTTGCCGATAGTCGGGAAATTGCTGCCCACTCGAAGATGCCGGTGCGGGATACGGAAAGTCCTCCTGCTGGAAGGATCGGGGGGCTTCAGGATCAAAAGGGCCGTGCCATTGAGGGTCCGAATGTGGATTAGTCATAAGTTTTTTTCTAGGTCTTTCGCTCAGTTAGTTGTATATAAGCAAAGAACCCTGCTTGCGCAGGGTTCTTTGCTTTAGAATTTTAGGCAGCCTTTGGGGCGTTAACGTCCGCTGGCAGCGCGGCCTTGGCAGCCTCGCAGATTGCAGAGAAGGCGGCAAAGTCGTTAACCGCGAGCTCAGCGAGAATCTTACGGTCTACCTCGATGCCTGCGATCTTAAGACCTTGGATGAGACGGTTATAGGTGATGTCATTCATCCGTGCGGCGGCATTGATGCGAGTAATCCACAGTTTACGGAACTCGGACTTACGGGCGCGACGATCGCGGTAGGCGTAAGTCATTGAGTGCAGCCATTGTTCCTTTGCCTTGCGGTACAGGCGAGAACGCTGGCCACGGTAGCCCTTAGCGGACTTTAAAATCTCGCGACGCTTCTTCTTGGCGTTGAGTGAGCGCTTGACACGTGCCACTTTTAAAACTTCCTTACTTAATTAAGTTCTTACTGTATAGGTTGACGAGGATGAAGAAAGCGGGGGTTTTAAGCCTTGCCCAACAGACGCTTCACGCGCTTGACGTCGGCAGGGGCAACATCCTTCGTACCCTTCAGACGGCGCGTACGCTTGGAAGGCTTGCCCTCCAACAGGTGGCGGCGGTTAGCCTGCTCGCGGCGCAACTTACCGGAACCGGTCGTTTTGATTCGCTTAGCGGTACCCTTGTGGGTCTTCTGCTTCATGGGATTCAACGTCCTTATAACTTGTAGTGTTTACTTTTTACCCTTGCGCAATGGGCCAAGAACCATGGTCATATTGCGACCGTCTTGTTTGGGTCTTGCCTCGACTGCGCCGTATTCTGCGATATCCTCGGCTAGGCGCTCCAGAAGTCGATAACCCAGTTCAGGTCGCGATTGTTCGCGACCGCGGAACATGATGGTGACCTTAACTTTGGAACCCTTCTGGAGGAAGCGGATCACGTTGCTTTTCTTGGTCTCATAATCGTGGTCGTCGATTTTCGGCCGGAATTTTTGCTCTTTGACAACTGTCTGCTGCTGATTTTTCCGCGATTCGCGGGCCTTTTGAGCTTGTTCGTATTTGAACTTGCCGTAATCCATGATTTTGCACACGGGCGGCTTCGCGTTTGGCGCGACCTCGACTAAATCCAGGTCAGCGTCGTATGCGAGCTTGCGGGCATCATCGATTCGTACGATTCCAACCTGCTCCCCGTTTGGTCCGACTAAACGAACCTCAGGGACTCGAATTCGATCATTAATGCGAGCTTCAGCGCTGATGGGGGTCTCCTCAAAGTAGCAAAATAAACAATATGTGATCTACCGGTTATCGCATTGGCTTCTATCCCAACACACAACGAAAACCCGTTTGCGTTATCCACACAAACGGGAGACCCTTGCACTCATACAGCAGTAACTCTTTCAGTGATATTACTGACGTACTCTTATACCTTGTGCCAACTTACTTTTTAAGCAAGCAGCCTCAGGTGGGAAGATCTCCTCTTGCGACCCCAACTGCATATTCTTCAGTAAAAAACATTCAGTCCAGGTGGTAGCTTCCCAAAGGTAGCACAGCACGAATCAAGCAAGCAAGTTCGAACCCAGTTAGGTCAAGATATTCGCTAGGAACTGGCCAGTGTACGAGCCACTTACTCGAGCAACATCCTCGGGAGTCCCCTCGGCCACCACCAGCCCTCCCCCAGAACCTCCTTCAGGCCCCATGTCCACAATCCAGTCAGCGGCTTTGATCACATCGAGGTTATGTTCGATGATGACTACCGAATTGCCTTTGTCAACCAAACCTTGAATCACCAGCATAAGCTTACGTATATCCTCAAAGTGCAAGCCGGTGGTCGGTTCATCCAGAATATAAATGGTGCGTCCGTTCGAGCGTTTTTGCAATTCCGCGGCGAGCTTCACGCGTTGAGCTTCGCCTCCAGAAAGAGTGGTAGCAGACTGCCCTAGTCGAACATAGCCAAGACCTACCTCAGTAAGAGTGTGAAGGTAGCGATGGATCGAGGTAATAGGTCGGAAGAACTCAGCTGCCTCGGATATGGGCATATCGAGAACCTCTGCGATATTTTTACCCTTGTATCGCACTTCAAGAGTTTCGCGATTATATCGAGCACCGTGGCAGACTTCGCATGGTACATAGACGTCTGGCAGGAAATTCATTTCGATCTTGAGAGTGCCATCGCCTCGGCAAGCCTCGCATCGCCCACCTTTAACGTTGAAGGAGAAGCGTCCTGGCTTATATCCTCGCACCTTTGCCTCTGTTGTCTCGGCGAAGAGCGTACGAACTTTATCGAAAACACCTGTATACGTTGCTGGATTTGATCGCGGGGTGCGACCAATGGGGCTTTGGTCCACTTGGACTAGTTTATCGAGATGCTCCATGCCTTCGACACGGGTTACTCGACCTGGTACCTGTCGTGCTCGGTTGAGCTCGTTGGCGAGTGTTTTGGCTAGGATTTGGTTAATCACGGTTGATTTACCCGATCCGGAAACACCCGTGACACAGGCCAGCACTCCTAGCGGAAGCGTGATGGTGATATCGCGGAGATTATTCTCGCGCGCACCCACAATTGTAAGCGCGCGCTCTTTATCGACCTCACGCCGCTGGGCAGGCACCCCCAATGTTTTCGCACCCGACAGATAAGCTCCAGTCAAGGATTCGGAACAATCTTTAATACCTTGGGGTGGGCCTTGATAAACAATCTCTCCCCCATACTCTCCCGCTAGCGGCCCAATATCTACCAGCCAGTCCGCTGCCTTAATGGTGTCTTCATCGTGCTCCACAACGATGAGGGTATTACCAATATCGCGCAGTCTTTCGAGAGTACCAATGAGCCGCTGATTGTCCCGCTGGTGCAGACCGATTGAAGGCTCGTCGAGCACATAGAGCACACCTGCTAAACCTGATCCGATTTGAGTAGCAAGTCGGATGCGCTGAGCTTCTCCACCTGACAACGTGCCTGCAGCACGGTTGAGGGTTAAGTACGTTAACCCCACATCAACAAGGAATTTAAGACGAGCTTGAATTTCCTTTAGTACGGCCCCGGCGATCATCGCCTGGCGTTTATTTAGCTCTAAGGAGTTCAGAAATTCACTGGCCTCCTGAATACTCAGCGCCGTGACACCGGCAATTGATAACTCCCCGAACTCGGCAGATCCCAACCTAACCGCCAGGATTTCGGGCTTCAATCTGGTTCCCTCGCAGGCAGGACATGGTATCTCTCGCATATAGGCCAGCAGGCGATCTTTTTGGGCATCGGAATCGGTCCCCTCTAAGCGTCGCTGTAGATTCGGGAGAACCCCCTCGAAAGAAGAGGTCCATGTGCGGGTACGACCGAAGCGATTTTTATACCGCACTGTGACTTTATCGGGGGCTCCATTGAGGACAATATCCTGCTGTTTCTTCGTCAATTCCTCGTATGGCGTGGCAGGGTCAATGCCCACAGTATTGCATAACCCCTTGATCAGCTTTTGGTAATAGCCGTCAGCGGAACCTGAGGTGCTGAAGGGGTGGATAGCCCGAATGAGGGGCGCAGATTTATCCGGTATAACGAGGTCGATATCAACTTCCAGGCGAGTTCCCAAACCGTCGCATGTCGGACAAGCGCCGAAGGGAGAGTTGAAGGAAAAGGCGCGGGGTTCTAATTCGTCCACCCCGATATCGTGGTTATTAGGGCACGCCAATTTTTCGCTAAAACGGCGACTGCGCTGCGGATGATCGTCAGGGAGGGTGAGGAAATCGAGTTCCACAATCCCATCAGCTAGTTTGAGGGCCTGCTCTATTGAATCGGTGAGCCGTTGCTTTTGAGCGGGCTTCACCTGCAAGCGATCGACCACTACCTCTATGGTGTGTTTTACTTGCTTCTTTAGCTCTGGCGGATTGGAGAGCGGATGGACCTCCCCGTCGACACGTACGCGAGCAAAACCCTGCTGCGCGAGTTCTAAGAAGAGATCAACAAACTCGCCCTTGCGAGCACGAACGACTGGTGCGAGCACCTGAAATTTCAGGCCCTCCTCCATATCCAGAACTTGATCGACAATTTGTTGCGGAGTCTGCCGCTCAATCGTTGCATCGCACACCGGGCAGTGTGCGATACCCGCACGCGAATACAAAAGTCTCAGGTAATCGTACACTTCCGTAATCGTTCCCACAGTCGAGCGAGGATTACGGTTGGTTGATTTTTGATCGATCGATACTGCAGGCGATAGGCCCTCAATGAAATCGACATCTGGCTTGTCCATCTGACCAAGGAATTGGCGCGCATAAGCACTCAAGCTTTCAACATAGCGACGCTGCCCCTCGGCGAAGATCGTATCAAAGGCCAGAGAGGATTTTCCTGAACCAGATAAGCCGGTAAAGACCACCATTGAATCGCGAGGGATACTAATATCTACGCCTTTGAGATTGTGCTCGCGAGCGCCTTTAACAACTAGCTGATCAGCCACTGGATGATTTTCCCTTCGATTCATTCTTAGGCATTATGCGCCCTATCGAACATAGCAACGAATAAACCCTTTCGCTACTGTGGGATCCATGGACTTAGATATTTTGACCTTGGGCACCATGGATAATAAAAGTTATGCTCTCAGTTGGGGCGACCGCACTCTCCTGATCGATGCTCCTGCACAAGCCGAAACTATTCTGCAATGGGCCAGTAGGAACGAGCGATCGATCGACGCTGTGCTCACCACCCACAGTCACGCAGATCATGTGGGCGCCTTGGTTCAAGTGCTTAGTGCTACTGGGGCACACCACTATGCTTCAGCGCTCGATGCCCCTGATCTCCCCGCCCCAGTCGATACGAAACTGTCGCACGGAGATACCCTCGAATTTTATGGCCAATATCTTCAGGTGATTATTTTGCGCGGACATACTCGGGGCGGAGCGTGCTTAGCCCTCCACAACGACGGCACCACACACCTATTCGTTGGAGATTCTCTTTTCCCTGGCGGCTTGGGTAAAACTGATTCACCAGCCGAATTCAAGCAACTCTTTTCCGACGTGAGCGCCCGACTCTTTGATAGGTTTTCCGATGATGCCATCGTGTGGCCAGGACATGGGAAACCTACGACTATAGGTGCGGAACGACCAGCACTAGGGGAATGGGAAAAAAGAGGTTGGTAGCTACCTCGCGCGCCAAATTCGACTACCATCATTTAAAGGTGCTTGCTAAAGCTCCAAAAATAGACAGATTTCAGTGAAAGGTTTTACATGCTCCGCAAACTCGCCCGCCCTATGGTGGCTTCATTCTATATTTCCGACGGCGTCGACATGGTCCAACACGTTGACGAACATGCCCAAGGGACCGCGATGATTATGCGTAACCTTCGTATGGTCCTCCCTCGCCAGTATTATAAACAGCTGCCTCAAGACCCAGCTCAGCTAACCAAGATTGTTGGTGGAACGAAGATTGCCGCTGGTACTACACTATTTTTGGGTAAGTTCCCACGGTTGTCGGCTGGTATTCTCGCACTCGTGAGCGTGCCGACGGTTTTAGCTCGCCACGCTTTCTGGGAAACCCAAGATCCAGCTGAGAAGACACAGCGCCGCCAGGGCTTCCTCACCTCCATGGCTCTGCTTGGGGGGCTCTTCATCACGAGCGCTGATACCGCCGGAAAACCAGGTCTTAGCTGGCGCGCCAAGAAAGCTGCACGGGTAGCGAATAAGCGCGTTCAGCAGGCGCTGCCTACCCAAAGTGAAACTCAAAAGTTCGCAGATTCCGCAAGTGATTGGTTTGACGAAGCCCGCCACGAGTCTGAGAAGTTCCTCAGCCAGGCTTCCTCGTGGATTGGCGATACCGCTCATAAGGCTACGGAATACGTCGAGGATAACCGCGACGATTGGAGCCAGGCCGCCCGTTCATTCCTCAATGAAGCGCAAGCTAACTCGAAGGTAGCGCGCAAAAAGGTAGTGAAGGCTGCGGCCCAGGCTCAAGAGCGCGCCCAGGAGGCTTATGATCACGCTCAAGAGGCAACTGGTCGACGTGCCAAGAAGGCCTCAAAGAAGGCTACTAAGCTGCAGAAAAACGCCGAGAAGGCCATTGCTCGGGCTCAAAAGAAGGTGGGCAAGAAGCTGAACTAATCATCACTTAAACAGCATTGTGAGGGCCGCCCCAGATCGTGGGGTGGCCCTTTCGCGTCGGCACCAAAATAGATGGTGCTAGTAGAGTGGAGTTTTGGTTTCTAAGCAAGCAAGGAGATTGCCGTTGAAAAAGTCCACCGATTTAAGCGATGAGCAGAGCTATGTGGATATGCTCTTTACCAAGCTCGATGCCGAGGTGGAGCAAGCACGCCGGAAACTAAGCGCTGTTCAGATGCGCGTTGACCATAGCGATCCCGATGCAGGAGATCTGCTCGAACGCGATACTGAATTCCACGCACTTAATCAGCGCATAGACCGCCTCAACCTAGCCTCTCTCGGTTTAGTATTCGGAAGAATAGATATAGCTTCGAGCGGCCTCGTCGAGAACCCAGTACCGGGCAGGGATAACCTTGAGCGCCGCTATATCGGGCGGATGGGCCTCGATGATCGAAACGACGATTACCGTACCCTGCTTCTCGACTGGCGAGCCCCCATGGCTAGACCTTTTTATTTAGCCACAACTGCGCAACCGGGGGGAGTCGAAATTCGTCGGCATATTCGCACTAAGGGTCGCACGGTGGTCAGAGTTGATGACGAAATTCTCGGTGGAGATCTGAGCGGAATCGAATACGCGCCCCACTCTGTGGCCCATGAATCTGCTCTCCACCTAGCTTTACAACAAGCCCGTGGGTCGCATATGCACTCCATCGTAGAGACCATACAGAGCGAACAAGATACGATCATTCGTGACAAAACCCGCGGAGTGATGGTTGTTGAGGGTGGTCCCGGCACCGGAAAAACAGCTGTAGCCCTCCATCGGATCGCCTATCTGCTCTATACGTGGCGAGAGCAATTGGACCGCCAAGGCGTATTAATCATCGGGCCCAATCCAACGTTCCTTGAGTATATTTCGCGAGTTTTACCCGAGCTCGGAGAGACTGGCGTCGTTCTAAGCACTATTGGTGAGCTGTACCCGCAAATGGTCCCCTCGAAGCCAGAAAGCCTCGCGGGGAAAGAAGTAAAAGGCTCACTAGAGATGATCACCATTCTCAAGCGAGCTGTTGCACGCCACCAATCGGAGCTCCAGGAGAATAGAATTATCCGCATCGAGGGCATCGATATCACATTAACCCCTGCTATGGTCAAATCCGCCCGCACCAGGGCACGACGGGGACGGCGGCCGCATAATCTCGCCCAACCTCTTTTCGCCGATGCTCTCTCCGCGCAGTTAACCAAAGCTCTGGTGTCAATCGTCGGCGCTGATCCTTTGGGGCGGCAGAATTTGCTATCCCAGGGAGACCAAGCGCAGATACATGACGATATTTTGGCTAGCCCTGAACTCCATGAACTCGTCGCAGAATTCTGGCCGATTCTGCGGCCTCAAGATGTGCTCGCCGAAATGCTCTGCGATGCCAAAATTTTAAGCGAGATTCTCTTCGACTACGATGAGGACACTTTCGATGCTCTCTTGCGCGATGATGTCGAGGGCTTCTCCGCCAGCGACGCAGCGCTTCTCGACGAATTAGCTCAACTCATAGGCCCCCATCCTGCCGCGACTCGCGAGCAAAAATGGGACTTGGAACGGGAAGCTGCTGAGTCAACGCTTGAAGGCCTCAGCTCCTCGGCAAACTCAGATCTCGACGATGAATCAGACGCTGAGATTCTCTCCGCTTTCGATATTATCGACGCCGAGGAGTTGGCGGACTGGCAGGTAGAAAAAGATATTCGCACCACAGCCGACCGCGCCCGCAATGATAGAGAATGGACCTATGGCCACGTCATTATCGACGAAGCCCAGGAGCTGAGTCCGATGGAGTGGCGGATGGTCATGCGACGAATACCCGCTCGATGGATGACTGTTGTGGGCGATACGGCTCAAACCGGGTCACCCGCCGGGGTCGACTCGTGGGCGGAAACCCTCGCTCCCTTTGTCTCGCAGCGCTTCACGAAGCACGAGCTCACCGTTAACTACCGCACTCCGTTAGAGATCATGGAGTACGCGCACAAAATACTCGCCCGCATTGGTCATGACCGACGACCCGCGACGTCTCTCAGATCCTCGGGGTATCCAGTACGGTTCTACCCTTCAGATACCGATCCAATGTGCATTGCTCGGGAACTGAAAGAGAAAGACCCTCACCGCTCCGTGGCGATTATCGCAGCTGATCATCGCGAGAATTCGGCCATTCGAGGGGTCAGTTCAATCAAAGGACTTGAATTCGATCACATCGTGGTAGTGGAACCGAATGAGATTGTCGAGTCCTCCCCGCAAGGGTACCAAGATCTCTACGTGGCTCTCACCCGGGCTACACAATCGTTGACCATCATTGGAGACAGCACCGATCTCACCTAGATCCCGGCTTCCTTTAAACCACGCAATTCTTTCTTGAGGTCCGCAATCTCGTCCCGGAGGCGGCCTGCCAACTCGAATTTGAGTTCGCGAGCCGCCTGCCCCATTTGAGTGGTCAACTCTTTGATCAGAGATTCCACCTCGCTGGAGGCCATAGTGGAGGTATCTTTGCGCGCGACGAGCGCGGCATCGGCTCGTCCCTCGTCGCCACTATCGGAATGAGCGTCTTGAACTTGGTCAAGAATATCGGCTATCTTCTTGCGCAACGGCTGCGGATCGATCCCATGTTCTTTGTTGTAGGCCAATTGCTTCTCTCTGCGCCTATCGGTTTCTTCGATGGCGAATGTCATGGAGTCCGTCATCTTGTCTGCATACATGATTACCTCGCCAGAGACATTCCTTGCGGCGCGTCCGATAGTTTGAATGAGGGACGTTGTGGATCTGAGGAAACCTTCCTTATCTGCGTCGAGAATGGCCACCAAGGATACCTCAGGAAGATCCAAGCCCTCGCGAAGCAGGTTGATGCCCACCAGCACATCGAACTCCCCGAGGCGCAGCTGTCGCAGCAATTCAACCCGCTGGAGAGTATCGATATCGGAGTGTAGATAGCGAACCTTCACTCCGTTTTCTAATAAATAGTCAGTGAGATCTTCGGCCATCTTCTTAGTCAAAGTAGTAACGAGCACGCGCTCATCCTTCGCAGTCCGCTCCCTGATCTCGTGAATGAGATCATCGATCTGACCCCGCGTAGGTTTGACAGTGATCTCTGGATCGACCAGACCAGTTGGGCGGATAACCTGCTCGACATATTCTCCACCAGAGGCGGCCAACTCGTAATTGCCAGGGGTGGCCGACAGATAAACCGTCTGCCCCACCCGCTGCGAGAACTCCTCCCACGTGAGAGGGCGGTTATCAAGAGCCGAAGGCAGACGGAAACCAAATTCCACTAGATTGCGTTTTCGCGACATATCGCCTTCAAACATGCCTCCAATCTGGGGCACCGTCACATGCGACTCGTCAATAATGGTGAGGAAATCATCGGGGAAGTAGTCGAGTAAGGTCGCTGGCGCGGTACCCGCAGCGCGCCCATCAAGGTGTCTGGAGTAGTTCTCAATACCAGAGCAAAAACCGACTTGTTCAATCATCTCGAGATCGTACTCCGTGCGCATTCGCAGGCGCTGTGCTTCCAGCAGTTTTCCACGATTTTCCAAATCAGCGAGCCGGTCAGCTAATTCTTCTTTGATATCTTCGATAGCTCGCGCCATACGATCCGGTCCCGCTACGTAGTGGGTGCCCGGAAAGATGCGAACGTCTTGCACCTGGCGGATAATCTCGCCGGTCAGGGGATGGATATAGTAGAGTGCATCAATTTCATCGCCAAAAAACTCCACACGCACTGCGGTCTCTTCATAGGCTGGAATGATATCGACGGTATCGCCCTTAACTCGGAATGTGCCGCGTGTGAAACCGATATCGTTGCGGCCGTATTGTATGTCAACCAGCAATCGGAGGAAACGATCTCGCTCTATTTCTTCTCCTACCTCCAACCACACGGAGCGATCGATATAGCCCTGCGGCGTTCCCAAACCATAAATACATGACACTGAGGAGACCACCACCACGTCGCGTCGCGTTAGCAAGGACGAGGTAGCCCGGTGACGCAGTCGTTCCACATCATCGTTGATGGAGGAATCCTTTTCGATATAGGTATCGGTCTGGGCGATATAGGCCTCGGGTTGGTAGTAATCGTAGTAGGAAACAAAATACTCAACCGCATTATTCGGAAGTAAGGAGCGCAATTCATTCGCGAGTTGGGCAGCAAGAGTTTTGTTGGGAGCCATGACCAATGTGGGTCGCTGCTGCTTTTCGATGAGCCACGCGGCGGTGGCAGATTTACCGGTACCCGTAGCACCGAGTAAAACAATATCATCCTCACCGCGGCGCAGACGTTCGTCCAATTCTTTGATCGCGGTGGGTTGGTCCCCGCTGGGCTGGAATTCCGATACCACCTCGAAGGTGCCCTGGGAGCGAGCTATTTCTGTAACGGGGCGATGGTCCGGCTGTTGATCGGCAGGGAGGGAATTCATAACCACCAATAATATAGTGGTAGTTATGCAAATGAGAAGACTGGCGTTCAGTGTGTGTGCTGCCACCGTACTCGGCCAATTATTCACCGCCCCCGCGGTCACCGCAGCGCCATGTGACTACACTCGCGTGCCGCAAGAAGGTGAACACTTTCAACCCCAGGGGAGTTCTTCCTTACCCTTCTTGTCGGGCTCGTCCTTATTTAGTTCCAGTCATGGAAGTAGTTCGCTTGATCAGGGGCGGCATCCTGGCCAAATGCCCATCCTCCAGGGTGCAACTCAATCCCTTCATCTACTGACTGGTCCAGGTTCCCCGCAGCGTACTCATTCTCGTTTTGGTATTTCGGGCACCGACTTAGGTATCGCGTGGTCCGGACCTGAAAATTACACCTATATGGCATTTGGCGACACCATGAGCTGCGATGGAGCTGATAATGGCTGGCGCTCGAATGTCCTGCTACGCACTGTAGATAAGGACTACTCGGATGGGTTAACCCTCGATGAGGCTTTGACTGCGGGTGGATGGTCGTCGTCGGGATTCGCCCGGGAAATTATCGGCTCGCTGAAGGTTCCGGGAATAGAGCACACCACCATCCCCACCGCGGGGATATATGTCAATGGTGCGCACTATATTGACTATATGTCGGTGCGTCGCTGGGGTGCTCCAGGGTATTGGGATACCAATTATGCGGCTACAGTGATGAGTGTCGATGGAGTAAATTGGTCACTCGTTCCCGAATCCATTCGTGTCAATGCAGATGCAGAGAACCTACCGAGTATCCCAGGGTTTAGCGCCTACAGACACGGGAATTCGCACCTTCAGATGAGCGCCTTCACTCACGATGACAACTATATCTACCGGATAAGCACTAAATCCGGTCGCGATGGGTCAGCTTATCTATCTCGTGCGGCTAAGTCGGAGTTCCCCGCCGAAAACGCTTTCGAATACTTCGACGGCTCGACGTGGACTGACGATCCGGCGGTGGAGCTTCCACTACTGGATGGAAGGGTTTCTGAACTTTCGGTGACCTTCCACGAAGGTTTAGGCCGATGGGTAGTACTCTACCTGGACGAGAACGGAATGGTGCTTCGTACCGCAGAAAAGATAACCGGCCCGTGGAGTTCGAAGCGCATGCTTATTAGTCGCGCAACAATCCCCGATATCTATGGTGGTTTTATCCTGCCCCATCAGAATTCAGGGACACTCGAATGGGTGGCGTCTACGTGGGGAGCATATAACGTACTGGTCATGCGCACGAAACTTGATGAAATATCTCTAAACGCCAGCGTTAAAAGCAACCACGACACCGAGGATAATCTCACCGTAGAAAAGGTTGTGGATCTATCCCCTGCCCTTGAGACTACTAGGGTTACAGGGCTTACAGAGCTTTCACTGATCCCGAAGTCTTTGGAGAATCCGAGAGACGTGCGCGGGAATGGCGTCGAGTGAGCCGTTATTATCGATGACAAAGTCGGCGACCTGTAGTCTCTCGGTGTCGCTGATCTGAGCAGCAATGCGAGCGTTAGCATCCTTCTCGCTCAGCCCGCGCAAGTGTACTAACCGCCTGAGCCGCTCGGTAGCACAGGTATCAACCACGATAACGGCATCGCAGTGACGGTGGTACCCCTTATCGACGAGGAGCGGTACATCCCAAATGACTATAGGATGCCCTGCCTTACGGTAGGACTCAAAGAGGGCCTCGGTGCGCTCTCGGATGCGAGGGTGGGTAATCGAGCTCAGTTGGGCGGTCTTCTCCGGGCTGCTAAAAGCGCGCTCCGCGAGTAATCCTCTATTGAGATGACCGTCATCTTTGATGATATCCCCGCCGAATGCGTCAGCTAGTTCGTTGAGGGCTGGCATTCCTGGCTCGACGATGTCGCGGGCAATGTGATCGGCGTCTATCACCGTAACTCCAAGAGATGCGAATTCTTTTGCAACAGTCGATTTACCGGAACCGATGCCACCAGTGAGCCCAATGATCTTCATGAAATTTATACTAGTGCATGTTAAATCCCCAGCGCCCGTGGAGAGTGCTGGGGATTTGAGGAAAAGAAGATACTACTTCTGAGTGCGAATTACTACGGTATTGGTATCCACGTTTTGTGGGGCCAAACCGCTCACGTCTGAGAATTTCGCGTGGTTGGTAACCAGTACTGGCGTCACCAAGTTATAGCCCTTTGAGCTGATGAATTCAGGATCGAAGGAAATCAGCGGGGTTCCAGCAGTTACATGCTGTTTACGCTCCACATGAATCTCGAATCCCTCGCCACCGAGTTGAACGGTGTCGATACCAACGTGAACAAGCAGCTCAATACCGTTGTCCAGACGCAGGCCTACGGCATGGCCTGACTTAGGAACGGAAATGACAGTTGCGTCAGCTGGAGCGTAAACGGTTGTACCCGTGGGAACAATCGCTACGCCTTTGCCAAGCTTTTCAGCAGCAAAGATGGGATCTGGAACTTCACTGAGGGTGATAGCTGCGCCGGCGAGGGGCGAAACCAGCTCAGTCAAAGCGCCCTCTTCGAGTGCGGTCTTAACCGGAGTGGCAACAGCGACTGCGCCACCGGAAGTAGCGGCTGCAGCAGGTGCAGCGGCTGGAGTAGCAGCAGGAGCAGGAGTCGCGACAGTCGGAGCTGCTTCAATCTCGGTCTCACGCTGACTAGCCAGGCTAGCAAGCACTTCGTCACGCTCTTCTTTGGTGCGGTAATCGAGGAAAATGACTAAGAACATGGAGGTGAAGAAAGCGACGGCAATACCGATTGCGTATCCACCAGCGGGGTCCATAGCGCCGATTGTGAGCAGCGAGGTGAAGACGAAAGCCTGAGCCTTGACATTGAAGATACCCATAACGACACCACCGGCGATACAACCCGGAATGAGGCGGAAATAGGTCTTACGGAAGCGCAACAGCACGCCGTAGAGCGAAGGCTCAGAGATACCGCCAAGAAGACCGGCCATCATTGCGCCAAGGGAAACCTGGCGCATGCCGTTGTTCTTTTCACGGATGGAGATGACCATAACGCCGGTAACAACTCCGAAGCAGGCGAAGTTCCATGCACCCATGGGGCCCTGGATGAAGTCGTAACCGAGGGTTGCAATATTTTGGATCATAATGGCGTTGAGCGGCCAGTGCAGACCCAATGGAACGAGGAATGGGTAGAGGCAAGGAACCAAAATAGCCAAGATGAATGGGCTGAAACCGTTTACCGCTGTCAAAACGCTGGTAATTCCGTTACCGATGAAAATACCGAAGGGGCCGAGCAAGAAGGCGGTAGCTGGGATCATGATGAGCAGGGAGATAAATGGTACAAAGACCATTTGCACCGCACTCGGGATGATTTTCTTAAGACCCTTCTCCACCCAGAACAGGCCAATTGCAGCCATAATCGGAGGGAAAACCTGACCGGAGTACTCGTTAATAACTAGTGGTAGACCAGCAAGATCTACGACGTCACCCTTGCTACCCATCGCCATGAAAGCGGGAGTGAGCAAAGCGGCGGGAATGGCGGCGCCCACCCACTCGTTTGCTCCCAGCTTACGCGCTGCGGTAGCACCGATCATGACGGGGAGGAAGTAGAAGACGGAAGTCCACATGGCGTGGAGTAGCTGATAGACCGGAGGCTGCTCTGCGACATCTTGGCGGAAATCTTGCCAGCCGAAGGTGTCAGCCAGCACGAGCATGGTGATAATCAGCGAGGCGCCAAGAAGAGCCCAGAGAATCGGGCGGAATGTATCAGAGAGGAACTCGAAGCAGTAGTCCACCCAGCTATATTTGCCTCTGACACCGTCGTATTGCTTCTTCGAAGACTCGGCGGCACTGTCTTTGGCTCCCATACCTGGAAGTTTCGTAAGCTCCTGGTAATAATTGGCAACATCGCCACCCTTGACGACCTGGAGGCCATTGGAGCCCTGCGGTACAACACCGAGGACCTTAGGGTGAGAATCGAGAGCCTTCTGATCAGCTTTGGACTGATCATTGAGCTGGAAGCGGAGTCGGGTGGCACAGTGCGTCATCGAGGCGACGTTTTCCGCACCCCCGATCTTATCGAGGATAAACTCTGAGGCGGTCCCCAGGGTAGTTTTTTCAGCCATTTTCAGGCCTTTCGCTAGAGATTTACATTAAAAACGTAAAAGAGTAAGCACCTAGGACTCACTCTCTTCGATCCAACCGCCTGAGTCAGCAACGATGCTGCCACTCAATGATCTGGCTGAACCTTTCTTGGTTTGTTCCGACCAAAAATTTGGTTCACAGAACAATCCCTCCCAGTATATTGCATAGCCCAGCTCACATTCAAGAAAGCAAGCGGATTTTCTCACATGACTCAAAAATAAACCCACAGCAAAACCACAGCAAACCCACAATTTTGACCGCGAGATTCACCCCGTTTCCCACATCCCTTTCCCCCTCATGCCCAGCTATCCTGTTACTCTGTTAGCCCATGGCCTACTACTCAATCCGCATGCATGCCTCCAACCAAGGAACCCACATCTCCGGCGCCGAACGTCTCACGAACGCTTCCGCTAGAGACAAACCTAGCGATATTACCCAGATTGCAGCAGATTTAATAGAGCGCGCCCTCACTCATCCTAAGGCAGAGCCGGATAGCATCTCCTTGCGCGTCGAGAGACTAGACCAAGACCCACTGCGTGTCCCTCTACTTCCCTGCGTAGAGCTTCCCGCCGGCACCAGTATCGCAGAACTATTAACCAAAAATGGGCTTAGCACCTCCGCGGCAGAACTGGCGCAAGACTTGATTTTCTCAATTAAAGACATGCGTGGGGCCGCCTTGTTAGATGCTCGCCGACTCCGCCGCATAGAGCCCGATCGGCATCGCGGTATTCGAGTTAGCACCTTTGACTATGAGCACACTATCCACCGAGGATCAAAGAATCACCACGTCGAGGCTCGCATTTTGGCAACGAAAACCCTTAGTGCACCTGGGGTTGTGGCTGAACTTTGCATGAGTGACGATCCCGACTACACAACAGGTTATATAGCATTAGCAGGAACCTATTACCGAATTCCTAATATGAAGAAAAACGGTAGTGGTGGTCGAGTGATCATCGTGGATAGTACCCAATATAATTTCGACCTCGGGCGTACGATCGCTTATCTCGAAGACCAACCCGTCCTTGTCACGGGACACTTCCACGGTGGTCACGATGACTAGTCTGAACAGCGTCACCACATCCTGGAACCACCAATGGGAGGCAGCTGAGTTACAGCGAAGTCCCCGTCGGTTCGACACCGCCCCACAACCGCGCACAGTCCTCAATGGGCATCCCACACTTAGTTTTGCAAGCAGCGATTACTTGGGGCTCGCGTGCGATCCCCGCGTCATTGCGGCTGGACAAAAAGCCTCCAATTTATACGGTGCAGGTTCTGGTGGGTCTCGGCTAACATCCGGCGAAACGATTCATCGAATGCTAGAGAACCAACTAGCGGAGTTCTTCGGTTACTCCGACTGTATTTTTTTCGCTACCGGCTATCTGTGCAACTTGGGCGTCATTTCAGCACTAGCTGGTCCCGAGGTGACAGTGTTTTCCGACGCCTTCAACCACGCCTCGCTCATTGATGGTATTAAGCTCGCTAAAAGCTCTCAGCTCACAATCTACCCCCACCAGGATTTCGAATACCTCGCCCGCGCGTTGAGCCACCGCACGACTCCACACGCTCTTATCATCTCCGATGGTGTCTTCTCTATGTCGGGTTCGGTGGTGGATCTGCCCAGACTGGCGCAGCTAGCCGCCGACTACGATGCGTGGTTGCTCATCGACGATGCACATGGGGTAGGCACCGTGGGACGGACTGGACGGGGCGTCAGCGAGTGGGCCGGTATAAAGCCCGATATATTAATCGGAACTGCATCTAAAGCTTTGGGTGTGGAGGGGGGCTTTGCTCTCTGCAGCACTCCGGTGCGGGAATTCCTTTACAACCACTCTCGTAGCTTTGTTTATTCCACCGCTCCAACTCCAGCCACAGTTGGAAGCTGTAGCGAGGCTCTCCGAATTCTCGATACCGATCATCAACTCATCGCTCGTCTGCACGAGGTCATCGGATATTTTTATGCATCGATGAGAATGCAATCGCCCTCGGTCCCCCATCCCATTATCCCGGTTCCCATTGGCGATGAACGCCTAGCTATAACCATCGCTCGCAATCTCGAAGATGCCGGGATATATGCCCCCGCCATTCGATATCCCACTGTTGCCCGCGGGAAAGCATTACTCCGGTTGTGCCTTTCTGCTTTGCACACCGAAGCCGATATTGATCGACTGGTCGCCTCAATCGTCTGCAATAGCTAAACTATGTCACGCTCGTCTACTTTCAATAAGGATGAAGTTTTGATCACACATCCTCGTATAATGTCACTGTAAAAGCATGGGAGGTTACCCCCATTGGATTGGAGAAAAAACACCCTTCCCCTCGATTCGCAGAGCTTAGTGCACGAGCGATAAACAGACTTAGCCCTATTTGGACACAAATTCCCAATAGCGTTGACGAGAAGATGAGAGTTTAGGCGAAAGAGTTGTGCGCCTACCCCCATCAAGATCACTAAACCGCAGGTTGAATTATGTTTTTTTGCGTGCCACCATAGGTAACGTGCAATTACTTGTTGAAAATCAGCTCCTCGCTTTGATCACCATCATGGCCGTCGGATTACTCGTAGGGAAGATTCGGATCGGAAATTTTCGACTCGGCGTAGCTGCTGTGCTTTTCGTTGGTCTGGCCTTCGCTACCATTGAACCGCGCATCACCCTACCCCCCATTTTGTTCATTGTGGGTTTGAGCCTATTCGTCTATACCATCGGGCTCGAAGCCGGCCCAACATTTTTCGCATCGATGAAAACTATCGGGCTCAAAAACAATATGCTGGGCTTTAGCATGATCATTGTGCTGACCGGGATTTCATATATAGCTATCAAGCTTGCTGGAATCGATGCCGCTTCCGGAGCGGGACTATTTACCGGTGCTGGCACGAATACTCCTGCTATGGCTGCCATTGTGGATACCATGCCACAGCTTCTAGGTAACGAAAATAGTGACGTAGCAGAGCTTCCTGTCGTTGCGTACTCGCTTGCCTATCCCATTGGTGTGCTCGGTGTCATTCTCTCGATCGCACTCATGTCCAAAGTTTTTAAAATCAATCACGAGCAGGAAGCAAAAGACGCAGGCGTAGCTGTCACCCCTCTAGAGACTCGTCGATTCAAGGTCACCGAAGAGAACCTACCCCCCATCAATCAATGGCCCCATGCCTTCGAATTGGAGATTATAGTATCCCGAATCGAGCATAACGGTAAGTTCTACCTGCCAGAACCAGGCGATGAAGCCGAACTCGGCGACACGGTCTCGATAGTTGGCACAGCCATGGAGCTCGACAAGGTGGGCGCCTTCGTCGGTGAGCACGTCCCTGGCTCTCCCACTCACGGCGAGACTATTGACTACCGCAGAATCTTTGTGTCGTCCCCAGATATTGTTGGTATCCCTCTCCGCAAGCTACGTTCTCGTCTCCACGATATGTTGGTGACACAGGTGCGCCGAGGGGATATGGACACGGTGGCCACCCCAGATACCGTCCTGCAGTTAGGCGATCGAGTTCGCGTTGTGGCTCCTCGAGGTCGAATCGATCAAGCCACAAGGATCTTCGGCGATTCCTACAAATCCCTGTCCGATATTAACCTTCTTCCCCTGGTTACGGGCCTCGGATTCGGTGTACTGCTAGGCATGGTGGCACTTCCTCTTGTTGGTGGCGCTGAACTTAAGCTCGGCTCCGCGGGCGGCCCCCTCATCGTGGCATTACTTCTCGGCTATATCGAGCGCACCGGTCCTGTAGTGTGGCAAGTACCTTATGGCGCTAATTTGGCCTTGCGTCAATTCGGTATCACACTCTTCCTTGCTGGAATTGGTACCACCGCCGGTGCTGGTTTCGGAGAAGCCCTGAAAGATCCAGAATCTCTAAAGATTATTTTTGTTGGCGCTATAGGCACGATTGCCATGAGTTTGTGCACCCTGATTGTGGGCTATAAATTACTCAAAATTCCATTCGGTCAAGTAGCTGGCATCCTCGCAGGTATGCAGACCCACCCTGCAATTTTATCCTATGTTTCGGACCATACCCGCAACGAGTTGCCCTCTATTGGCTACACGACGGTATACCCGATGGCTATGGTCACGAAGATCCTCTGTGCCCAGCTACTCGCGTTTGCTCTTGTCCTCACTTAACGCCTGATCCAAGACGGAAAAGCTCGCTTCACCTTAACAGGAGGCGAGCTTTTTTTGAGTTTGAACCCCCAATCGCAGAGAGCCCGACCATCCTCTAGATGGCCCCTTGCTGCCATAACTATAGATCTATACTGTAGCTCTTTACCGGTATCTTGGCTTTGGTGAAAGGGTAACGTATGAACGACTAGAGTCCACTACTAAAACCCTAGGTCTCAAAGCGCCACGGTATTCACGGTGCCCGCGATGAGATCAGCTCCTCGGGCCGGAACCTGCAGCGCGCCGAGGGGTTGAAATTTTGTAAGATACTCAACTTTGACCTCATCAACGTATCAACAAACTCGAGTAATCCTCTCACAGGTGACTCTACAATTCTTAGCAATGGGAAAAAGGAAAATTAAGTTACCTTCCCCATCGGCATGGTCGACGAAACGGCGAAAGCAACCACCAACAGAATAAATTGGCCCATTAAGTGACTGATGGGGTGCTTTACCTAAACCAGATATGAACGTCGCTTTAGCAGCTCGACAGCAGCCTAATTAACGCGCAAGTGACTATCCGTTGAATTGTCTAGGAGGGCGAATACCTGAGCAGCCGACTTAAGTTCATAGCGGAAAATAAAGAAAACCCCATTCACCTGATCATTCAGGTGAATGGGGATTACGCACAGCGAGCTTTAGCTGCCAGCGAGCTTCTCGCGCAAAGCGGCAAGTTGCTCATCAGAAGCAAGTGAGCCACCGGTTTCCGCTGCTACTTCCGCTGCTTCGGCCGGAGCTGCCTGGTCAGACTGGGAAGAGTAGTTTCCACCTTCGGACTCACCCGCTGCGGCAGCCTCAGCGGCTGCGGCACGGTTCCGCTCGATTTGCTGGGTGTGAAGCTGGAAGCGACGCTCAGACTCGGCGTAACGAGCCTCCCACTCCTGACGCTGAGCATCGAAGCCCTCGAGCCATTCATTAGTCTCAGGATCGAAGCCTTCAGGGAAGATATAATTGCCCTGCTCGTCATAGGAGTCGGCCATACCGTACTTCGAGGGATCGAATTCCTCGGTGTAGTCCTCATCAGCCTGCTTGAGGGAGAGGGAGATGCGACGACGCTCGAGATCGATGTCGATGACCTTAACCATTGCCTCTTCGTTGACGTTGACAACCTGGTCTGGTACCTCGACGTGACGCTGAGCCAGCTCGGAGATATGTACGAGACCCTCGATACCCTCTTCGACGCGGACGAAAGCACCGAATGGAACGAGCTTGGTAACCTTGCCGGGAACAATCTGGCCGACAGCGTGGGTGCGTGCGAAGACGCGCCATGGATCTTCCTGGGTTGCCTTGAGCGAGAGCGATACGCGCTCGCGGTCAAGATCAACGTCGAGCACCTCTACGGTTACTTCGTCACCAACGGTGACGACCTCGGATGGGTGATCGATATGCTTCCAGGAGAGCTCGGATACGTGAACGAGGCCGTCAACACCGCCGAGATCGACGAAAGCGCCGAAGTTGACGATGGAAGACACGTGACCCTTGCGTACCTGGCCCTTTTGCAGCTGGTGCAGGAACTCCGAGCGAACCTCAGACTGGGTCTGCTCAAGCCATGCACGGCGGGAAAGAACAACGTTATTACGCTGCTTATCGAGCTCGATGATCTTTGCTTCGATCTGCTGACCGATATAAGGGTCGAGTTCACGCACGCGGCGCATTTCAACGAGAGAAGCTGGCAGGAAGCCGCGCAGTCCAATATCAAGGATGAGGCCGCCCTTGACAACCTCGATAACGGTACCGGTAACGGCCTCGTCTTTTTCCTTGAGTTCTTCGATGGCGCCCCATGCTCGCTCGTACTGAGCGCGCTTCTTGGACAGGATCAGACGACCTTCTTTATCCTCTTTAGTGAGAACTAGGGCGTCGATCTCGTCGCCAACCTCGACTACTTCGCCGGGGTCGACATCGTGCTTGATGGACAGCTCGCGTACCGGAATGACACCTTCGGTCTTGTATCCGATATCGAGCAAAACCTCATCGTGGTCAACCTTAACCACGGTACCTTCGACGATGTCTCCATCGTTAAAATATTTGATGGTGGCGTCGATGGCTGCGAGGAAATCCTCAGGAGAGCCGATGTCGTTGACAGCGACCTGAGGTACGTTCTTGGAGGTCATAAGTTAAAAGTGCTCCGAAATATGTAGGAATCGATGATGGACAGTTCATGTCTCTTGAATTGCATCTAAAGAGAGCGATTCAATCTCGCCGCATCCCGTCTTACTTCCCTACATAAGCAAGATGGCGATACGAACATAGACACGCGTGGCCAAGGATACGCCATTTTCCCAGCTAAAGCAAATAGAATGGGTCGCTGTGTTTGCCGATAAAACTCCAACCCCAATAGCCTCATTGGCCAATCAAAAATATTGGGACCTCGATGCCACGCAGTACCACAGAAGTCATGCTGAATATCTGTCATCCTTTTACTGGTGCCCTGAGATGCTTCACGAGCAAGAGGCCCAGTTGCTGGGTGATCTCTCCCAGCATACTGTCCTCGAACTAGGCTGCGGCTCGGCTCCCTGTTCCCAGTGGTTGAAGGTGCGCTTCCCCCACGCATTCGTGGTGGGCTTCGACATTTCATCGTCCATGCTCAAGTATGCAGCGACCTCGTTGCCTCTAGTACAGGCTGATGCCACAGCTCTCCCCTTTGCCCAAGAAACATTCGATTGTGTCTTCTCGGTTTTTGGCGCCATTCCTTTCGTGGAAGATCTCACCGAGTTATTTGGTTCAATCTATAATTTGCTCACCCCCGGTGGACGTTTTGTTTATTCCACGAACCATCCCATGCGATGGGTTTTTCTCGACGATCCAGGCGAAGCAGGACTCATGGCAGTCACATCGTACTTTGAGAAGGACTACGTGGAATATTCCGCTGACGATACTTGCCCTGACTATGTGGAATTTCAGCACACCTTGGCCGACCACATCAACGCCTTAGCCACCAGTGGTTTTCACATCGACGCCTTCGTCGAACCCGAATGGCCGGATTCTTTGGAAACAACGTGGGGCCAATGGTCTCCTCTCCGCGGCAAAATTTTCCCAGGTACTATGATCATTCAGGCTCACCGCCCTCTATAAGGCCACCACTAGAAACTTTAGTGGGCAGCCTCTTCCCAGTTAGCTCCATGTCCGGCTGATACTTCCAGGGGAACCGAGAGCGATATGGCTCGGTCCATCTCGGCTTCCACAATCTTGGTAACCATGTCGAGTTCCCCGGGAGCTACCTCTACCACCAACTCGTCGTGGACTTGGAGGAGCACCCGAGATTGCGTTTTCTCCAAATGCCGGTCGACGCGCAACATAGCAACTTTAATGATATCGGCAGCGCTTCCTTGGATGGGCGCATTCAAAGCCGCACGTTCGGCGTTTTCCCGAGCAACCCGATTTGTGGAACTCAACTCTGGTAAATAACGCCGGCGCCCGAAGAGGGTAGCTGTGTATCCACTGCGTCGAGCTTGTTCGACGATATCATCAAGATAACGTTTAACTCCACCAAAGCGCTCGAAGTAGTTTTCCATGATTCCCTTGGCCTCACCTGGGGTGATTCCCAGCTGTTGTGATAGGCCGAAGGCCGAGAGCCCGTAGACCAGCCCGTAGGACATGGCCTTGACGCGGCGGCGCAACTCCGCCGTCACTTCAGAAACGGGGACATCAAATACTTTTGATCCCACGTAATTATGAAGATCCTCACCACGTTGATACGCCTCAATAAGGCCAACATCTTGCGAAAGATGCGCCATCACTCGCATTTCAATCTGGGAATAATCGGCAGTCAAGAGCGTGTCGTACCCTGGCCCAGGAGTGAAGGCGGAGCGGATTTTGCGCCCGGCTGCAGTTCGCACTGGGATATTCTGCAGGTTAGGTTCCGTGGAGGATAGTCTGCCCGTGGACGTCACAGTTTGGTTAAAGGTGGTGTGAATACGCCCATCCTCGCCGATAGCTTTAATCAGACCCTCTAGAGTGGTCTTCATTTTCTGATATTCGCGGTGTGCTAAAAGATGATCAAGGAAGGGATGCGGATATTTGACAGCAAGCGCTTCAATCTCTTTAGCTGCTGTGGAGTAGCCTGTCTTGGTTTTTTTAGTTTTGGGAAGTCCCAGAGTTTCAAAAAGGACAACCTGCAGCTGTTTCGGTGAGGTCAGGAGGAGCGTCGGGTCACCCGCGAGCTCACGTGCTGCCTCTTCCTCCCTGGCCACTTGGTCTTTGAAGTCTGCCAGCTGTTCCTCTAACACAGCTCGATCCACCGCAATTCCGGCATCCTCCATCACAGCGAGTGACTGGATAAGAGGAATCTCTAAGTCGCTATAAAGCTCGAAGGAGTCCATTTCTTGCAATTCCTTGGTCAAGGATTCAGCTAGCGAGATAATTGCCCGAACAGAGTCCTTAAGGATGCGATGGTTATCCTCGTCGATCAAGCTCAATTGACCCCCGTTATCGGCACCGAGTTGTCCCTGAAGATGCCGCTGATAAACATCCTCGAGAGAGTAGGTTCGCTGGCCGGGGCGCAATATATAGGCAGCCACAGCAGTATCATGGCGGATCCCCGATAAAGTGAACCCGCGTCCCTTTAACATGTGGTAGCACGCTTTGGCCTCATGCATAATCTTGGGGGCGTCGCTGGAGAAGAATTTAGCCAGCGCCTTCTCCTCCTCGGGGCTCAGATCTGCAAAGTCACCCACGATAACATGGTTCTTGCTATCGAGGAGTGCATAGGCATAGGCGTCGCCGCTCGCCGGTGTTCCTCTCCCTTGAATATAGACCGCCGTTCCCGCAGCTAGGTCACGGCTAGGATCTTCTAACCAATGATGGACAGGTTGACTGTCTTCGATGAGTTCTCTTTCGTCGCGGGCCGATTCCTGAGTCTGAGGTTGCTCCCCTAAACCTAGGGCTTCAAAAATGCGTTCGCGAAGATTTTTACCAAATTCGAGATCTGAAAATTTATCCAGAACCGCCGTAATATCGACCGTTCCCCGCTGGAGCTGCTCCGGGGACAATTCTAAGGGAAGATCTTTGACCATCTCGGTGAGCGTGCGATTCATACGCACTTGATCAATGCGCTCGCGGAGATTGTTGCCTACTACTCCCCCAATTTCTTCAGCATGCGCAAGCAAGTTGTCTAGATTACCGTAGTGGGTAATCCACTTGGTTGCGGTTTTCTCTCCCACTTTTGGAATCGAGGGGAGATTATCCGATGGGTCGCCCCGAAGAGCTGCGAAGTCCGGGTATTGCTCAGGACTCAGACCATACTTTTCCTGCACAGCTTCAGGGGTAAAGCGGTGCATAACCGAAACCCCCTTCATGGGATACAGCACCGTGGTGGAATCGTTCACCAACTGGAAAGAATCGCGATCTCCAGTAACTATAAGAGTAGTAAAACCAAGGGGTTGAGCGGCGGTAGCCAATGTGGCAATCACATCATCGGCCTCATAATGGTCTTTTTCGATGGTTTTCAGGCCAAGGACTTCAAGCACGTCCTTGATTAGCGAAATTTGCCCTTTGAACTCCTCAGGGGTGGGCGCACGCTGTGCCTTGTAATCTGGGAACAGTTCACTGCGAAAAGTAGGAGCCTCGAGGTCAAAGGCCACCGCGATATGAGAGGGTTCTTCTTCGCGTACTAATCCTGCAAGCATAGAAAGGAAACCGTAGACAGCATTGGTGTGCTGACCTCCAGACGTGGAGAATTTATCGCTCGGAAGCGCGTAGAAAGCACGGAAAGCCATAGAATGACCGTCAATGAGCATAAGGCGGCGTGGGGCGTCGATTTTGTTGTTCTCCATCTCAGTCACGAAAGACCAGTCTAGTCGATCGCGGGAATAGTCGGGGATGGGTAGGATGACGTTGGGATTTCCAGAAATCTAGAAAATAGGTTAATATTTCCCCGTGCGCCCCTGTAGCCCAATTGGCAGAGGCAACGGATTCAAAACCCGTCCAGTGTGAGTTCGAGTCTCACCAGGGGCACGATAGTCACCGCCACGGAGTATTTTTACACGTGGCGGTTTTGCTATCACATTATAAAAAATCTGATACTCATATAAACAGTAAGGCGCTCAATGGACCACTCAACTCAGGGGATCCGCTCCTCAAACCCTGTTTCACATCTTGTTCATGTTGTCATTGGTGCTCTCATTGGACTTGCCGAGATGGTTCCGGGCGTCTCCGGTGGCACAATTGCGCTCATCAGTGGTATTTACGAGCGCGCGATTAACAACGCCGACGCGCTGCTGAACGTGGCGAAATCGCTCGTTCGCGATCGTTCGAACCTTGCGGCTGCGGTGAGGAAAGTCGAGTGGCTCTTCCTCGCTGCGGTGGCTGTGGGAATGCTAGGTACTGTCTTTGCGCTTTCTGGAGTGGTTCATTCCTTTGTGGAGAATTCTCCCCAGACTGCCCACGCCCTTTTTCTCGGTATGGTTGCTGTCTCACTGGTCGTCCCGATCAAGCAGACCAACAAGCAGGACTTAAAAGCCAAGTTGATCCCTGCGCTTTCGCTCCTCGTTGCAACCGCTATAGGTATGTTTTTCCTCACCGGATTCACCTCGGCCGAGAAATCTGATCCATCACTACTGATCATATTTGGGGCTGCTGCTATTGCTATCTGCGCGCTTGTATTACCTGGAGTATCCGGATCCTTCATTCTCCTAGCGATCGGTCTATATGAGCCAGTTATTGGCGCAGTGAGCGAACGCAACCTCACGGTCCTCTTGGTCTTTGTCGCGGGGGCGCTCACGGGGCTGTCGTTGTTTATCAAAGTGTTAAATTATCTGCTCAATAACCATCACTCTCTCACCATGATGGCGATGGCGGGGCTGATGTTGGGTTCGTTACGTGCACTATGGCCGTGGACTGGCGATTCGGGAGAGCTTCTCGCACCGAGTGGCAATACTGGCTGGTTGCTGTCCATGATGGCGCTCGGTGGCGCCATTGCTGGTGCCGTGATGATCCTCGAACGCTTTAATACCCAGGGATCGAAGAACTAACAAGGTTTCCGAATAGCGAAGTAGTTACCCGCGTGTGTGCCGAGTGTGTCTGGTTGGACTAGTAGCGCGGGTACGATTATCGCTTGCACCTTCGCGCGGTTTGAGGTCACAAGTAACTGGGTGCGGGTGGAGAGACCTGAACCAGGCTGTTCTCAGCCCCCTTTGTGAAGTATTGGTGGCGAGCATCATTCCCGTAATCAAATGCATACTTTCCGCATATTTTGTGAATTGTATGCATATATTCGATAACTGCCTCGCAGGGCTGACTCCGCAAAGGTTGGTCAGGCACCCCCAAACCTCCGGTATAACCACTGCTTGGAGACATTTTATTGTCTCCTGTCGATTACGGGGGTAAGACGTCCACCGTAAAGGGTATGAAAAATTTATTCAGTGTGATAAATTTATTTCCATGACTTCAACGATGAAACACCAATCGATCTACCGCTCGGCAGCGAGCATAGTCACCGTCGGTTTACTCCTCAGCGGTTGCGTTACAAACACGGAAGGTAATACCGCCGCCATTGATGGTGAATCCCCGTCCTCCGCTGCCAGTAACGGTCTTCCCTCTGGTTGGAAGGAAATTACTCCTGACACCGTTGACGCTATAGCCGCTCTCGTTCCATCAGACATCGCTGAGGATGGCAAGATCAGCATTGGCACCAACCCACCCTTCGCCCCCGCTGAATTTAAAGATTCCGATGGTAAGATCATCGGCTTTGATATCGATCTTGCTCGTGCGGCCGCTTCCGTGCTGGGCTTGGAACTGGAAGTTAAGGACCTCGACTTCTCATTGATCCTGCCCCAAATCGACGGTGGCTCCGTAGAATTCGGGGCTTCCGGCTTTACCGATAACGAGGAGCGGAGGGCTAACTTCGACTTCGTCGATTATTTCAATGCCGGTATCCAGTGGGCCGCAGCTCCCGGCTCAGGCGTCGATCCCGATGAGGCGTGTGGCCTGACTGTGGCCGTTCAACGGGCCTCAGTCTCCGAGACGGTAGATGTAGCCGAACGCTCGGCAGCATGTGAAGCAGCTGGCAAACCAGCAATCAAAACCTTATCTTTCGACAGCTCCGATGCCGCCGCTAATGCTGCCATCCTTGGGCGTGCCGATGCATTCTCGGGCGACTCCCCCACGGTCGCGTGGGCTGTTGAACGCTCTGAGGATAGACTCGAACTAGTTGGAGATATCTTCGCCGTTGCCAACTATGGTTGGCCCGTTAAAAAGGGCTCAGAATTAGCCCCCGCTCTCGCAGCCGCCCTCCAGCACCTCATCGACAACGGCGACTACGAAGAGATTTTAGCTCAGTGGGGCATGAAGAATGGCCTCGTTGAAGCCGCTGCTATCAATGGTCAGCCCATCAACTAGCCAACCATCCTCTGATATCCCACCCACTCCCTTGGCACCGCATGAGCAACCGAGGGAGTCTAAACATTCGAAAGATTCTTGTTATGAGCACCCCACGAGGCCCCAAACCCATTGAGGCTAAATCACTCCACCACCCAGGACGGTGGGTTACGGCCACCATCTTGCTGAGCATTGTCGCTCTTTTTATTTATTCATGTAGCCAAAATGAAGCCTTCGGGTGGGACACTTATTTTCAGTACCTTTTCGATACTCGTATTGCCGAAGCGGCTCTGCACACTATTGCGCTCACAGTGCTAGCCATGCTTATTGGCGTTGTCCTCGGTCAGATCCTCGCCATCCTAAGGATGTCGCCCAATCCCGTGTTGAGCGCCATCGCATGGTCTTATTTATGGATCTTTAGAGGCACCCCAGTCTATGTACAACTGGTGTTCTGGGGTCTAGCTGGCAATATTTTCAAAGTACTCAACCTGGGGATAGCTGAGATCGACCTCGAAAGCGCACTGAGAAATACGTTCTTCCTCGCCGTCCTAGGACTCGGTCTGAACGAGGCGGCCTATATGGCAGAAATCGTGCGCTCCGGGATTCAGGCTGTGCCCCCTGGACAAATCGAAGCATCAAAGGCCCTCGGTATGAGTTGGTGGACCACTATTCGCCGCACAATCTTGCCGCAGGCACGCCGTATCATCTTGCCTCCCACAGGCAATGAGTTCATTTCCCTGCTCAAGACCACGTCGCTCGTCGTCGCGATTCCTTATTCAATGGAGTTATACGGGCGGGCCATGGATATTGCGAACGCTCTTTTTGACCCGATTCCTTTGCTTCTTGTTGCGGCAACGTGGTACCTCGTTATCACCTCGTTGCTGATGGTGGGCCAACACTACCTAGAGATTTACTACGATCGTGGGGCAACCAAGGAGTTGACAGCTCGCCAACTCAGCGCCCTAGCCGATGCAGAGGGAACGCTTCCGAAAAATATCAATATTGTTCCCGAGACCCCTAAGCGGAAATAAGAGAAGGTACTCAAAGATGAATACAACCATGATTGAGGCTCAACAGGTCTGTAAGTCTTTCTCCGGCCTCAAAGTCCTCAAAGGTATCGACCTTATAGTTCCGAAGGGCTCAGTAACGTGTTTGATCGGACCGAGCGGTTCCGGTAAGTCCACCTTCTTGCGCTGCGTCAACCACTTGGAGAAAGTCACCGCGGGTCGCCTCTACGTCGACGGAACTTTAATCGGCTACCGCGAGAAGAATGGCGTACTCTACGAAATTTCCGAGAAAGAGGCGGCTCGTCAGCGCTCCGATATCGGTATGGTTTTCCAAAACTTCAACCTATTTCCGCATCGCACCGCGCTGGAGAATATCACTGAAGCTCCGATTTATGTAAAGAAAATGGATTCTGACAAAGCAAATGAGCGCGCCAGGGAACTCCTTGCCCAGGTGGGACTAGCGCACAAAGCGGATGCTTTTCCGGCTCAGCTATCTGGTGGCCAACAGCAGCGGGTCGCTATTGCCCGCGCGGTGGCGATGGATCCCAAGTTGATGCTATTTGATGAGCCTACCTCTGCTCTCGACCCTGAACTGGTTGGGGAGGTTCTCCGCGTAATGCGTGATTTGGCTGAACAGGGAATGACTATGCTTGTTGTCACTCATGAGATGGGTTTCGCTCGGGAGGTATCCGATCAGGTGGTTTTCATGGATGGTGGCGTAGTTGTTGAATCTGGCCGTCCGGAGGAGGTCCTGGATAATCCTCAGCACGCACGTACCCAGGAATTCCTTTCCAGTATCTTGACCTAGTCGAGGGGCTTGTTGTACTTTTCCTTGATGGCTTTCTCAACGTGCGGAGGTAACACTTCTTTGATATCTCCGCCAAACCGAATCACTTCTTTGCACAGAGTCGAGGACACGTGACCGTATTTGGGATCTGTCATAAAAAACACGGTGTCCACCCCGGAGAGATTGCGGTTCATCTGCGCCATCGGCACCTCGTACTCGTAGTCGAGGGAGGATCGTAGGCCCTTGACGATGACTGAAATATCGTGTGCGCTGGTGTAATCGACCAAAAGATCTGCCCACCAATCCACCACGATATTGGGTACATCGCTAAGACTACGCTCGATGAGATCGATACGTTCCCTCACGCTAAACAGTCCATTTTGCTTATTCGGATTCGCAGTCACCAGGACCGTTAATTCGTCAAATTGGGCCGCAGCGCGACGGAAGATATCAATATGTCCCATCGTCACCGGGTCAAAGGACCCAGGGGCAACCGCTCTGCGCATATGCTTATTCATCGCCATTACCCGTCCGCTAATTCGGAATCAAAAACAGCCATATCCATACGCGCTATACCGAAGGTACGCTTCTTTAATTTTTGGGTGGTTGGGGTAAAACCTGCGGGCCATGCAGTTTGAGGAGAGTCACGGTGGCGTTCGACCACCACAGCGGCACCATCTACAAGCAGGGGTTTAAGCGCCGTGAGCATCTCGATGACGGCAACATCCTCGAGCTCATAGGGGGGATCTGCCAGCACCATGTCAAAATAGTGATGAGGCGCCATCGCTAAATAGCTAGACACGGCCCTTTGTTCAATGCTCACACCAGGATGGCCTACCACTGCAGCGTTCTCTTTGATGATCGCACAGGCACTGGCCTGGGACTCGACCAATACCACCTCGCTAGCCCCCCGAGAGGCCGCTTCTAGGCCGAGCGCTCCTGAACCTGCAAAGAGGTCGAGAACGCGCGAATCTTGAAAGCCGAAGCGTACTTGAAGAGAAGAGAATAAGCCTTCACGGGCCCTGTCTGAGGTAGGCCGGGTCCCCTGCTCGGGAACTTTGATCTTGCGGCCGCGAGCTTGTCCAGCAATAATTCGCGTTTTGCCCATCTACTAGCCCTCCTCAGCAATCACGAGCAGCGGGTCTCCGCCTAGGACGTCCTCGAAATCATTGAAGCACAATTCGCTAACAATCCCAGGACCTGGTGCCACGATCGATGTCTCGAGTTTCACGGCCTCGACGATGGCTAATTCCGCGCCGGTTTCAACGCGGTCGCCTACTGCTACTGTGTAGCGGACGATTCCTAGGAATGGGGCGCAGATTTTCATGGGCTTTAGTTTATCATTGCGCTGCATTTTAACTCTTTTCGAGATAGTCCCGATCGTGCTCTGTGTAGCGGGATGTCAGAAGCTGGGCGAGGCGGGGGTTCTCCTCCACAAGATCACGCGCGCGAGCGTTAGCATGCTCGATGAGATGTGCATGGTGTAACAGATCGAGGTAGCGAACTGCGCGTCTCGTCCCCGACTGGGCGCTGCCCAGAACATCGCCTTCACGACGCATGCTCAGGTCTAGGTCGGCTACCTCAAAACCATCGGTCGTTTCACTGAGTTGTTTAATGCGCATAAAACTAGCACTCTCCTGCTCAGCTTCGGTGACGAAAAAACAGTGTGAGGCATTGCCACCACGCCCAACCCGCCCTCGCAGTTGATGCAACTGAGAGGCGCCGAAGTGGTCTGCCTCCAACACGATCATAACGGTAGCATTAGCAACATCGATACCTACCTCAATGACCGTTGTGGACACCAGAGCATCTATATCGCCTTGCGCGAAGCGCTTCATAATGTCATCTTTATCGCGTGGTGCGAGAGAGCCGTAGAGACATTCCACTGTGAAATCGCTCAGTTGATGAGAGCTGAGTTGGGCGTGGGTTTCTAGCACCCCACCCTCCTTGTGCACTCGGGGGCACACCACATAAACCTGATGCCCCGATGCTATTTGTTCGCGAACCACCTCCCACATCCTCTTGGTCCAGGCCTCTAGCCACGTTGGTACGCAAAAGCTCTTGATTGGTTTTCTCCCCTGGGGTAGTTCTCTTAGTACCGAACTACTGAGATCGCCGAAGTGCGTCATCGCCACGGTCCGTGGGATGGGTGTCGCTGTCATAACAAGCAGATGGGGCGTTAGGCCGTTTTTTCCCTTGCTACGCAGGGCGTCACGCTGTTCCACACCGAACCGGTGCTGCTCGTCAACGACGCAAAACCCAAGGTCAAAGAATTCGACGGATTCTTGAATGAGGGCGTGGGTTCCCACAACGATATCTGCTTGCCCCGAGACGCAGTCAAGCAACGCTTGCCGACGCTGTGCGATTGGCATACCCGAGCTCAATACGGTGACCGCAATATCATCCAGCCCCGCAAGATCTAGAAGATCCTTAAGGCTGCGTGCGTGTTGGTGAGCTAAAACTTCCGTTGGCGCCAAAAGCGCACACTGCTTGCCGTTGTCGATTGCCTGCAGCATGGCAACCAGGCTCACCACGGTTTTACCTGAGCCCACTTCACCTTGGAGCAGACGTTGCATCGGGTGCTCGAGGGTGAGATCAGCGGCTATGTCGGCTATGACTGATCGTTGTCCGTCAGTAAGAGCATACGGAAGGCTAACGATGAGTTGCGCAGCGGAGGCATTGGGAATGTGCTCGAGGCGAGGAGCTAGCCGAGCGCGAGATTCTTGGCGTCGGGTGGCCATGACGGTAGCCAGGGCTAGAGCCTCATCGAAGGCAAAACGATCACGATAATAGCTAGGTTTCGTTTGTGGATCCTGGTGCAATCCCCTAATAGCTGCGTCGAGGCTGGGGAATCCGGGAGGGATATAGGCAGCTAGGGGATCTGATATGTGGGGAGTGCGCCTGAGGACTTCAGCAATTGCGGCAGCAATGCGCCACGTGGGAAGATTTTTCGTTGCTGGATAGATCGGAATGGTCTCAAGATGCGCTATATAGCGACTACAGTCACCCTCGTCATCATAAACCGTATCGGAGTCTGGATCGCTGGTTAATGCGGCTTTATCCAAGATGACATAGTCGGGGTGCTGCAACTGGGCTTCGCCGCGAAAATATTTCAGTTTCCCTGTAAAAAGTGCTACCACGCCTTCGTGCAGGACTTTTTGTAACCATCGCACCCTAAAAAACACGGCCGTGATCTGTCGTTGCCCATCGTAAATAGTGGCAGTAAGGACAAAGGTGCGCCCTGTATCATTAACGGAAACCGACTGGATCACCCCGATACAGGTCACGATATCGCCCTCGGTAAGACTATCCATACTCATCGGCGAATGGCGAGTTGCAAAGCTGCGTGGCAAGTGTCCGAGGAGTTCGTTGGCAGTGGAATAACCCAAATGCTTTTTGATGGCGCGAGCCTCTTTCGCGGGTAAGAGCGAATTCAAGGGGCGGGTGTCAGTCCAACTAATGGGCATCGCAACTGTCCTATTCAGCGCCAATTTCGGCGAGTGACCCGAAGTCGCTCCCAATATAAAGAGTCAATTCCAGGGGCAAGGTGGCCTTCGGGCGTTTCGGTAAGGCGGCGAGAATACTCTCGTGATCTATATGCGCGGCCATGGAGGCATCGATCAGCACCGTCAATTGTTCAGTGTTATCGCGGATGAGTATGCGGCAGCAGGATATGATCGCGTCAAGGAATGTATCGGAGATGCTCCGGATATCGCGGGAAGCTACGCCTAAATAGTCACCTTTTGCGCACGCACCCACAGATGTCAGACGCGCCTTATCGGCCTGTCTGACCCGCATATACTCCATGGCGTTGATCGCTTCTGCCATGGCGTATCCATCGACCGCGAGTGGCTGAGCGGGATCATGGACGGCAACTGCCGCAAGCCCTCGCACCACGGCGCCGGTAGGCACAATCAGCAGGGTTTGCTCGAAAGCGTAGCCTGCGCGCTCAACGGCGCTCAACTGGGCTTTTTCCAAGAATCCGTTGGGCAGTAGAATAATCTCATCAGCCTGCGTAGCTCGTGCAGCTGACACTACGGTGTAGACGATATCGGCACTTGAGTCGACCGCGACGACCTGTACCCCCGAACGCTCGTATAGCTTCGCTAATTCACCTGGCGGAGTAATCGCGAGAATGACGCGCGAGCTTAGCGCAGGGGTAGAGATATCCGGCAGGGCCTCCAGACGCAGCTGCGAGACCCCGCCCAGCGCAAAAGCGAGCTCGATGACCTTACCTGCATGATGCGAATGTATGTGCACACGGTGAGCATCCCCTGCGTTATCGAGACTGGCAATGACCACGCTATCACCAAGCGGTTCCAGGTTGTCACGGATAACCTGAGGGTGACAGCCCCGAAGCATAAACATAACTTCCAAATAACTACTAGTCATGTCTTCGTGCGGGCTGGAAGCTGGTAGGTCGTGCGAAGGCATGCGCTGCGGGTTAAGAATTTCCGCCAGCCCCTCGGGCTGTCCAAAATTCCCTCGAGGCACCGGTTTTCTCGCGGGCGCTTCCTCCACGCGCTGTGCGCCAGCAAGTTGAGCGAGGGTGTCCACTCCCACCTGATATTCGGAAATCTCAGTCTCTTTGTGTCGCGGCTTACGAGAGCTGGCAACTATCCAACATAGCGACTCGAGGATCACGATTAATCCCTGCCCCCCTGCATCAACGACACCTGCGTCGCGAAGCGCTTGCAGTTGCGATGGCGTCCGTTCAAGAGCGCGGCGCGCAGCTTGTGTGGCTGCTGTGACAATAGCCATAAGATCGTGGTCATCGGTTTGATTTGCAGCTACCGACGCAGCGCGCAACACCGTAATCACTGTGCCCTCTACCGGTTGAGCGATTGCTCCCATCGCAAAGGTATATCCAGCTTCAAGTGCCTTTTTTATGTGGGGGCCCGACACGCCTTCGTCTCGAGCGTATTGGGCGATTCCACGGAGAACTTGACTGAGGACCAAGCCCGAGTTGCCCCGTGCTCCAAGTGTTGCGCCTCGAGCTAGGGCTGCGCTAACAAGTGCGATATCGTGTTGGTCCTCGCCGTCGAGGCGGTCCACCTCGGTGAGTGCGGCTAGCATGGTGTGAGCCATATTAGAGCCGGTGTCTGCATCGGGGACGGGGAAGACATTGAGTGCGTTGATCTCCTCGCGACGGATTTCCAATTCACTCGCGGCGCGCCGCACCCAGCCCGTGAGGGCCATGGCATCAAGGCTCAATAATTGTGACATAGAGTTTTCATTCTACAACTGCCACTCAACGGGGGGCAGTTTGTGGTCGCGCAAATATTCATTTGCCCGAGAAAACGGCCGAGAGCCAAAAAATCCCCGGCGCGCCGATAGCGGTGAGGGATGTGGTGAAGAGATAACCATACTATCCGGATGCCCAGCAAAGTGGGGGCTAAGTTTCTGGGCTTCGCGGCCCCAGAGGATGGCCACAAGTGGCTGCTGGCGGTTGATGAGAGTATCCACGATATGCGCAGTGATGTGTTCCCAGCCTTTATTGCGATGGGATCCGGCTCCGTTGGCCTCGGCCCGCACTGTCAACACCGTGTTCAGCAGCATAACGCCCTGCTGCTGCCAGGCACTGAGGTCTCCGGTTGTTGGTTGGGGGATGGAGAGATCGTCGCTGAGTTCGCGAAAGATATTGCTGAGACTTCGAGCTGGTGGCCAGATCTCTGGGGCTATGCTGAAAGCCAGCCCTTGTGCGTGCCCTGGAGTGGGATAGGGGTCTTGTCCAATAATGAGGACATTGGTGCTAGCGAGTGGAGTTTGTAGTGCCCGCCAGCGTAGATGCGCTGGCGGCGCGATGGGAATTCCTGCTTCCTCTTCGCGCTGCAGGAACTCCCCCATGGCATTGATGAGCGGAGCTATTTCGCGTAGCGGCTCACGCCAGCTGGGGTGGATGTTTATTTCTTCAAAATAGGTCACGTTTCCCCCTTGTGTTAAAAGCTTCCCCATCCTTCCTGGTAGCGCGGAGGTGCTGAATCAACCGTGACGAGGCCCTGGGGGTGATGGCTCAGCACGGTACCAATGGCGCGGAAGCCAGTAGGAGCGGGACCGAAGGTGGTGCCAATGAGGGTGTGGTCTTCGCCGCCGCTGAGGACAAATTTCCACGGGTCTTCCTCGAGAATCTCGCAGGCGCGCATAATATCTTCAGTGGGGCCAATAGCCTGGGAGTCCAGATTGATTGCAACCTTCGATTTCGCCGCGATGGCGTGGATATCGCGCACGAGTCCGTCGGAGTTATCTGTCATGGCGCTCACCCCCGCCGAGCGAGCAACGTAGCCGCGTCCTGGGGGCATGATGGTGGAGCAATGGGCACGGAGCAGGGATTCGAATTCTGGCAGAGCTGCTTCGCGTCCGAGACGAGCAAGCAGGGCATGACCGGTGGCGGATTCACCGATTCCTCCAGAAGCGACCACGATTTGTCCAGGGCGGGCGTTGCGGAGATGGAGCGGTTCGAGTGGTCCTCCGAGTTGACCGATAGCGGTTACTGAGATCACGATATACTCACCGTCGGTCATATCTCCGCCGATGAGTTCAGCGCCGTAATCACTGATACGTTCGTTGATGCCGCGGGCTAATTCGGAAACGAATTGCAGTCGGGTAAACCCGGGTGCTGACAGCGACAGAAGAGCTGCTACGGGGCGAGCACCCATGGCCTCGACGTCGGCAAAATTCTGGGTTATAGCCTTGCGTCCGATTTCAGCTGGATTGGACCATTCTTTGGTGAAGTGCCGTTCCTCAACCAACATATCGGTGGTGACCACCATCCTCGAGTTGGGGGCGCCGTAATCAAGTACTGCGGCGTCGTCCCCATTACGGGTGCTGGGAGCAGTGCGCAGAATGGTGTCGATGACGGCTTTCTCGCCGACTTCCGAGAGGGTGGGGTTTTTAGGGTCTTTTCCGTCTTCCATTGTTCTCTCTTGGTTGAAAAGGCTAGTGGTCTGTTATCGGGTGCTCTATAGAGGTTAACCCCGAAGGTACTGTTGTTCATCTACCTAAAATAATCTTTTAATATTATTGATGATAACAATGACAAGCGCCACCATCTGATGCAGAAGTGTGGCCTATATCCCGCTATGTCGAGAAGTACCTTGAGGTTTTCCGGTACGAGCCGACTATGATTTTTCACTATGCAATCATCCCCCATGCCAGTGCGACCCCTACCCATTGTCATCGCCTTGATCTTGGCTATGTCGTTTATGGTAGCTGTTCTAGTGGGAGCCAAGATGGTCTATAACCACAGTGCTCATCAGCCGGTGGCCATGTCCACCTTGGACACTCCAGAATCTAGCTCGATCGAGTGTGAAGAATTTCTTGCAGCGCTACCAACCTCGGTATTAGGACATCCTCGCGCTGATATAGTGGCCCCGATCCCACCTGGGGCAGCAGCCTGGAGCTCGTCTTCCCTCGAGCGGATCACAGCCCGGTGTGGGGTGAATTTACCACGTCAATACACGTCACTGAGCAATATAGTTGAGGTCGGCGGTACTCGATGGCTTGAAGTATCAGATGCCACGCCAGCGTCAACCCTTAAAACGTGGTACAGCGTCAATCGTGCAAAAATAATCGCTATCACTGCCGACGATCTATCCCTCGGTGATCACCCTCATCCCCTGGAGGATATTGCAGCCGCTGTTGCGATAATTCCCCACCAAGAATTTCCACCCAATCCTATCCCCCTGAGTGGACTCTCTAGTGCTGTAGGGCCGCAACAAAAAGCGGCATGCCAGGAGGTGCTCGCCGCTTTGCCGAATGATTTAGATAGCGGTTATAGGCGCAGTACCACCGATCTGGGGACAGAAATGGTGGCGTGGTCCGCACCCGGTGAAGAGGCAATCGTGGTGCGATGTGGGGTGGAATATCCCCAGAATTATACGGCGGGCGCTGTCTTGCAGCAGGTTAACGATATCGTGTGGTTTGAAGACGTCATTGTGGGCAACGGTACCACTGCGAGCACCTGGTATGCGATCAATAAGAGCCAGGTAGTTGCCGCCCATATCCCTCAAGCGCGCGGGAATGCGGCGCTAGTTGCGATATCGCAAGCTATATCGCATCACCTCTAGGAGAAGCCACCTCTTGGTCTAGTTTTTGGAGGTGGATTCGTGGGGTTTTAGAGGGCGTGAGGGGTTCAGCGTCTATTACAGTTCAGAGCGTGGTCAATGAGAATTTCGAGGAGTTCTGGATAGTCGACACCCGATGCCGCAAGCACTTGGGGATACATGGAAATAGGGGTGAAACCTGGCATGGTGTTGATTTCATTAATAACTGGACCATGATCGGTTAGGAAGAAGTCGACTCGAGCAAGTCCAGTGCAGTCAAGCGCTTTAAATGCCTCGATTGCCAGGCGTTGGATCTCCGCGGTGTGGTTGTGTGGGATCGCGGCGGGAATGACTGCGCTGACAACACTGTCGAGATATTTGGTGTCAAAATCATAAAATCCGCCCTCGCTGGCATCGGTGTCCACAAGCTGAGCAGGCACAGAGGCGCGCAGGGTGCCCTCCGCGTTTTCGAGGACTCCGCATTCGATTTCACTGCCGATGATCTCCGATTCAATGACGACCTTCGCATCGTATTGGCGAGCCTCGATGAGGGCTTGATCGAGTTCTTCCCATGACTCAATCCGAGAGATACCGATCGATGAACCTCCGCGTGCGGGTTTAACGAAAGCAGGCAGGCCAAGACTGTCCCTGTCTGTGGCGCTCAAGATCTCTCCCGGGCCGAGAACCTTCTCACGGCCTACCGGCAGCCCTGCCGCGCCGAGGATGCGCTTGGTGTATTCCTTATCCATGCTGCACGCCGAAGCCAAGACCCCGCAGCCGACATAGGGAATTCCCGATAAGTCAAAGAAACCCTGAATTGTGCCGTCCTCTCCGTAGGGACCGTGCAGAACTGGAAAAATGACATCTACACGCGCATACAGGCGGCCATCTAGGTAGCGAATCTCGCCTTTGTTAGCGGGAGTATGAGCAAGCCTGATCTCCTCCTTGAGCTTCACTTTAGGAAGCGTTCTACCTTGAATGAGCAAGTTACGAGGATCACTCTCCCCCACGGTCCATGTGCCGTCTTGAGTAATCCCCAGGGGAATAATCTCGAAGCGACTGGGATCGAGATGCTGCATAATCGCTCCAGCGGAAACACAGGAGATGGAATGCTCGGAGCTACGCCCACCGTAAATCACGGCGATCTTAATTCGGGAATCGGTTGCAATCACAGCTGATTACTATACCCCGAATTCTCGTGCTCACTTTTCTTTGAGCGACCCATGAGTTGCCCCACCATCTCTTCCACTGTCATCCCCTTGTGGCACACGGCGTATACCGCTTGACTAATCGGCATCTCAACCCCCATTGATTGAGCTAATTCATAGACCGAGGCTGAGGACGTGACCCCTTCAGCTACTTGACCGTGCGTGGCTGCACGAGCTTGCTCCAAACTGGCGCCGCGCCCTAAGCGATCACCGAAGGTGCGATTGCGCGACAAGGGCGAGGAACAGGTGGCCACTAGGTCCCCCATGCCGGCAAGCCCAGCGAAGGTGAGCGGATTAGCTCCGAGGGCGATGCCCAGCCTGGAGATTTCCGCCAGGCCCCGAGTAATCAAGGTAGCGAGTGTATTTTCTCCTAGGTCCCGCCCCGCCGCCATACCGCAAGCTAGAGCAATGACATTCTTACATGCCCCTGAAATTTCGCATCCAACGACGTCAGTATTGGTATAGGGGCGAAAATAAGGCGCAGCTAGAGCCTCTTGGATCACTTGGGCGTGGTGCTCATCTGGGCACGCAATAACGGTAGCAGCGGGCTGTTCAAGGGCTATTTCTCGAGCTAGATTAGGGCCGGTGAGAACCGCTATGCGGCGCGAATCAATACCGCTAACCTGAGCTATGACTTCAGACATGCGCATAAATGTCTGCTTTTCCACGCCCTTGGCCAGAGAAACCACCAGCGCATGCGAAGGTATAAACTCGGCCCACGTCAATACATGGCCTCTCAGCGTTTGACTAGGAACCGCGAAGACTACGATATCAGCCTCGGATATCGCTGCACGAGCATCTGAAGTAGCCACAATAGTGCGCAGGTAGATATCGCTGAGATAGTCAGGGTTGTGGTGATGAGTATTGATATACTCTGCCACCTCTTCTCGACGTGCCCACAGCACCACCTCATTTCCAGCGTCGGCTGCGATTTTGGCCATGGTTGTACCCCAACTTCCGGCACCCATTACGGCTATCTTGAGCATGTCGTCCTTTCCACAGCTGCTACCACTTCGGTGCGCCATGCGCCCCAACATTGTCAGTCTAGTAGATAAAAGCCTGAGTCAATGCCTGTCTTTGTTGTAGAAGTAGCTAAGCTGAATTGGGCGTTTGGCTTAAAGGCGAGCCTTCGTGAAAAAATCCCGATCTACCGATTGTCTACGAACTATGTCAAAACTTCCGTCGCAACAGCGACATAACCCTGCCCATAACCCGAATCCGCACCGCCTGGAGCGACGGTTCCAAAAGATTCCAGCTACTCCTGCTGCTGAATTCGATTCCCCTGTTCTCGCTGCTGGCGCCGTTTTATGGCGCCACGATCGCAAGGGCCGTGTGGAATTTGCGTGTATTCACCGCCCTCACCTTAACGACTGGTCTCTCGCTAAAGGAAAAGTGGATCCCGGCGAGTCCCTCGCGATGACCGCAGTGCGTGAAATCGCGGAAGAAACAGGCTACGAGATCAAGCTCGGAGAACTTTTGGGGCGAATTAGTTATCCTCTAAAAAAACGCACGAAGGTTGTCTACTATTGGCTAGCCGAGGTAATCGGTGGCACATTCGTCGCCAATAACGAGGTCGATGAACTGCGCTGGGTCTCCGACTCTGCGGCTCGCAAACTGCTTAGTTATTCCGCAGATCATCAGGTGCTCGATGCCGCCTTGACCTACCTATCACAACCAACGGATTCGCGCCTCATTCTGATCAGGCACGCCGACACCGTCTCATCCTCTTCGTGGTACGGCGGAAGCATCTCGCGACCCCTCAGCCCCGCAGGCTTCAAACAAGCTACCATGCTAGCCCCCCTGATTGCGGCTTATCACCCTGACCGTCTGATCAGTGTTGAAAATAAACGGTGTCAAGCGACGCTCGAGCCTGCAAGCAAGGCTTTAAGCCTGCCACTGACCGCCGGATCCCCACATGAGCTACCCGAACGCGACAAGACTATTGCATCCTGTCTCGATAAAAAGGCGCTCATCGGCACCATGAAGAAACTAGAGTATTCCCCACACTTCCACCCCCCACGAGCGCGTGTAAAAAAGGCTGGAATGTGGGTGTTCTCCTTCCACAAGGGTCTGGTAACTAGTGCAGATTATTTCGTATCTCCGCTAGCTATCACCTAACAGAAAGAGGCTCTCCCCATCCCGGGGAGAGCCTTCTGGACTACTTTTCAACGAAATTAGGTACAGGAACCTACAGGTTAGCGAGGATAGCTTCGAGATCCGATGATCCTAAGAGGTTGCCCCGCTCAGGGTCGACACTGACAAGGTGCTGAGCGTTGTCCAGCAAGATCACCAGATCACCAACGCTATAGTCACCTTCCGCGATACCTCGAATTTGTTCCACTGGGAGCTCGCCCTCTGCGATGAGCTGGAGCACTAAGCCTATAACGCCTTCGATGGCTTCAGCGCTCAGGCCTAGCTCAGCTACCTGGTGTCGGACCTCAGCCGGAGCGGACTCACCAGTCAAAAGATTGATGATCGAGTTAGCCAACTGCGATGCATCAGCTCCAAGATCAGGAAGAGATTCGAGAGCTGGGATCTCACCGAGATCACCAAATACGCCACCGGATGCTTGGTAGTTACCGCTAATGAATGCTTCAAACTGCCCTTGATGACCATTATAGAGGTTCAAATCAACATCTGTTCCGATTCCGCTGACACGACCCTTGCCCGTTCGTTGCCAAAAGTCGAGGACGTCCCAGCCGCCTACAGGATCCGGGGCTTTACTTTGGTAGGCGGCCAGCCACAGCGGATACTCCGAGAATTCGGAGGTATTAGCCATTTCATGCATCCAGAAATAGCGGTAGGTGTAAATCATGGGCTGACGCCCGGATTGTGCCTTGAACTCGTTGAGGAAGTCGCGAGTCCAGGCGGCAAGCTCTTGTGGGTTTTTACCCTCTGCGACCTCGAGGTCGAGGACCGGGGGCAACGGATGCGCTGCGATTCGGGTGATCTGATCAGCGTAGTGGCGAGCCTGGGCTATAGGATCACCGCTGGGGCGAGCGTAGTGGTACGAGCCCACAGATAGGCCGGCTGCGTGAGCGGCATTGGCATCATCAACAAAGAAATCATTCGTCCAACCTGCACCTTCACTCGCTTTGACGAAAGCAAAGGAGTGACCATCAGATTTTACGTGATCCCACGCGATGGGCGCGCCCCCTGGGTGTTGGTGGCTTGCAACATCGACCCCGGATAGGGAGCTGACGCTATCGAAGGGTTGGGCTAGGGCAGGTTGTGCGCTTAGAGCCAGCACAGCTGTGGTGGCCAGTGCGGTTACTGCGCGAAAAATCCGCTGCAAAGAAGTCATGCGACACACAATAACACAAGTAGTCATTAGTCACACCAAACACACCTGTCACATTCTACATTTCTCAAATTTTCTTAGAGTCCCCTCCCGACCTAGCTCGTCAATCAAGCCCACAGGCTAGATATCCATCGATTCGGAGGCCTCGTGCGCGCCTAAGCGCAGCCAGTTTGAAACCCGGTGTCTTCCACTCCGCAGATTGCAGCAGAGTACCAGTAGACTCCCACCACGCCAGCCCCTTTTCACTCAAATCCATGAGCGGGTCTTCGGTCACCTCATATTGCACACGCTAACCACCAAGAATACCCCCTTATTGTCCCCATTCTTTGACGGTTTCAGTATGGCTCGCTATCGAGTGACTACCTTTGGAGACTGCCTCCCTTCGATGCTCGAACCACAGTCTCCGCGCATAAAGTGCTCGGCTTATTTTTGGCCTGCATATAATAGCCCGGCCAAGAATCACACCGCTCGAACTCCCGACACCGAGCGTGCCCCTATATATACAGTATCCGCCGAGACACGTTCGGACAGATTCACCGTGTTGAATGGTCGTTGATCACCCATGGTGAGGGCTAGGAATACATTTCAGGAGATGGATTTCTCCCTGCACACATCCCAATAAATATAAACCACGCTATTCCCGGAGGGTCTTCTTCCACTTCGTGAGGGGATCAAATATGTCTCATATATTAACCTGTGAAATCGGCAACATCCCCACCCAAGCAATGGGGGATATTTGGCAAAACTTTTATCCTGATGCTGCGAATCTTTGTGTCTTCGAACCAAGAATCAAGATGGGAGACTTGATTTTATCAATTATGAACAAGGACCACGGCTCACCCCCTCACCAAACCGACCTTTCGATTACGGTCCCACGAGAGTGTGCCTGCTGTTTTGAAGTAATTCTGTGCACCAATATGCGGCCTATATATTTTCAATTAGAGTCTTGATACCTCTTTAGATTCCCAACATCCCCACCAATGCAAAGAAGCAAATATGGCGGAGCAATGGCCGCGAACCTAGCTGTGATTAGGTAGGGAGAGAGCGCCTTCCCGACACTGCTCTCGCTGCGATAATCCCTTCGTGGATACCCTGGGGCTCTCCAGTGATATTCAGCTGGTGAAGCAGTTTACTCAGCCCGCACCTAGGTCAATCTGAGCCCACGGGCTACTTTTATATTTAGGAATATATCGTCTCCATACACCCATTGCCCGCGGGCCAGCCATATGATAAGTAGTCGAGGCTGGCTTAACAGCAGCAATAGCCCAGGTGCGTTAGTCACCCCCTGTCGCTCCAGTGACTTCCTAAGATAGGCGCCCGTGCGAGCTCAATATCTCCCACATTTTTATCGTCAGGGAGTTTATAATCCCATTTTTTGGGATGATAGTATCACCCTATGGGAAATTTCACCGTCGCTGCGGCCACGACAAGCGGCATCAAAGTCCTCGACCGAGCGGTACTCATCATGCTCACCGTGGCCGAGCATCCCTGTACCCTCCATCAGCTCTGCGAAGCGACTGGACTCCCCCGCGCGACCACTCATCGCCTCGCCACGGCTCTAGAAGTGCACCACCTTCTTAGCCGCACCGTCGACGGCCGCTGGACCATAGGTGACATCCTTTCCACTTTCGGCACTAATAATGCCACAAATCTCACCGATATTGCCGCCCCTCTCATGCACAAGCTCATGGAGAAAACCGGCGAATCGATCCAGCTCTATCAGCTAGCAGGGGCGTCGAGAGTGTGCATTGCCTCCGAGGAACCCCATGTTGGCCTCCATAATTCAGTTCCTGTGGGGGCTAGGCTCCCGCTGAACGCTGGTTCCGCCGCTAAAATTTTCTTAGCCCACTCTGCACCCGCCCTTCGCGACAGCATTATGGAACAGCCCTCAACCTTCACCTTGGAGGATATCAATGCTGCGCGAGAGCGTGGTTGGGCGCAATCGATATCCGAGCGCGAAGTTGGACTCGCTTCCATTACTGCTCCTATATTCAACCGCGAAGGAATATTTGTCGCAGCCCTGTCAATCTCCGGACCTACAGATAGATTTCAACCTTCACCCGCCATATGGGCTCAAGACCTTAAGATCGTCGCCACACAGATAGGGCTAGCCCTCTAGAGAGTTTCTAAAAGCCCGACCAGTACTTGATACTCCTCAACCAGAGGATGACCAGCACACCGAGACGAGGCTAGTTCCAGTACTTTCCGGTGCCACCAGATTTGCCCCTCTTTGCCAGTTCGAAAACGCTTCCATATCTCGTCGCCGACCAGCGCATAATCATCTAAAGTACATTGCACATTGTGCAATTTATCTGCAACCGCAATCACAATGACTTCTTCACCAGCTAGTGAAATTTGAGAAAGATAGCTTTCACCGCACTCATACCAATCATCAATCGCTCGAGACTTGGTGAGAGCATGAACCCAGGTAGCAACGGTTGCTCCCAGCTGCTCTCTAATTTCCTCAAGACTTATGCGGTCAGGCGCATCCTCGATCGCATCGTGGAGTACGGCCGCACAAAGAATATCGGTGTGTGATCCCGCAAGACTAGCCATAACAGCTACGGGGTGCGATATATACGGTAACGAAGACCCTTTTCGCACTTGCCCATCGTGGGCGTAGCAGGCCAAACTAATGGCGCGGTTAAGCTTCTCACGCTCTGTATGATGAAGTTTCATTCGACTCCAATTTCAGGCTTTCATCGTGGTGTTAGTTAGGACATGCTAAGCTCACATACTATGAGCTCTGATAACTCCCCCTCACGTCGCCCAACTGCCACCGCCGCAGGTCACTGGATTCTTGCTCGCGCTGGTAAGAAAGTTCTGCGCCCAGGGGGTCGTGAACTCACAACTCGAATCTTGAAACAAGTAGATTTCGACGGACGCGACGTCGTGGAGTTTGCACCTGGATTGGGGCACACTGCTCGGCTTATTTTAGCCTATGCCGTAGCCTCTTATACCGGGGTCGAGCAAGATTCCTTCGCAGCCGCCCAACTTCGCCAGCACATAGGCAGTGACACCCAAAAAGTTCTCAATGCCTCCGCAGATACCTCCGGCTTGGCCGATCTGAGTGCCGATATTGTCATCGGTGAAGCCATGTTGACCATGCAAGGGAACAATGCGAAACAAGAAATCATCCATGAGGCCCACCGCCTCCTGCGCCCTGGCGGGCACTACCTCATCCACGAGTTATCGCTCACCCCAGACGATATCGGCCCTGATCGCGCCCAAAGTCTGCAGCGTGATCTTGCTCAAGCTATTAGAGTCAATGCACGACCTCTGACGCAGCCAGAGTGGACCAAAATCCTCGAAGCGCAGGGCTTTAAAGTGATATGGTGCGGGCACGCACCCATGGCCCTTTTATCTCCCTCTCGCTTACTTGCCGACGAAGGGCTACTCGGTACCTTAAAAATTGTGGGGAATATAGTTAAGGATAGAGATCTTAGAGCCCGCATCCTGCACATGCGCAGCACCTTCAAAGATTATGAAGACAATCTCGCAGCCATCGGGATCGTGGCTCAAAAGAGGGAAGAATAGCAAAAGCGAGGTAGCTAGACTACCTCGCTTTAAAAGTACCCCGTACGGGATTTGAACCCGTGTTACCGGCGTGAGAGGCCGGCGTCCTAGGCCCCTAGACGAACGGGGCAAGAATGACCTTGCTGGTACGAGGGATTACACTATACTAAAGCACCCCAGCCAGCAAATTCCCATGTCATAGACATAATCAAAGTGAGTACTACAATCCGATATATGAAAAAGGCTTCGCTTAGTACCTATACGTGCACACTCATCCTTGGAGTGAGCGGTGCAATGCTCATGAGCTGTGCCCCTGAGCACTCACAACCTCCTGTTCGTGCTTCCCAAGCAAAGATAAGTGCCCCCATCGAGGTATCTAATCTTGTGGATCAAGCTAGTCAGGATCAATTATCTACCGCACTGTTAGCAGCAGGGATTGAAAAAGAGCGCGTCCAGGATTTTATGTCAGAAGTTCAACGCGTCAATGTGGACGTTCCGCACAATTCCTTAGTTGACCACGGATTTGTTCCGTTGACTGACGCCTACCACCTTCCGGCAATCTCTAGTACGAATACAACCCTCACCAACTGCCGCATTAATACTTTCCTTTTAAGCAAAGATCTCATTAATGCCCGTAGCTCATCTGAGGTTGATTCCAGCCTTCTCTTTTTTGATCAGGAATCGATTGATGCTTTCCAGCCACCCTTATTCACGTCTGATGAAATGGCAGTCTATAACACTCTCTTTGGGCGAATTCCCACTACGTCGGCAAAAGACTCTCACCAGCACGTCGCGGATATTGGTAGCTACTTTGACCAGCACCAGATCAGTTTCACCAACCCCCACGTTCATATAGTCAGCGTTTTTCTACACGATGTTCTCACCGAACCTGCGGCGCTTTTCATCGGCCATGTGGGAGTAGCTGTAGCCGTTGATAATGGCTACCTCTTTGTTGAGAAAGTAGCCTTCGAAAGTCCCTATCAGCTATTGAAAGTCAGGAGCTTGAAAGACCTCTATGCACACCTATTCCGGGTTTATAACACCAGTGATGGGCAAGATTATGGAGCCCCAGTAATACTCGATAACGCCGAGGTAAAGCTATCCCTTTAGCTTTCGGATCCTAGATAGCTTTGTCTTGCCGCTCACCATAGGCCCCTCCTTCACCCGCGGTTGGGGTATGGACTCGATATGAGAGCCAATAACGTGAACTGCGAAAAGACAATGCGGCTTAGAGCCTGCTTAGAGCCTTTAGACGAGGATGCTGCCTCATATTTCAATCGTGCCTACGGGGCTCCGGAACACCTCGGAAGGCAAATTTTCGTTTATGCCTAAAATTAGAATCGAGGAGTTGTACCTTAAAGCTCTCACGACATAGTCGAGCTAAACCTCGCTGATAAGGTACGCATCCAACTGCATCAAGATAATAACTAAAACAACACAGGTGAAGTGATCGGTAACCAACTGGCTCCGCTTCCCTACCGACCTATCTTAAGGCGAAAATCAGCCGACGACGCGATGACTATCAGAGTTCTGTGGAAAACTCCTGGTACACCGTTATTCTCAAGTATTCGCGAAGCCAAGGTTGCTGAAAAGGTCCTCAGTTAGTGAGCTGTATTAAACTTCGCGGAGCTGCCCGATCATTTTCTCGACTATTCGTATAAAGCGGTGCTCCCACTAGCTCGAGGCGGCATCCTGGCTCTCGAGCTTTCCTCACCTAGTATTCCTAAATTTTAGGCTTGGTGGCTAACAGATTCGACATAAAATAAATTAACCTTGCTGCGCTGTTCTGAAGTGGCTCACTGAACGTTTGTTCCGGCGGTCTATCTGGGTCTAATTGAAATCTGTTTCGTATTTAGCCTTTACGCTGTACCTATCCCAACTACACCCATGGTTCAAACTCTTAAACATTTTCCACTACTTCAGCTTTACCTGTCGGCACTACTGGGATGAGTATAGGAAGAAATGGTGCGAGAAGCCGTGCATCAAGAGCTTTTAAAAAAAACTTCTCTCCCTTGCACGGCTGGCACCACCTCAAAGTTCAAGGAACCTTTAGCGCCTATTCGCAGTCTAACGGTCTACATACGGTAACTCTCGAAAGATTCATCGACCAAAGGACGCAAAATATGAGATTGTTCCCTATCGGAATACTAAGCATCTGTTGTGTCCACCTAGCTGCGTGCACAGGCCAAACCCAGCAGATCGACGTCGGCTCTTCAACCTCGCCTGTCTCGACCGGGCTATCCACGGCTACTTTATTCCCCACTATCACCACTGCTCCCACTACAAAACCCGACTTGCAGCCAGTCGATGTGGACCCCGACGACCCCAAATTCGAAGGCTACCGAGAGTTATATGACTCATCAGATCGTGAGCTTATTGTCCATGATTTCTGCGATCACTTTAACTCCGAAGAACTCGCTGGCATCGGGCTGCGCGCCCACGACAGCTCAGAAACCGAAAGAAACGTAGATCTTAAAAGTTCGGTCTGTTACTTCGATCCCATCCCTGAAGACCGAAGCGTCGAATACCAAGTGTTAACGGGCCGCGTACCATACGAAATACGCCGCCTAGCCGGCAGAGTTCTGCACTTCGATTTCGAGGGGCGTCACCCCCGCATCTACTTCTACTCCGACTTTCCCAACGGTGAGTCTAGCGTCTTCTTCCAGTGTATCGCTGCAACGAGCACCACTAACGGCACCATAAACCTCACCACCGAAGCATTCAATGACGAATTTATACCTGACGCGCGCTTCAACGATGCCGCTAGCACCTGCCAACACTCACACGACAAACTCATCGAGCTGATCAACCTCAGCGGAGTCCCATGGCCATAGCCTCTCCACCACGCCCAGTCATACCCAATCGCACTCACGATCACAGAAACGCCGACCCTGATGAACAAACTACCCATCCTCCTCAGCACCACAGCACTCCTTAGTGCTAGCGCGTGCACACCAGATTCTTCTGGGCCAAACGAACCAAAGGAAACTGAAACGGCAACGGTGTCTCGCACTGCAGCTAACACTGCACCCCAAGCACCCCAAGCACCCCAAACCCCCGAGACTACTGCCCCCACCGTGCAGCCGGTCGATGTGGACCCCGACGACCCCAAATTCGAAGGCTACCAAGAAGCATACGACTCATCAGATCGTGAGCTTGTTGTCCATGATTTCTGCGACCGCTTCACCACCGAAGAACTCGCTGGCATCGGACTACGCGCCCACAACAGCTTAAAAACATACAGAAACATCGATCTCAAGAAATCGTACTGTTCCTTCGATCCCATCCCTGAAGACCGAAGCGTCGAATACCAAGTGTTAACGGGCCGCGTACCATACGAAGCGCAGCGTAGCTTGGGAACTCTTTTAGACTTCGATTTCGAGGGGCGTCACCCCCGCATCTACTTCTACTCCAGCTTAACCAATGCTAAAGCAGGCTTCTTCCTCGGTTGCACTGCCGCAACGAGTACGACTAACGGCACTATAAATTTTTCCACCGAAGCATTCAATGACGAATTTATACCTGACGCGCGCTTCAACGATGCCGCTAGCACCTGCCAACACTCACACGGCAAACTCATCGAGCTGATCAACCTCAGCGGAGTCCCATGGCCATGATCACCTTCAACCCCACCGCCACAGCAAGCTATACCCAATCGCACTCACGATCACAGAAACGCCGAGCATTGATGAACAAACTCCTCACCTTCCTCAGCACCACAGCACTCCTTAGTGCTAGCGCGTGCACACCAGATTCTTCTGGGCCAAACGAACCAAAGGAAACTGAAACGGCAACGGTGTCTCGCACTGCAGCTAACACTGCACCCCAAGCACCCCAAGCACCCCAAACCCCCGAGACTACTGCCCCCACCGTGCAGCCGGTCGATGTGGACCCCGACGACCCCAAATTCGAAGGCTACCAAGAAGCATACGACTCATCAGATCGTGAGCTTGTTGTCCATGATTTCTGCGACCGCTTCACCACCGAAGAACTCGCTGGCATCGGACTACGCGCCCACGACAGCTCAGAAACCGAAAGAGACGCTCAATTCAAAGAATCGGTCTGTTCCTTCGATCCCATCCCTGAATACCCAGGCGTCGAATACCAAGTCATGACGGGCCTCCTGTCATACG
>NZ_JANUXT010000007.1:0-105454 GCF_024814515.1 Corynebacterium sp. ES2775-CONJ | reverse complement strand
AACCAACAGTCACAACAACCTCTTGATCCGCAAGCGGCGCACCATCTTTATCCGCCACCACAAAAGTCACAACCGACGAATCCGCAGACTCCACCTGAGACCCCACAACACTCGCAGGAACAACAGGAGTCTGCCCTCCAGTTACTACTAACGACACCGTGTTCGATTCGACACCGCCGATAGTAGTTTTAACGTCAAATGTGCCAGCGCGCGGAGGAGTCCAGGTAGCGGTGTACACGGAGCCCGCGCGGGTGGCAGAAACTTTCGTGCTACCAATATGGAAGCTGACATTGTCCGCTGGGACGATGTGGCCAGGGGTATAAGTCACTTCGGCGCGTAGCGTTACGGGAGAACCAGATTCCACTTGGTCTGGTGTTGCCGTCACTGAAACCGACTCCACAGCAGCTTTAGCTTTGACGGTGATCGTCGCTTGCTCGGTTACGGTGGGGTGATCGGTGACAACGGCTTCTATTTGCTGAGCACCTTCACCTTGCGCTGTGAACTCGGCGGTGTACTCACCTTGATCGTTACTGCGTACTTGCTGTTCCTCTGTGCCGTAGCGGATGGTAACCCCAGCTCCAGCCACGGCCTGATCAGCCGCATCGAAGAGTTGGCCATTGACCGTAAATGGATCGTCCGTCACCACTGACTCTGGAGCCTCGAGGGTGATCTTCTCAGGGGTTGCTGCCGCTTGGATACTGACGCTCGGCAGCGCTGGGGCCCCGCTTCCGGGGGTACACCACAGGAGGAAATTGATGGGTACCGCATCGGCTCCACCATTTTTCACATCGGCACTCAGCATTGCGGTAAAGAAAGCATTGTCATAGGACGCTGACGAAGGCTGTAGAGATGGGGTAGCATCTCCAGCTTCCGCGGCGGTGTAGGTGACAGTTGTCTCAGGGAAGTCAAGCTGCAAAGCGCCGTCGCTGTTGCGAGTCCCGCGCAGTGGGGCGCTCGTGAGGCCGTCGACACTGTTGTTTTCATTAGCGACATAGGCCGCTACCCGTACCGCAGTAGGGGTGACCGTGGCGCTAATATCATCTGCATTTTGGGCCACAACCGCACTCGCAGACGTATCAGAAGGATTATGAATATTGATGCTGGCTCGCGAGATCTCCGTTGGAATCAGGTCAAACTTGGTGGTCCAGAATGACCCAGCAAATTTATACTCTTTAGTCACCGCAAGATCTTTGACGGTGTACTTGTACTCGAAAGGCACACCTACACGTGCCGTTTCTGGAGCTTCGATATCAACCGTGGCCGAAGAAATGATACTTGAAGAGTAGTTGCCGGAAAGTCCAGAGTTCAGGTTACGACCCGTCGCGTCGGCTTTCATTTGACATCGCAAAGGAATCTCGAGTGAGGAGCTGACACTATCAGCGTGAACAGGTACCGCGGTTACTCCGGCTGCTAGAACCGGTCCCAGCAGTGCGGCGAGAATTTTTTTGGGGGTATTCAATGAGGCCACAACCTAGCTTTCTCGTAGATAATTTCGGGGGCAAAATTCTTAAGCTCCCTCATATACATTAATCACTAGATTGGGCATTTTTATTACACTGCTGAAGAATTTTATTTCATCACATTTTCTACTGGACGATTCTTGCGCTTATTATAGGCTTAAACAGCAGAAACTTCCTTTGAATAGTCAAAGAAAAAGCGGAAAGAGGGGTACAACTTTCATCGTAGTTGTACCCCTCTTTCCGCTGATTTTTGCCTAGGGGAATAATGGTGGCAGAGGCGGCAACTGTGGGAAATTAGGCAGAGCGAGGTTGAAGTGACGCGCGATAGCAAATAGCACTCCTCCCACTCCTAAAATTCCCAGAATTGACCCAATACTAATAAGGATCTTTCCCAGTGGTGAGGTATATCTCGCGCTAGGCTCGCGAGAGCCTTCAACCGCGGGTGGTGCGGGGGCTTCTCCGCTGCGAATGGTAAAGGCGTACCTATCGCTGAGTACCTGAGAAGTGGTTTCGCCCTGCAGGCCCGCTACTGCCTGAACTTCGAAGGCTCCAGGTATACCGAGTTCAATGGCTTGAGAAATCATCCCGAACGTGTCCGAGCGGGACACAAAGCTTCTATACACCGCCCCGCTTTCTGCGCGGTAGATATTGAAATAGACGGGATAGTTGGTAACTGGCTGATTATCTGCTGAGGTTAGGTCGGCAGAGAGCTCGATGCGAGTTCCAAATTCGTAACTGGATTGTGGAGGGTCTAGGTGGAGGCGTGCGGGCTGAGCAGCTTTGGGTTTTACTGCGTTGTTGGGCAGAACTTTCACGGTTACCGACGCCTCTTTACCGCCAGCGCGAGCGAGCACGCGGTAGTCTTCTGGGATGAGGGGTCGGAACTGGTACTGGGCGTACCCTAAGGCATCGGTGGTTTCGGTAAATATACGCCCCCCGATATGAAACTCAACCGAGCGCCCGGGTATTCCGCCACCCGCGGCATCTGTCACCCGCGAACGGAGCATGAGCTCGTTTCCAGCCTCGAGGGTATCGAGGGATGACTCCAAGGAAATTGCGGCAACCGCGCGGCGGGTATCTTGCTCGACCGCGGTTACCGCCGGAAGATTAGCTGCTATCGGAGTGCAGCGGACTAGGAAATTCTGTTGGCGACCCTGGTAATTCATTCTGGCTAAACCGCTGAAAAAGCTTCCCGGTCCGATATTTCGGTTGTCGGCGGCCTTGGGGAATGCCGGAGCGAGATCACCCGGCTGAGTAGCTTTCATTGTCAGGGAAATCGGGGGGATGTCCACGGCAAAGCCCGAACCGGTGTCACTAGCATATACTCCCCCCGATTCGTAGCTATCGAGACGAGAAAAGGCATCGTCGTCGGCAACAGTCAGGTCGCCTCCAATTGTTATTTCTCTTTGCTCGGTGGTGATCCCTAAGCCTTTTGTTCCGCCCGCAGATTTTTCCACACTGACGAGCTCTGCTTGGGAGGGGGCTGTTATCTTTAGAGAAATTCGAGAAAACTCTGTGACCTGAGGCCGCTCGGCTAAATAGGACCACGTAGCCGGTAATTCTATCCGTCCAGGCTCAACCGTATAGGTGAAGGGTACTCCTACTGCGACGGTCTGTGGGGCTGAGACCTTTGCTCGAAATATAAAGCCGTATTTCTCGCCCCAGAATCCGTTAAGCAATAAGGTTGAAGGATTGTATAAGTGGCACCCAAAATCTATATCGGTGGTACTCTCTACGGCCTGAGCCTGTGGGGCCGCGATCAAGAGGCCGGCGAGCAAAGATGAGATACTCGCGCTTAGGATCCTTTTCACTCGTGGATAACCTTCCTATTCATTAGTTTACTAATCCGAAGTGACGTGCCACAGCGTAGATCGCTGCTAACAATCCCCCAGCCCCCAGAAGGGAACCGAGAATCGCCCATATTGTGGAGGACTCCTGCGATGAAGAGTCAGAGGGATCGCTAGCCTGAGAATCTGGGTAGGTAAATTCCTTCGATGAGACTGTTCCGGATACAAATTTCACGGTGTACTGCTCCCCTGCGACGATCGGCACACGATATCTAAAGGTACCGCTTGCGGAGGTATTAAAGCTATCGACAATTGCCCCGTTTACATAGGCATCGACGCGGTATCCGCTCAAGGGAGTTCCGTTCGGACCTAGCACAGTTCCTCGATAGGAAAGGTAGTTGGTACCGGTCTGTTGCGTTACTTCAACCTCGCTCGCCTCGTCGAGGGGGATATTCGGATCTCGCCGCGGGATCGTTGGTACGACCGAATACGGTGCTGATGCTAGATCGCCGCTTCGAGCAATGAGCTCGAAACTACGGGCGGGCAAGGTGGAGTAAATATACCGATACTCTCCATCACTATTGGGCGTTACTTCCGCGATTTCATCACCATCTATATAGAAGCTAACGCTCCGAGGGGTCGCCGGACGACCGTAATCATCGGTTGCACGCGCGATAAACGTAGCGGGCTGACCTGCGAAGAGAACGTCGGGCCGTACCTCGAGGATGAGCTTAGTAGCTACGATCCCACTGCGTGGATCGAAATAGAGCGCCAACTCTTCGCTGGAGGAGTCACCTGATTGAGCACGAAGGATAACCCGACCCGGAGTGCGAGACGAAATAGGATGCTTAAAGGAGCCATCAGGCGCACGATAAAGCGTTATTTTCTGATCATTGACCCATAAATCCAGAGAATCTAGGTGTGCTGGTGTCGAACCGTCAGCCTGGTAGACATTCGCGGTTACCGGAATAAAATCAGTCACTGTTGCCGAATTGGTGGGAACACTCAATGTGAGAACAGGCTTTTCAACATTCAAGGTACGGGCAGCAGACGTTACTTTATCGCTGGTAGCAATAACGCGGAAGGAACCGACCGCATCTGCGCGGTAATCGAAGGTACTACGCCCATCACTACCTGTAACTCCAGTGAGTATTACGTCCCCGACCATAAGGGAAACGTCTTGACCGGCTAGGGGGTTGGACTCAGCGTCGGTAGCAAGCACCGACATGGCAAGAGTTTCCCCTTTAACAGCCTTTTCCTTAGCATCCACCTGGAGCTGAACAACTTGCCTAGCAGGGGTTTCTACTACTTCTACCGCGGGGAGTTCTCCCTGGGCTACGCCACAGCGAACTGCGACAGTTCCCACGCTTCGACGATCATTAGGACTGCGCAACGACGCTGAAGCGAAGAAAGAAAAGAAATTATCGCTCGTGTACCCATTCATGACTCTCGTCCCCACCGGGAAGGCGGGTGCGATCGTGCCGGCTGAATTGGCGGTAAGCCGCAAGCTTACGGCTGGGAAATCTACACCGGAGTGACTCCCGTTGGATGCGCCTTCAAAGCCAGCGTGCTTCAACTTGCTCACCGCATACGAGGTGATCAAGGCTGCTGGGCGATCGAAATTGATCCCATCAATATCGCTGTCGCCTTGGATAGAGACCGTATGCGAAGACTGATCGAACTTAGACACTGTTCCAATGGGGCTCACCCCGAGAGCTACTGATTCAAGCGATGTCTCAGAGGGTACCGTGATATTCATCTTACCGCGAGAAATCTTGGTCAATTCAAGAGTTTCATTGCTTCCCAAATAGGGAATATATAGCGGATCGGGGATGCCAGCCACGGTAGGGTCGATGGTGTACTCGAAGCTTTCCCCCACACGCACAGCACTGGGAGCAGTCACTGTAGCTTGCAGTTCTAATTGATAATCATCGCTAGGATAATTGCCCATGACGGGGAAATAGAGACCTCCGTTACTCGGACGAGCATCGCAGTGGAAAGTCACGGGTACTGTCGATGTACGCACAGCCGCGCTCGCTCCTGGAATGGAGAGAGTGGCAGCTACTGCGCTCACCGAAACTATAGCCGTGAAGAGAGATCGAGCTGAATGCATAGGGCATCACGTCTTTTCTTGGAAGATAATTCCATAGTGGATTAACTAATAAGTCGAGGTATATACCTACTATGTTACATGGACGACAACTGAGGGTTGCCTGATAGGCCCATGAATTCCCACACTTCAGCTATCCACGGCTCAGCTACTTTCTCCCCTAGCCGAGCATGAGAACGTGACGGATACAGGGCTGGCACATAAAACTAGTCCCTGCTCAGGCGAGGTCAGACAAAGTTAGAGTGAGTCAAGCGCCAAATACGAGGAGGAACCAGCGCTAGGCTGGTTATTTCGCGTTCTACGATTTAAATGCGAACGCCGATAATCCTGAGAATGGGGGCAGCAAAAAGAGCGAGGAAGGCTAAGACACCGACGGTTCCCCCCAGTGCTACAAGAACAGTTTCTAAGGTTTTACCGTTGTCGGTACGGGGCCTATCGCTACTGCCAGCCTTGTGGCTACCTGAAGCCTGCGCGGCATAAGTGGTTATAGACTCAGCGGTAACGGGAGTGGTAGAGATCGGCAAAGCGAGGGCAATGGCACTGAGCGTGCTGAGAACCACACGGTTGATCTTCATGGAAAAACTCTCATCCTTTTCGTTTGCGAACGCATTATCGGCTGCGCGCGTTCTAATCGCCTGCTCCCCTATCTTACGAGGGGCCTAGGCGGTATCTTCCTTTAACTATCCATAACTATGCGCGCCCCATAGTCTAGCAAGGATAAAAGCCAAGATCTCCGCGGTTAACGGCGATCTTGGCTTTTATGAAGAAAATATACTACGCGCTGACAGTCTCAGCCGCAGGAACAATATTCACAGTGCGGCGGTTACGCTTGATAGAGAATTCGACGGAGCCTGCTGCCAAAGCAAACAAGGTATCGTCTCCACCACGTCCGACATTCTCGCCGGGGTGGAATTTGGTTCCGCGCTGGCGAACGAGGATCTCGCCGGCGTTGACCCGCTGGCCACCGAATCGCTTAACACCAAGGCGTTTTGCCTCTGAATCGCGACCGTTACTGGAGCTAGATGCACCCTTCTTATGTGCCATGTGGTTTCCCTCCTTTAGGAATCTAGAAAGGCCGGTGAGCCTTATTTAATGCCGGTTACTTTCAACACGGTCAACTTTTGACGGTGACCCTGACGTTTCTTATAACCAGTCTTGTTCTTGTACTTGAGGATCTTGATCTTTGGACCCTTAACCAGGTCCACAATCTCAGCATTAACGCTCACCTTAGCGAGCTCCTCGGGCTTAGACACAACAGATGCGCCATCGACGAGCAGAATCGGGGTAAGAGCCACGGACGAACCTGGCTCACCCTCGATCTTCTCGACCTTGACGAGGTCACCTTCAGCAACCTTGTACTGCTTGCCGCCGGTCTTGACGATCGCGTACATACGAGGGCTACCCCTTATCTCTCTCGGACTAGAGGATAAGATCCCCTAGTGAACTTAACGTTTTATTTATCTGTTTCGATTTTTCACTACTTAACAGGACTTACACCGCAAAGGTGAGGGTCTTGCAAGTCGTATTGTATTCTCAAAACAGCGACTGTCAAAGACTACCCTTTAGAGGCAGTAAAAGACAAATAGCACTCTAGCGCTTCCCACGACGCACAGCGCGTCGGCGGCCGCGGGTATGGGCGCTCTTTGTCACCGTTTCTTCTTCCTTCACACCTGGGCTTGGAGGAGTACTCATCTCTGCTTTCTTTCGCACCACGCGACGTTTCCCGCGACGCTTGGTGTGAGTTGGCACCTCACTTTCATCCGCCACCATTGCCTGAGACTTGTCTTGGCTGGAGTTGGTCTCCTCGCGGGTGGAACTGGACTCCTCGCGCAGGGACTCTTGAGGCCGCTGGGTTTTGACAACTCTTCGCTTCGTTTTCCGCCGCCTCACCACTGCATCATCATGATGTGAGTCTGGTGCCTGGGTGGCGTCATGCGACTCAGCGGTCTCCGCAGATTGCGTCGTCTTTGCGGCTACCGATGAGTTCTCTGCGCTCGGATTTAGGTGGGTTTTCTTCACCCGGCGCCGACCGCGCGAAGGCTGAGGTGTGGATTTTTCTTGGACTACTTCCTTGGGGTCTCGTTCTTCGGCCTGGGCTGCGAGCTCACTGGCGAAGTCACTACGCTGCGGCGGAGTGTCGCTGGTAGAGTTCCCACGCACCTTGCGCTTCCGGCGCGGCGATTTCTCAAAATCAGCGATCGCTTCCTCGTAAGTGTGCGGCAGGTAGTCTGCGCCCGTCGGCTGATCGGGATCTTCGGCATCAGCTATATCGATGGCGCTTTCGATAATGGCCTCGAATTCTTCGATCTCCGGCTCAGCATGCTTTTTAACGCCCCGACGACGCCTGGTCTTTGCAGGCTTTTCGTCCTCCATGGGCACAGCCACTACCGCGGCAGCTAGCTCCTCGATAGTTGGCGCGTGATCTTCCGTCTCCTCGTGGTGGTCCATTGCGACCACTGCGGGGTGTTGCTTCGGATCCTGCTGTTTAGGGCTGCGAGAGCCGCGGGATTCGTGAACCGATTCGCGGTGTTCAATTGGGTCATCGTGGACAATGACACCACGACCTTCGCAGTGCTCACAGTCTGTAGCAAAGGTTTCCAACAAACCGGTGCCAAGCCGCTTACGCGTCATCTGCACCAAGCCAAGCGAGGTTACCTCGGAGACTTGGTGGCGCGTCCTATCACGCCCGAGTGCCTCAGTAAGGCGTCGGAGGACTAAATCCTGGTTTTCAGGAAGCACCATATCGATGAAATCAACCACAATCATGCCGCCGAGGTCACGCAGCCGCATCTGGCGCACAATCTCTTCAGCGGCTTCCAGATTATTCTTCGTTACGGTTTCTTCAAGATTGCCCCCCTGACCGGTGAACTTACCGGTATTCACGTCGATGACAGTCATCGCCTCGGTGCGGTCAATGACGAGAGTGCCGCCAGAAGGCAGCCACACCTTGCGAGAGAGGGCCTTGTGAATCTGTTCATTAATACGGAAAGCTTCGAAAGCATCGTTACCGTCATGAGCATTGCGATCAAATTTTTCTAGCCGATCCAGTAGATCAGGGGCTACGGATTTAATATAAGCGTGAACGGTATTCCATGCCTTCGCACCGTCGACCACCAGCGTGGAAAAATCCTCGTTGAAGAGATCTCGGACTACCTTGACCAGCATATTTGGCTCTTCATAGAGCGTTACCGGTTTGGCTCCCTTCGAGTCTTTTTCAGCCTGTGTGGTGTGCTCAATCTGCTCCCAGAGTTGGTGCAGACGTTTCACATCGGCTGAGATTGCCTCTTCGGATACTCCCTCGGCGGCCGTGCGAATAATGACACCTCCGTCACCAGGGACCACCTTGCGCAGGATATGCTTCAAACGTTTGCGCTCCGGTGCTGGAAGTTTACGCGAAATTCCTGCTGAGCGTCCGCCTGGAACATAGACCAAATAGCGTCCGGCGAGCGAAATTTGAGTGCTTAACCTCGCACCCTTGTGGCCCACAGGGTCTTTGACCACTTGCACGAGCACCTGGTCGCCGGATTTGAGGGCTTGCTCGATTTTGCGTTGACGCCCCCCAAGTCCAGCCGAGCGCCAGTCTACTTCGCCTGCATAGAGCACTCCGTTGCGGCCTCGTCCGATATCTATAAATGCCGCTTCCATTGATGGTAGGACATTTTGAACACGTCCTAGATAAATATTCCCGATCATGGAGGCCTGCGCATCAGAGGTCACAAAATGCTCCACGAGCAGCTCGTCTTCTAGTACGCCTACCTGAGTTACCATACCCACGGCATCGAAGCGTTCACGTTCACGCACCACCATGGTTCGCTTGACGGATTCCCGGCGCGCTAGAAATTCAGCCTCGGACACAATATGTCGCTTCTTGCGGGATTCTTCGCGCATTTCCACGCGTCGGCGGCGCTGCGCCTCGAGACGTGTAGATCCTCTCAGGGCTGTCGGTTCATCCGGTAATTCCACATCATCGTCATCGACCTCTACTGATTCTGGGCTGGCATTTTTGCGCCCACGGCCGGTACCTCGCTTACCACGGCGACGCTTCTTCGATAAGGTTGCATCCTCGTCGTCCTCGGTGTCAGCGGTACTTACATCTTCTACCTCAGCGTCTACTTCGACAGCGGGTGCTAGGAACTGCGGAACCTGGAACTCCACACGCGCTGGTGGCGGGGTGATAATCGGTTCTAGATCAACCCCGGAATTAACCTCGGAGTCGATATCGGCGAGTATGGTGCTGAGATCATCTTCCTCGGTGGCCGGTAGCGATTCTTGCAGTTCCTTATCCACCTTCTCTTCGATCTGGTGGATCTCATTTTCTACATTCTTCTCAACGCGGTAGCGCAGTTTTTCCTCGTCGGTATAATCGTCGGTCTTGTCCTTTGAGCTTTCGCCCTGGTTTCCGCCCGAGCGCAGGGCAGCGAAAAGCTGCGTGTACTCAGCACGTGACAGGTTAGACTGAGCAGCCTTGTTCACGCCCACGGCCTTGAGCTCCTTGATGAGCTCGCCGGATTTTAATCCTAGTTCTTGGGCAAGTGCGTAGACTCGAATCTTTTCTGGCAGTGCAGATTCGTTAATATGTTTTAGGTCAATCACGATTGACGTTCTCCCGAAATTAATTGTGTGGGAGTAGCCTTAGCGGGGATTGAGCAACTGGTGCGCGCGGGAGCAAAAACTCATCCAACTAGCGCGATGATTCTCGCGCCCATAGCCCGGCACCGTATTCTTGAGTGCTAGGAATGAATGTGCCGCCTTAAATTCCCCGGGCGCAAATCCTGCTAGTTATCTCAGAATCTGCAGCCATCGCAGAGCAGCTTGCACACTTCGAAGCCTATATTTTTATAAGTTTTTTCCAACGCTGTGCTCATCCGAGCAATTCTGTCACCTCGGCTACTACACGGTCGTTGTGGTCATATTCAGTTATAAAAGCGATCTCCTCGGAATCCCTGATGATTATTTCCATCAGGCTCGTCCCTTTCCTTAATTAGAAAGTGGCAGTGGTGATGCGCCAGTGCCTATTGTTCCATAGAACCAAAAATTTTGTGCAGCTAACACTCTTCCTGAGAGAAACTACACCTCATGCGCACGTGTCTAGAGACCACAAGAGGGCGTGATGTGATCGTATCCACGCCACGCCCCTAAAATTTTTTATCTAACCGAAAGTGAACGAGTAGAGCTCCAGACCTGCGGTGGGGGTAATAGTGATGAGCTCCGTGTGGTTATTAGGATCCCGGACTATATCGAGGCTGCCATCGCTTGTGATAGTGAAGGTTTTAACTGTGCCGTCTTCGCGCTCGACCGTTACTGTTCCGGTGCCAGAGAGCACCAGCTGGACCCACTTGGCCTGGAAGTTCAACTTGATTGCTGCCTCGGGTGATGCGGGCTTGATACTCGTTGGCCCTATGTCCCATGTCCCTGCGAGGGAATAAAAGCCAAGCTGCGGCGTCTGAGCAGACCCATAGTCGATGAGCCCAGTTCCAGCACTCGGGTTAGCTTGGTACTTCGACCGGCGGGCACCGAGATAGGTTTCTGGGCTTCTCGGCTCGCGTAGAGCCTCCACCACGTTATTCTCTACTGGTTCTGGCAGTGTGATGGTGGGGTCACGATCCACAAGGAGCTGGCGAATCAGGGTTTCAGTCTCGGCATACTTGCCTTCGCCTTCGTGGATCTGCACCACAGTACCCGTGTGGTCGGTGAGGTAGTGGGCTGGCCAGTACCTGTTATTAAAATTCTTCCACGTACGGAAATCATTATCTTGTACGACGGGGTAGTTGATGCCAGTATCGCGAGCCGCGGCCTTAACATTGTTGATATCTTCCTCGAAGGAGTATTCGGGGGCGTGAATGCCAATCACGTCGAGGCCATAGTCCTTATAGGTGTCATAGAGTTTCGTTATGTGCTCGTTTGCGCGTTGGCAGTTGATACATGCATAGGCCCAGAAGTCGACGAAGGTGACTTTGCCGGATGTGTGCGGGTCGATCGGACCGGGAGTGTTGAACCAGTTCTCTAGCCCCTCGAAGGCGGGTAACTTGCCGCAGTCGTGAGCGTGGGTCGCGTCTTCTTGTCGACGGCAGTACTCAAGGTCACCCTTCTGGCGCGGTGTATTGCCTGATTCTCGAACCTTATCAACCTGCTCCCCGAGAGCGTGCTGTGCTGAAGAGGTCCAATCCGGGAGGGCGCGTTGAATAGCGGCGGGGGCGTTGAAGATCAGTGCAACAGCGAGCAGGATGATTAATAAGCCAGAGCCGCGACGGATCCCCGCCTGGTGACGCTGGAACCAATCCACGCGCTCCCCTACTTTATTGCCACCGATCGCGAAAGCTAGAAGAGGGAGTGCCGCACCGATTGCGAAGGAAATAGTGAGAACGAAGATGCGAGCATCGAGCTCCCCTGTGGCAGCGGCTACTGTTATCGCTGCCAGTACGGGGCCTGCACATGGCACATACACAGCTCCAAGAACAAGACCAACAGCGAAGCCGCCGCGGTTGCGCACCTTATTTTGCAGGAAATACGGCTTCGGGATTTTATCAAAAGGAGCCTGAATCAACTCGCCAAGACGAGGGATGAGCATACCGATACCAACAAGAACGAGCAGGCTGATACCAACCCAACGCACCGTGGACCCTGGCAAACTTAAGGCGTTGAGTGCTACGGACCCCACTAAGGTGAGCGCTGCGAAACTCGTGGCCAACCCACTGAGAACGAGGTAAGGACGCCATCTATTGCCGCCACTGACAGCAAGGATCAAAGGCAACACGGGCAAAATACATGGCGACAGGCTGGTGAGAATACCGCCGAGGAGGCCAATAAAGACCATGGAGAAAATCATAGGGTGTCCTTTTATATGGTGAAGATGATGGTTCAACGTAGCTTTCACCCAAATAACGAGAATCGTTGTGAAAGGCCGTTACCCATATATTCGGAGAACAAAAGGAAAGAGATTGCTTCTCGTTGCAAGACCCCTTCCAGGCCCCCTTCGGAAGAACCTTATTGACGTGCACTTATAGGACGAATAGAAGACGAGAAAATATATGCTCCACCGCTGTTCAATCATTCCTATGGGAGCCTAAGTGCGAAAGCGAAGAACTTTTTTTAACACAAGCGCAATCCGTTGTGCCGAGCTCTCCGTACCTATAGATATGAAGTTACCTAAAAGGCAAGCACTTTCCGTGCTGTGCTTGTTCTCTTAGAAAGTCCTTGCTCTGCACGTACAGGCTGAGAGAAAACTTCGTACCACTATTCCCACCTCGTTAGCTCTCTAAGGAGTTTTCATGATTTCACGTAAATTTGCAGCAACCACCATCGCCATGGCCATCACTTCCACTGGGCTCGTCGCCTGTGGTGATGATGCAACCAGCACACCCGCCGTCACTACAGAGTCAGATACCATGGAGAAGATGGACAAAATGGACTCCAACAAAATGGACAAAATGGATAAGATGGAGTCCGACAAGATGGACAAAATGGATAAGATGGAGTCCGACAAAATCGATAAAGAAAAATAGATCTATACCCCTCCAGCCAGCGAGGATCTCAGGTCTGTGCGCGCGTCGATAGGCGAGTTAGCAGATCTGAGTTTACAATCAGAAACTATGCACCCCACCCATGACGATGTGCTTAAGCGCGTTGCTGCAGGCGATAAACGTGCCTTCAGTGATCTTTATGACGAACTTTCGCCGAATGTCATGGGTGTCTGTATGCATATATTGCGCAACCCGCAGTTAGCTGAAGAAGTCGCTCAAGAGGTCTTTATCGAAATATGGCGGAAAGCCGGTAGCTTCGAACCAGCAAAAGCGGCAGCCCGCACGTGGGTACTCAGAATGGCTCGGTCCCGCGCGATTGATCGTTTGCGTTCCATGACTGCTGAGATGTCACGAGATCACAAAGATGCCACTCTTAATGCCGTTACTCGTTTCGACAGTGTCGAGGATGCCGCTTTGGCAAGCGTCGAAGCTGTACGTTTGAGGAGGGCAATCGATCGGGTGGGCGAGCCCCACCGTAGCGCTCTGCTCCTATCTTATTTCGGTGGCCTTTCCAATCCCGAACTAGCCGCCCATACCAATATCCCCTTGGGGACTGCTAAGACCCGAGTGCGCGATGGCCTTAAGAAACTCCGTCAAGCACTGCTTTCAACCCCGGAAGGAGGACACTATGTGCGATAAAGATCTCCGATCTTCAGACGAGGAATTTCTAGACGAAACTCTTCTTGAAGCGGTTCCTCCGCATATGCCGAGCGATTCGCTAAAAGCTGCTATTTTTGCGGAACTGGCACGTGAGGATGCCTCAGAACCAGCCGATACCGATATATCGGTGATCCGAGAGACCAGACCTGCTGCCCCTCTCCCCCTTCCTCGGACGCTAAAGCCTGGCGGACTACGTTATCGTTCTGGCATGATCGCGGGTTCGTTAGCAGCCGTGAGCGTGCTGGTGATCGGCGGCTCGCTGATCGTGCCGACTATAACCCAGTCGACAAACCCATCCACCGCCCCCGTGGACTACCGAGATCCACATGCAGAGATGCATGAAATCATGAAATCTGAAGATATGGCGAAGGTTACCGTCAATGCGGCCGGTGCTCAGCTCGATATTGTGGCCTCGAAGCAGATGGAAAAAGCCGGCGCCATGGTGCAGGGGGCGGCGGCGACACAACCCGGTATGGGTATTCAGGTGTGGAGCCAAACCCAGGCCGGTGAAATGATCAGCGCCGGAGTCATTGGTCCGGAAGACCACCAGTCTGTGTGGATGCCCCTTGATGGTCACACGGTCAAAGTGATCCTCACGGAGGAACCCATGACGGGTTCGGAACAACCTACAGGTACTATGCTCGCAGAGGTTATTCTCAGCTAACTTCGATATTCAAGAAGAGATAAAGCCCAGGGTAATCCTGGGCTTTATCTTTCTAGAGGTGGGGGAACCAAATCTTGATCTCTCTGGCTGCCGATTCAACCGAGTCGGAGCCGTGAACGACATTGGAATTCACCTCGAGGGCAAAGTCACCGCGGATTGTACCGGGCGTTGCCTTGGCCACAGGATCGGTGCCACCGGCTAATTGTCGCCAGGCGCTCACTGCTCGCGGCCCCTCAATGACACCAGCAACCAGGGGGCCGGAGGTAATGAAATCGACAAGCTCGGTAAAGAAGGGCTTATCCGCATGCTCTGCATAGTGCTGCTTGGCGGTGTCCTCGCTGGCCAAGCGCAAATCCAAAGCTATAATCTTTAGCCCTTTGCGCTCGATGCGACTGATGATCTCACCGATATGGCCATGGGCGACGCCGTCGGGCTTAATGAGAATGAGTGTACGTTCGTTCATGCGTTCTGATTTTAGCCTTTTTTAATGGTGAGTTCGAGAATCGTAGGATGGGGTATTTCCTGGTCTTTTCCAGCGCAATTAAGATATCCTTATTTCACCTCGTCCAGCCACCCATAGCGAATATGAAGGAATTATGCGCACGCGTCTTTTCACCGCAACGCTCACGAGCTTTGCGCTCAGCTCTTCCCTGCTCACCCCCGTCCAGGCGGCACCAGCCCCCGAGGTATCGTCCTTGGTTTTACTACCTGGCACTAATGCTTCCTCAGCACGCCTGAGTTTCCAACATGGCGAAACCGGCCGCATCCAGGTTCAGTGGGATAAAGCCTCAAACTTATATAACGGGTATTTTCGCCCCAGTGCAGCGTACGGCGACGCGCAGAAAAAGCTCTTGGGCGCGCAGTCCTATTTCACTTTTGAGGGACTGCAGCCTGATACCCGCTACGCCTATCGCATTGGTTTTGGCGCTACGAAGTGGACCGAGGTGCGCTACTTCACGACGGGCTCAGCCGATCAATTTAATGCTCTCGTTTTCGGCGACGTTAAAATCGGAGCCCGGGATATCGACGTTGATCGAACTAAATGGCAGCAGGCATTAGCCCGCGCGGAGGGCTTTGCTGAGAATGCCACGACCTTGCTCACACTGGGTAACCAAGTTAATAATCCGAATTATGCGCGCACCCAATACCCAGCCTTTCTCGACAACTCGGTAATGCCACGTCTGCAAACTGCGCCGCTTGCCGACGACACGTCTAGCCCTAATACCGATTTTGATTATTATTTTTCGCTCCCTCATGAAAGCTTTAATGGCGTGGGGCGCTCCACTCGAAATTATTATTTCTCCGCCGGCCCCGCCCTCTATATCGGCCTCAACCTAAGCAATCAACCTCTGACTGGCAATGACTGGGCAACGCTGAAGGGGTGGCTGCGCCAAACCGTCACAGCCCACGGGTTTGGGCATGAGTGGATCATTATTGGGCTCCAGCGTCCCCCATATTCGGCCGCAACCTCTGATACTCGGGTTCGCGCCGAGCTTGGTCCTCTCTTCGAGGAGCTCAACGTGGATCTCGTGCTTTCTGGCGGTGCGGATATCTATACCCGCACACATCTTTTAAAGGGTGCTGAGGTGGTTCCTCCAGCTCCTGGCTTTGCCCCACGGCCCGGACAGACACTGCGAGTTGCCAAAAACGCTGAACCTGGTGAGGCTAATGAGGTCATCTATGTGACGCTAAATTCCCCTACTGGTGCGAATTTTGCGCAGCCGAAAGGAAGCGAGGAATTTGTTGCGATCAGCAATCAAGATTCCACCCCGGATTTCTCCCATCTTGAGGTGGATTCTCAGACGCTGACTTTGAGCACCTATAACAGTGCAGACGCTTCGCTCGTTGATGCCTTCACTCTGGATAGGCGCCCGGAGTCGGAGCCGGAGGACAAGAATGAAGACGATGGACGTGGTGAGAAGCCTGGAGCCCAGACTTCCTCAACCTCGAGCATTATCGGCATCATTTTGAGCGTTCTGTCGGGGCTGGGGTTGATAGGTGGCATCATCGCTTTTATTCAGCGGAACCCCCAGCTTCTCCGCTTCTAGGAAACACTATTCTAGGGAATGCTAAAGGTGCTGGGTGGTCAAGAGTCCGCGCTTCATACGTTCAAGTAGATTCTTGCGCAGGTGCAGAATATACCACCACACGAGAGCGAAGAAGATACCAATAATGCCCATTGATGGGTGGATAAAGAATCCGAGAATGCCCAGCACCTGAAGCCCAATATTGACTGGAATTGCCCATGTCTTCCCCTGCAAGAAGCTCATGACCAGCATCGCCGTGGCGACAACCACAACCGATACCCAGTTAAAGGTGGTCCAGTAGGCCCCGTTATCCACCCGTAGAATGACGGTGAGGACGAGGTAGAACGTAATAGATTCCATCCCCATGGCCCCCGCCATCACGCCGCGAAGGCCTTTGAGGGGATCGTTGACGGGCTTGTGCCCCATTCCTAAGGGGCCAACGGGGGCGGGGTTTTCTGCCATATTAGATAGGCTCCTTTGCAAACAGGGTACGTGCCTCACCGGCGGTTACAACTGATCCAGTAATAAGAACCCCTGAACCAGATTGGATATCGGCGTCTTCAGCTAATCCTACGGCTAATTCAATGGCACCATCGAGACCGCGAGCCGTATGGACTCGCTCTTCGCCGAAAATTCCCACCGCGAGGTCGTAAAGATCCCTCATATCAAGGGCCCTTGGGCTGGAGTTTTGGGTGACGACGATCTCATCGAGGTGGGGCTCTAGAGCTGCAAGAATTCCTCGGGCGTCCTTGTCGCCTAAGATCGCTAGCACTCCGATAAGACGCTGGAAGTCAAAGTCTCGCTCGAGAGCGGTTGCGAGTGCACGCGCCCCGTGGGGATTATGGGCGGCGTCGATAAATACTGTGGGGGCCGATCGAACCCGCTCCAGCCGACCCGGACTTTGAACTGTGGCGAAGCCTTCCTTTACCGTGTTGAGATCGAGGCTGCGGCCAGGGCCGGCCCCAAAGAAGGCCTCCACCGCGGCGAGGGCTACAGCTGCATTGCGAGCTTGGTGCTCACCTGAGAGTGGTAGAAAAATGTCCTCATAGTCTCCCGCCAGTCCGCGTAGGGTGAGTTGCTGACCTCCGACAGCAACGCGGGATTCTATGACCGAAAATTCCTGCCCTGCCCGAGCGACTGATGCGTCGATATCTACGGCATACTCCAAGATCGCCCGCATCGCTTCGGGCTCTTGTTCAGCGATAATAGCAACGTTTTCTTTAGGGGCGAGTAGATCGTCGAGATCCCATCGAGTTTTAATAATCCCCGCTTTCTCCTGGGCGATATTGGCGATGGTGTCCCCTAAGTATTCTGTGTGATCGATGCCTATGGGCATGATCACGGCCACCTCAGCATTGATCACATTGGTGGCATCCCACCGACCCCCCAAACCGACTTCTACTACCCCCACATCCACCGGAGCATCAGCAAAGGCTGCATAGGCCATGGCTGTGAGGACCTCAAATTTGGAGAGCTTTGGCCCTCCAGCTGCCTCGCTGTGGGCATCAGCCATCTCCACGTAGGGGCGGATTTCTTCGAAAATACGCACATAATCGCGGGGGTGGATCGGGCGTCCATCGATAGCAATGCGTTCAGTAACCAACTGCAAATGCGGACTCGTGGTGCGCCCAGTGCGCCGGTGGAAAGCCCGAAGTAGTGATTCCACCATTCGAACTGTGGAGGTTTTTCCGTTAGTGCCAGCGATGTGGATAGCTGGAAAACTGCGCTCTGGGTGTCCGAGGAGATCCATGAGGAATTCGATCCGATCTAAGGTCGGATCGATTATTGTTTCATTGAAACGCTGGTCAAGCTCGGCTTCGACCTCTTTAAGCGCGCGCATATCCTCATGAGTGATCTCGAGGGCTGGCGGCTCGGGTTTCGCTGCGATCGTCAATGGCAACTCGAGGCCCGACTCCTTAAGGGTGAGATCACCTAAGGTCACAGGCTCGCCTTCCTCACCGGCAAGCGCGGCACTGACCTGGAAATCCTCACCCCCTAAATCTGCTTCTGCAAGGTGCGCATAGTCCGCTTCTTGGCTGGTATCTGGCTGGTCGGAAGGTGAACTCATGAGCGTAGCTCTTCCAGTTTGCGGCTGATCCTAGCTACTTCTTCCGCAGCGAGGTGCTGGCGAGTGCGAATCTTCTCCACCACAGCATCTGGAGCCTTAGCGAGGAAGGCCTCGTTGGAGAGTTTCTTCGTGGTTCCTTCCAATTCCTTGGTAGCTGAGGCGAGATCCTTCTCTAAGCGCTTGCACTCTGCTTCCTTGTCCACGGTTCCAGAGGTATCGAGGGAGACCGTTATTGTTCCCGCCTCTAAGCGCACCTCGAGGGTGGCGGAGGCCTGGAAATCCTCATTCGGGTGATCGAGTTTAGCGAGGGTACGCACCACGGTTTCTTGATCAATCAGGTCAGCGGCGGCGAAATCGACAGCAGCGGGCACCTTTTGGCTCGGTTTAACGCCTTGATCAGAACGGAAGCGGCGAATTTCGGTGACGAGTTTTTCTATATCTGCGATCCGACGAGCTGCGATATCATCCCGCGGTGCTCCCCCATTGGTGAGCTCTGTGGTGGGCCAGGCACTGATAACCAGTGATTCCTCATCGCTAAGAGCCTTCCACAAGGTTTCAGTCACGAACGGCATAGCTGGGTGGAGCAATCGCAGCACGGCATCGAGCACGCGACCTAAAACTACCTGGGTATTCTTGCCACGCTGCTGCTCGCTAGGACTTGCCTGGGAGAAATCGCGCGGAATCTGCACCTTGGCGATCTCGAGATACCAGTCGCAGAACTCTCCCCACGTGAACTGGTACAGCAGCTCGTGAGCTTTGGCGAATTGATAGCGGTCAAGATAGGAATCAACGTGGTCGCGCACGTCTTCGAGGCGGTCTAGGATCCATCGATCGGCGTCTGTCAGCTCCTCGCGGGCGGGAAGGTCACCAATGCGAGCACCGTTGAGGAGTGCAAATTTGGTGGCGTTGAAGAGTTTGGTGGCGAAGTTTCGCGAGCTTTGAGCGGAATCGGCTCCAACAGGCAAATCTACGCCAGGGTTGGCACCACGAGCTAGGGTAAAGCGCAGTGCATCGGCGCCGTAATCGCGCACCCAGTCCATGGGGTCGATGCCATTACCGAGCGATTTACTCATCTTGCGGCCGTGCTCGTCGCGCACCAGTCCGTGTAAGAAGATATCGGTAAATGGTATCTGCGGGCGCCCCGCTGCCCCACCATTGAGGGTCTCTTCACTTATCGACGATGCGAAGGTCGCGAACATCATCATTCTGGCGACCCAGAAGAAAAGAATATCGTAACCGGTCATGAGCACCGAGGTGGGATAGAATTTCTGCAATTCTGGGGTATTTTCCGGCCAACCTAGGGTGGAAAACGGCCACAGTGCCGAACTGAACCAGGTATCCAAAACATCGGGGTCCTGTGTGTAGCCTGCTGGGGGTTGCTCATCGGGACCAACACAGACAATCTCATCATTCGGGCCGTACCAGATGGGAATACGGTGGCCCCACCACAATTGGCGGGAAATGCACCAGTCGTGCATATCATCGACCCACTCGAAATAGCGCGGCTCCGCTGACTTCGGGTGAATAACGGTATCGCCCTCTCGAATTGCATCGCCCGCCATGAGAGCAAGTTCATCAACCTTGACGTACCACTGCAGTGACAGCCTCGGCTCGATGGGTTCTCCGGAGCGTTCGGAGTGACCTACCGAGTGAATATAGGGGCGTTGCTCCTTGACAATGCGCCCTTGTGCGGCAAGTGCCTCACGGATTTTTACCCGCGCCTCAAAACGATCCAAGCCATCAAACTCAGTGCCAGTATGAGCAATATGCCCCGTGGAGTCGAAAATATTGGGCATCTCCAGATCATGCCGCTGACCCATGGCGTAGTCGTTGGGATCGTGAGCGGGGGTGATCTTGACAGCGCCGGTGCCAAATTCAGGATCGACGTAGTCATCGGCGATAACGATCAATTGGCGATCGTTGAGAAATGGGTGAGGCAAAGTGGTGCCCACCAACTCTCGGTATCGCTCGTCTTCGGGGTGTACGGCCACGGCGACGTCGCCAAGCATTGTTTCTACCCGCGTGGTGGCCACGATAACGTGGGGTTCATCATCGTTGAGTGAGCCATAACGGATGGACACTAATTCACCCTCGACGTCCTTGTACACGACCTCGATATCGGAGATAGCTGTTTCCAGTACTGGAGACCAGTTGACGAGGCGATTAGCTTGGTAAATCAAGCCACGATCGAAAAGGCTTTTGAAAATAGTCTGCACAGCGCGCGATAGCCCCGCATCTAGGGTGAAGCGTTCGCGCGACCAGTCAACTGAGTCACCCAAGGCGCGCATCTGGGTGCCAATGGTTCCGCCGAATTGCTCTTTCCACTCCCAGACCTTGGCGATAAACTCATCGCGCTCATAATCCCAGCGCTTCTTCCCCTCCTCCTCGAAGAGTTTGGCCTCCACCTTGGACTGGGTGGCAATACCAGCGTGGTCCATACCTGTCATCCAGAGGACCTCATAGCCTTGCATGCGCTTGCGGCGAGCGACCACATCGATCAGGGTGTGGTCGAGGGCATGGCCCATATGCAGTTGGCCGGTGACATTGGGCGGCGGAATCATAATGGAGTAGCCGGGCTTTGAAGAGTGGGCATCAGGGGTGAAATATCCCTTGTTGACCCAATTCTCATATAACTCGGATTCGACCGCTTGCGGGTCCCAATTTTTGGGCAACTTATCTGCACGATTATTTTCAGCCATGCCCACCATCTTAGATAATTCCCTATGGGGGACAAAGAAAAGGTGCCCAGGAGGAAAACCCTGGGCACCATCTCATCTACTCGCTAGGACTTGAGCAGGTCAGCGACAGCGTCGCGTTCTTCTTGCAGCTCCTTGGCATTGGCAGCAATGCGCTCTTTTTGGAACTCGGACAGCTCGAGATCCTGCACAATCTCCCACTGTCCATTGTGGGAGATTGTGGGGAAACCGTAGATAATGCCCTCGGGCACACCATAGGAGCCATCGGATGGAATTGCGGCGGTAGCCCAACCCTTGGAGCCGTTAATCCAATCGTGCATATGGTCGATGGCGGATGATGCAGCAGAGGCGGCTGAGGATTTGCCGCGAACCTCGATGATCTCAGCGCCGCGCTTAGCTACTCGTGGGATGAACTGGTCAACGTACCACTCGTGGTCGATGAGATCGGTGAGCTTCTTATCTCCCATGGTGGCATAGGTGATATCCGGGAACTGAGTAGCGGAGTGGTTACCCCACACAACGACCTTTTCGAGTTCGGTCTTATCGCAGTCGAGCTTCTCAGCAAGCTGAGAAATAGCGCGGTTATGGTCGAGGCGCATCATGGCATTGAAGCGGTCATTGGGGACATCAGGGGCGGAATGCATAGCGATGAGCGCATTGGTATTGGCGGGGTTACCCACGACCAGAACGCGAATATCATCGGCAGCATGGTCGTTAATGGCCTTGCCCTGTGGTCCAAATATCTTGCCGTTGGCAGCGAGCAAATCAGCGCGCTCTTCTCCGGCACCACGTGGCTTAGCACCAACCAGGAAGGCTGCGCTGACGCCGTCGAAGGCCACGTCGGCTTTATCAGTGACAGTCACTTTCTTCAGTAGTGGGAAGGCTGAGTCGTTGAGCTCCATAGCTACGCCCTCAGCGGCACCGACTGCCTGTGGGATCTCCAGAAGGTTCAGCTCAATAGGGGTGTTGGGGCCGTAGACATCGCCGTTGGCAATGCGCCACAGAAGCGAATAGGAAATTTGGCCTGCTCCACCAGTAACGGCGATCTTCTTAGTCTGATGACTCATGGATACTCCTTGGGAAAATAGTTAAAGACTGGTTGATCTACCTGTCTTAGGCAATAAGGCGTCGGCGCATAGTTGGCGCGCACATGACAACTTTCAGCCTAATAGTGTGGTGAGGGAAAAACTAGAAGAAGCCCCGAATGCCAGCTATTGCCGCTAAGAGATTGCTCACACCCCATTGTCAATAAAACATGCTATCTGAGAAACGAAGAACTATTTCCCAAAAATTTCTTAACTACCGGCCGAAAAGTTGAAAATCACCCCCGAAAGACGTCCTATAATAGGACGCAACGGTTCCCATAAGTACAAAAGAAGACTCATCAGCTAAATTACATTTAGGGCAGAAGCCTAGTTTTTACGGTGATCTCTTTCGCGATCGCTTCGACGATCGCATCGACTTATGTCACCGCATTATCAGGGATAATCCACGATTATTGCGCTTCTCTCTGACTATCATCTATATCCCATTCAACCCAAGGAGATCCGGAGTGTCCAAGGACAAGGCCATCACTCATCCCTCGGAGCCCCAGGCGGCCTCAGATTCTTCCGTCTCCGAAGCTACACCTGAACTCGTTCTCGATATCGCTCTAAAGAAATTCTCCGAACTGGGGTTTACCGATACGAAACTCGAAGCTATTGCTAAAGAATCTGGCATGTCCAAGCGCATGATCCACTATCACTTCGGCGATAAAAAGGGGCTCTACCACCGCAGCCTCGCCCTCTGCATCCACTACCTCCGACCTCCCGTTGAGGAGCTCGAGTTAGATTCTCAGGTGCCAGTCGACGGCGTTCGCAAGGTGGTAGAAGCAGTATTTACTCGCTTCTGTCAGCACCCGGAGGCAATTCGCCTTCTGTGCCTGGAAAATATCATGCACTACCTCCATATCCATGAACTCCCCCCACTCATGGACCAATCAGCGATCACTCTCCAATTGGACAAACTCCTGATGCTCGGTCAGGACGCCGGAGCATTCCGCCCCGGTATCTCAGCCCAGGACGTATTTACGCTCATTTCTTCGCTCGCCGTTTTCCGCGTGATCACCCATGAGACCACCATTAATCTGTATAACGTGGATCTGCTCAACGAAGCTAATACTCAAGGAATGGCGCGCATGGCCGCTGACAGCGTGTTGGCCTTCCTCACCTCACATCTCAAAACCCCAGAGCAAACCTCTTATTTAAGCTCCAGTGCCAATTTGGAGACCGGCGAGGTATTGGATTTTCCTCACTATGACACTGGGAGCGAAAACTACAACTTCGGATCTGATCTCTTTTAGGCGATGAACTGATAGGGATCGGCGTTGACGATCTTCGGTGAGCCCTCTTTGCGGGCCGCCTCTGCTGTGATCACAACTTGAGAGATATCTGAGGAGTCGGGAATTTCAAACATAGTTTCCCCGAGGATCTCCTCCATGATGGCGCGCAGGCCACGAGCTCCGGTTTTACGCTCTAGAGCCTGCTCAGCCACAACTTCTAAGGCTTCCGGCTCAAATTCAAGATTGACACCATCCATCTCGAAGAGACGACGGTACTGATTAACTAAAGCATTGCGCGGCTTGGTAAGGATATCTACCAATGATTGCTTATCAAGGTGATCGACCCAAGCCACGATGGGCAAGCGGCCAATAAATTCTGGGATGAGGCCGAATTTAACCAGATCTTCTGGCTGAACCTGGCGCAGAATATCAGAGTTCTCCCGTTCCTCCCGGCTCTTAATATCAGCGCCGAAGCCTAGGCTGCGCTTAGATACTCGTTCCTCAATGACCTTGTCGAGGCCGGCAAAAGCACCTGCCACGATAAAGAGAATCTTCGACGTATCCATGTGAATAAGTTCATGATTGGGGTGCTTGCGTCCACCTTGGGGCGGAATGGCAGCCACCGTTCCTTCGAGAATTTTTAGCAATGCCTGCTGGACGCCTTCACCGGACACATCCCTGGTGATTGAGGGGTTTTCGGATTTGCGTGAAATCTTATCAATCTCGTCAACGTAGATGATTCCGCGTTGAGCCCGCTCCACATCGAAATCAGCCGCTTGCAGTAATTTCAGCAAAATATTCTCAACGTCTTCGCCCACGTAGCCAGCCTCTGTCAGGCTTGTGGCATCGGCGATAGCAAAGGGCACATCGAGTTTGCGCGCCAGGGTTTGCGCCAAATATGTCTTACCGGATCCGGTGGGGCCAAGCAGGAGAATATTCGACTTCTCGAGCTCCGTCTCTTCTTCAGCCTTGCGCGAAGACAGCGAGCGGGTTTCCTCTGCTTTGATTCGCTTGTAGTGGTTATACACTGCCACACTCAATGTGCGCTTGGCAGCGGTTTGTCCAATCACAAATTCGTCGAGGAAGGCAGAGATTTGCGAGGGCTTAGGTAGACTGGAATCCTTTTCCTCGCTCTCATGGCCGGATCCTAGCTCCTCCTCCATGATTTCATTACACAGCTCCACACATTCATCACAAATGAATACGCCACCGCCAGCAATGAGTTTTCTCACTTGCTTTTGGCTCTTTCCACAGAAAGAGCACTTGAGGAGGTCAGAGCTACTGTGCTTGTGCGTTGTCATAAGAGATAAAGATTTCGCTTTCACATCGTTGAAGGGTGCTCTACTTACTTTAGTCGATGCTACCTGGATGAGGCAGCATCGAAACAACCCGCCACGGGAATATCCACGTGGCGGGCTGGCTCTAGCAAGAGTCTACGGATTGAGCTTGCGATAGTCGAAGACTTCATCAATAAGACCATAATCCTTGGCCTCTGCTGCGGTGAGAATTTTATCTCGGTCTGTATCGATGCGAATCTGTTCCGGTGTGCGTCCGGTGTGACGGGCTAGCGTCTGCTCCATTTGGGTTCGAATGCGCTCGATCTCGGCAGCCTGAATTTCCAAATCAGAAACTTGGCCGCGTGAGCCCTCGGTAGCGGGCTGGTGAATGAGGATACGGGCATTTGGTAGGGCTGCACGCTTACCTGGGGCGCCGGCACCGAGTAGTACCGCGGCTGCGGATGCTGCCTGGCCGAGGCACACGGTCCGCACATCGGGTCGGATATACTGCATGGTGTCATAAATGGCCATCAGCGAGGTAAAAGAACCGCCGGGCGAATTGATGTACATGGTGATATCTCGGTCCGGATCCATACCTTCAAGGACGAGGAGCTGCGCCATAATATCATTAGCTGAAGTATCGTCCACCTGCGAGCCCAGGAAGATAATGCGTTCCTCGAACAGTTTGGCATAGGGGTTGGTTTCTTTTGTCCCATAGGCCGACTGCTCCACGAAGCTGGGAAGCACGTAACGGGCGGAAGGCATCTCGAGGCCGTGTTTCATAGAATTCATTTCTCCAATTTCCTTTTACGGTGTGCTTCTAGTTAGCAATCGGGCCCTGTGCCAGAGTGATGACGTGGTCCACGAGGCCGTACTCTTTAGCCTCTGTGGCAGTAAACCAACGGTCACGATCCGAGTCCTTGGTGATTTGCTCAAAGGACTGGCCCGTGTGCTCAGCAATCAGTTCTGCCATTTCGCGCTTAGTTTGGGCGAACTGTTCGGCTTGAATAGCGATATCAGCAGCGGTACCACCAACACCTGCCGATGGCTGGTGCATCATGATACGCGCATGGGGCAGCGCATAGCGCTTGCCTGGGGTTCCACCGGACAGCAGGAATTGACCCATCGAAGCTGCAAGCCCCATGCCATAGGTTGCGATATCACACGGCGAATATTTCATGGTGTCATAGATGGCCATACCCGCAGTGACGGAGCCACCAGGGGAGTTGATATAGAGCGAAATATCGCGCGTGGGATCTTCTGCGGAGAGCAGCAGAATTTGCGCACAGAGCTTATTGGCAATCTCGTCGTTCACCTCGGTACCGAGGAAAATAATCCGCTCGCGTAAGAGACGCTCGAATACGGAATCGCCTAAATTTAAACCCGGCTGGGCGGACATCGTCGTTAACTGCTCGCTCATGATTAAACTCCTTGTATCGTGAAATTTCTCTAGTTTCTTCCACCTTACCGCCCAAGAAGGGTAATACACCTCCTTGTTCGCTATAAGCGGATAGCTAAGGAAAAAGCCCAGAAGATTTCCCAGCTACTGGTAATGGGAAATCTTCCGGGCTATGGGGAGAGCTTTAGTTTTCTTCTTCCTCGGGCTCGTCCTCGAGACCAAAGTAGTCTTCGGGGTTAATGCTGGCGCCGGAGTCGTCGGTGACGGTGACACGACAGATAGCAGCCGCAAGGGCCTTACCGCGTTTGACGTCAGCAAAGAGCGCTCCGATCTGGCCAGCCTGCTGTAAGGACTGCACGAACTGGTTCGGGTCCATGCCATAGGCCTGCGCAGTGAACAGAATATGATCGGTGAGCTCGGACTGAGATACTTCAGGATTTTCTTGCTCGGCCAACACGTCTAGGAAGAGCTGGTTGCGAACATTCTTCTCGGCGTTCTCATGAGCCTCTGCCTTGAACTGCTCCAGGGAAGAACCTTGTGACTTGAGGTATTCATCGATAACAGCCTCGTTGGAAGCAGCTTCTCCGAAGGTACCGCGCAGAGCGTTCTCGGCTTGCTCCTTAACCAAGGACTCAGGCAATGGGAACTCTGACTGCTTGAGTGCTGCTTCTAAGACAGCGTCGCGGATGGCGGAGGCTTGCTCTGCCTTCAGGCGATCGTCTACCTGGGAAGCGGTTGATTCGCGCAACTCATCGACCGTGTCAAATTCGGAGGCTTCTTGCACGAACTCGTCATTGAGTTCAGGCAGCTTGCGCTCCTTGGTCTGTACGACAGTCACCTTCACGGTGGCCTCTTGGTCTTTATACTCGGCGATATTGAGTGTTGTGGTGAACTCGGCTTCTTCGCCGGTCTTCAGTCCGCGCAGAGCGGTATCGAGGCCGTCGATGAGATCGCCTTGGCCTACCTGGTAGGTGAGGTCATCAGCCTTGGACTCCTCGATCTCCTTACCGTCAACGCTAGCTACCAGGTTGATGATCGCGAAGTCGTTGGTCTTGAGCTTGCGTCGGGTATCGCTAAGCTCGCCGAAGCGCTCGCGCAAACGATCAATTTCCGCCTCCACAGCCTCTTCGGCTGCGTTATCGCTCAATGCTGGTACTTCAACAGACATAGCGGAGAAGTCTGGGAGGGAGATCTCTGGGCGGATATCAACCTCAGCAGTGAACTCGATGAGTTCGCCGTCTTCCATCTTGGTAACGTCTACGTCGGGTTGACCGATAACAGCCAGATCATTGTCTGCTACAGCTTGCTGGTAGCGTACGGGCAGCATATCGTTGATGACCTGCTCCAAAACTGGGCCGCGTCCAAAGCGAGCGTCGATAAGCTTGCGTGGCGCCTTGCCTTTACGGAAACCGGGAATATTCACCTGAGCGGCCAGAGCCTTATAAGCTTTGTCGATCTCGTTGTTTAGTTCCTCGAACGGAACCTCGACAGTCAGCTTGACTCGGGTATCGTTCAGCTTTTCGACGGAACTCTTCACGAGCGATCTCTCCTGTTATATATAGATTATATGGGCATATTGACTATAAACCCCCGAGGTGCATTTCGTTAAATATGCTCCTCGGGGGTTATGGTCGGGACGACAGGATTTGAACCTGCGACCCCCTGTACCCAAAACAGGTGCGCTACCAAGCTGCGCCACGTCCCGATTGCCTAAACAGACAAGCCGCTTTGAGCGACGTAAAGAATTGTGCCACGGATTAGATTAAAAACCAAAACCGCTGTTCATCGTGCACTTTAGTTTTGATCCACTTCTCCACAGTTTCTGGAGTGGTTTGAAGATTTTAGACTTGAGAATTGCATGTCGTGCCGCGCCGTACTTTCCGCCTCCACGACTCGCACCTAAATACACAGATAGGGATAAGCCGCAGACGGTGATATTTGGCCGCTGATACACTAACCACCCTGTGGATAGTCCCTCTCGACCTGACAATCTCGACGACACTGCAGGCGTTGACGCGGGCTATTTCCTCATAGCCCAAGAGGGTTGCGCAAAGAAAAAAGCCGACTACTAAGACGGTGGTCTACTTGTAGGCGGCTTAAGTTATGGAGGGAATGACGGGAATCGAACCCGCGTCACCAGTTTGGAAGACTGGGGTAATAGCCACTATACGACATTCCCATATTCTGCTATATATTTGCTGCGCTTCTGTGCAACACAGAAATAGCCTAAACGACAGCGGAAAATTTTGCAAAATTCGAGGACGCAGCACGCGCGACAAGACCGAGTAAAGGTGGGCGACCCACGACCGGCCACATCCACCCTTCCCAGTATCCGCCGAGTTAACGCCCACGCGCACACGTAGGCACATATAAAGGCGTTTTACATCACAGGCGTGCACTGCTCATTGCCGCTACTACCGCTGCAAAATCACTAAAAAGACCACTCGATGCTGAATATATCTCGCTGAGCTGGGAAGTAAATAATAAATTAGTAAAGTATTATTATTTTTGACCTTGATGGATTATTATTTATTCCTATGAAGCCAACCATCATTGACGCTGATACGGGTCGCGAACTCTGGACCGCAATCGAGTGCGCCCAGTTTTCTGGTACCGCCAGGGGCACCTTCACAAGCTATGCCGGTCGCGGTCGCGCACCCAAACCAGTGACTAAGCACCACGGCCTCACACTCTGGGACTCTGAGGAGATCAGGCAGTGGACCGATCAACGACAATCGGCGAAGCCCTCTAAGGATAGCGTTTCTTAGGACGAACCTATAATTGATCCGATCCCCGAACGGTGCTACTGGGCGCGTTTGGGGAACTTTTTTATCTGTTAAACGTTCTTCTTATTAATAGACGATTTTCACACCAATCCAAGGAATTATTTGTGTTATTCGCCATTCTCTTAGGCTTCATAATTGCTCTCATCGTTGTCCTCCTACGCAGCAATAGCGCTAGCACAAAACTGAGTGCTACCGACTTTTCCGACGCCATCGCAGAAGCTCGGCACTGGAATGAGCGTCTGGGCTCCCAGATACTGACCCTATCTGGTACCGATAAGGCTTCCACCCAAGCACTTGCAGATGCCTCCGAGCGCCACACTGCCTCTAGCGCTCAAATTCAATCCGCCCAAACTCCCAGACAGGCAGCATTAGCTCGCGAGGCCGCCCTCGAGGGTCTGTACTATATACAAGCTGCTCGAGAGATCATGGAACTACCGGCTGGACCCGCGCTCCCATTGCTCGAAGGGCAACAAAAGGCCGGTCGCGTGACCGAGGAGCGTACCATTACCTTTGAGGGGCAGGCTATTACCGCCTCCCCACGCCCGACGCACCGCACCCCCAATTACTATCCAGGTGGTGTGGTGGCTGGGCGCCCGGTTCCCGCCGGCTGGTACTCCACCGCATGGTGGGCGGGTGCACTACACACGGGCATGTGGGCCGTGGGCTCGGCTGTCCTCTTCTCATCCATGTTTGGGGGAATGGCAGGCGCCGACGCTGCCGCCGACGCTGCCGCCTACGACGGCGGCCACGATATTGGTGGCGATACTGTAGGTAACGGCGATATTCTCCCCGACGATGGCGGTGGCGGATTTTTCGACGGAGATATGGGCGGCGGATTTTTCGACGGCGGCGGATTCGATTTTTAATAAAAACCTCGAAGAACTACTCTTCGAGGTTTTTTATTATGCTCCTGGCACTTCTGGGTAATGCCCGGTTGCTTCAAATTCGCTCAGGATATCAATACGGCGCTGATGTCGGGGCTCCTCGCTCCATGATTGGGCTAGGAAAGCATCTACGATGGCTAGAACCTCTTGTTCACTATGCATCCGGCCGCCGATGCCAATGAGTTGCGCATTATTATGCTCGCGGGCAAGCTTAGCCGTCTCCACACTCCACGCTAAAGCACAGCGCGCACCCGGTACCTTATTAGCAGCAATTTGCTCCCCATTTCCAGACCCCCCAAGGACAATGCCGAGGGAACCTGGATCATCCACCACAGCCTTAGCCGCAGCGAGACAAAAGGCAGGGTAATCGTCTAGGGCATCATATTCGAAGGCGCCACAGTCGACGACGTCGTGCCCATTATTCTTAAGATGGTCAATGATGAGTGTTTTCATAGCGAAACCAGCATGGTCTGCTCCGAGATAAATACGCATATCGATGAGTCTAACCTCTTCGTTCATCAAAATCGGGGAACTCTGTCCGCGAGCGCTTCAGTTCGAAAAAGTGGGGGTAATTCGCTAACGCCATTGCACCGTCGAAAACCCTGCCAGCTTCCTCCCCGTGTGGAATTCGCGTCAACACTGGCCCAAAGAATGCAGTCTCGCCCAACTTGATTACTGGGGTCCCTACATCATTGCCCACCTCATCCATCGCCGACTGATGGTAGGCGCGCAATTTCTCATCAGCCTTGGTGGAATGGGCAATATCGGCGAGAGATATATCTAAGCCAACGTCTTCCAAGGCTTTGACAATGAGCTCATCGTAGGCACCGTCACCTTCCTTAGCACCCTCACCTCCTGGGTGGATCAGTGTGCCGAGTGCCGTATAAAGGGCATCGACTTTCTCAGGTTGAGTATCAGCAACCTGTGCAAAAACGCGCGCAGGACCCCAATTGGCCTCCATTTTGCGCATATATGCGGGGTCGAGATCGCGGCCCTCATTGAGAACCGAGAGCGACATAGGAATCCAGGTCACCTCGATATCTCGAACCTTTTCCACTTCCTTGATCCATCGCGAGGTGATCCAGCAGAAGGGGCACGAGACATCGAACCAAAAACTTAGCGATTGAGTAGACATAGGGGACCTTTCTGATCCTTGTATTTTCTGTATTTTCTATATTTTCTTGGTATATCACCACTCTAGTGACCTTTTGCCTCAGGCGAGCGATGATCGTCGAGTCTTTGCACCCCGCCTAGAGGAGAATAGAATGACTACTAATAATCAGCCACGTGGAAGGAATCATGTCCTCTATCAATCTCACTCAAGTAGAAGCAGCTCAACGCTCACGAATGCTGCATATTAAGCACTATGATTTCCACATTGATATCACTGGTGATACCCACTTCCCCGCCACCACCACTGTTGATTTCGAGGTCAAAGAGGAAGGATCTACCTTCATCGATCTGGTTGCCTCCGAGGTGTCCAGCGTAACGTTGGATGGGGAGGATATCACTCGCCAAGCTGTGCGCAACAATAACGTGTACGACGCTACCAACGGGCTCTCCCTCGATAATCTCTCGGTGGGCAGCCATCAGCTCACAGTGGTATCCACCATGGAGTTTTCCCATACCGGTCAAGGTCTGCACCGCTTTGTTGATCCCGTTGACGAGGAAGTATATTTCTATACCCAGTTTGAGCCAGCCGATGCCAAGCGCGTCTTCGCGTGTTTCGATCAACCCGATCTAAAAGCCACCTACTCCATCCATGTCACGGCCCCAGCGCACTGGAAGGTGATCACCAATGCACCGCAAGTCATGAGTGAAGCGGATAAGGGCGTAGCAACCTTCTCCTCCGAGATTGATTACCCGCTGTCTACCTACCTCGTCGCCATATGCTCTGGTGATTATCATATGGCCTCCGATCTCTGGCACGGCACTCTCACCCACCACCCAGAGACACCTGCTGCTGAGCACACCGAGTTAGAGATACCGTTGGCCATCTACTGCCGGAAATCTTTAAGTGATCACCTGGACGCCGACGCTATCTTCCTCGAGACCAAGCAAGGCTTCGACTTCTACCATGAGAATTTTGGGATGGCGTACCCCTTCGGCAAATACGACCAGCTTTTTGTCCCCGAATTCAACGCGGGAGCCATGGAGAATGCCGGAGCTGTCACATTCCGCGACGAGTATATTTTCACCTCGAAGAATACACGAACCGCCTACGAACGACGTTGCGAAACTATTCTGCATGAGATGGCTCATATGTGGTTTGGGGATTTGGTTACTATGCGGTGGTGGGACGACCTCTGGCTCAACGAGTCCTTTGCTACCTGGGCCGCGTGCGTGTCCCAGTCGGAAGCCACCCAATACGATACCGCGTGGGTCACCTTTGCCACCGACACCAAGGCCTGGGCCTATAAGCAGGATATGCTGCCGTCAACCCACCCTATATCCACCGATGCCAGCGATATGGAAACCGCCGAACAGAATTTTGACGGCATAACTTATGCCAAGGGCGCATCCGTCCTCAAGCAGCTCCAAGCCTACGTAGGCCGTGAGGCGTTCTTCGCTGGAGTACGCCAACACTTTGCCAATCATGCCTTCGGTAATGCTACTTTCGCTGATCTTTTACACGCTCTTAGTGCCAGTTCCGGACGCGATCTCTCTGATTGGGCCGCGCAGTGGCTCAAAACTACCGGAATTAATGAACTGCGCGCGGATTTTAGTGTCCAGGATAATCGCTATACCTCTTTCGCCCTTACCCAGTCCGGGGCGCACCCAGGGGCCGGCGAATATCGTACACACCGCGTTGCCATTGGCTTCTATTCGTTGATCGACGGGCAGGTAGTACGCACCGATCGTCTCGAGGTCGATATCGACAGCGAGCGCGTCGAACTCGACCAATTAATAGGCCACCAAGCTGCCGATCTCGTCCTCGTTAACGACGACGATCTCACCTACTGTCTCATGAAGCTCGATGCGGACTCTCGAGACTTTGCTGCCAAAAATATCGACCGAATTGCAGATCCCATGGCACGCACCCTTATCTGGTCGGCGTGCTGGGAAATGGTACGAGCAGGCGACATGCGCGCCCGCGACTTTGTCGACCTGGTGATCACCGGCGCTCCCATTGAAACGGAAATCTCGGTCCTCCAGCGCGTTCTCGGCCAAGCCACCCAGGCACTCGAAGTCTATGCCGATCCACAGTGGGTTAAGGACACCGGTGCACAGCGTTTCAGCAATGCACTGATCGACGCCGCTGCTGCCGCTGAAGCGGGATCTGATACCCAACTCGCCTTCGTTCAAGAGCTGTGCGCCAACCCCTTAGACGATAGGGGGCGGGCTCTCATGCGCAGCATCGTCGACGGTGAACCAGAACTAAATGGGCTCGTAGCCGATCACCAACTCCAGTGGCGCGCCTTGCGTGCGCTTGTTGCGGCGGGTGCAGTGGCAGATCTGGAGGCAGAGATCCTTTCCCTGAGCACCATTGATCCCTCGGCGACGGGCAAACTATATGCGCATTTAGTGCGGGCATCTGAAAATACAGCCACTAATAAAGCTGCAGTTTTTACTGAAATCACCGAAGAGGGCCACCGGCTGAGTAATACCACCCTGCGCTATAAAATGGCCGGACTCACGGGTCTTGCCCGCCCAGAACTGCTCCAGCAACTCAATGACCGATACTTCGAAAAGGTGCCATGGTTATGGGATAACCTCACCTCCGAGGTGGCCCAGGGTGTGCTCGCAGGTCTGTATCCCGCGTGGGATATCAGCCCCGAAGGGGTCAAGCGCACCCAGAACTTCCTCGACTCACATACGATCAGTGCCGGTATCCGGCGTATTCTTACCGAGCAGCAGGCTCTGGTGGAGCGCGCCATAAGAAATCGCGCTGTCGATGCCGCCTAGCTCGTACTCCCCCGTCGCTGCTCTTATTAAGAAGCGGCGGGGAATATTTACTACTATGGCGTAAATCATGGACACAATTTCTCAATTTATAGCCGATCACCCGGTGATCTGGCACTGGCTCGTCAATGCTCCCCTCAAGATCATATTGACCTTGGTGGCAGCTGTTGCTCTCCACGCTGGACTACGCTTTGCCATCCAAAAAGCTGCGAAAGTACACTTAAGCCGCTCGACGAGACCGCAGCACGAATACGCTGCGCTCACCAAAGCTCTTAGCTCCCTGGAAGTCACGAAGCAGGCTCAGCGTGAGTCACGGATCCGCACTCTCAGTTCCGTCGCACGAAGCGCAGTGAGTATTGTCGTGTGGACATGGGCGGCTCTTTCGATTTTAGGGATCCTCGGGGTTAATGTGGCCCCGCTTATTGCCTCTGCAGGCATCGCGGGTGTTGCCTTAGGTTTTGGCGCCCAAACATTGGTGAAGGATTTTATTTCCGGTATCTTCATGCTCATTGAGGACCAGTATGGGGTGGGCGATTTTATCGATGCTGGTGAAGTAATCGGAACAGTCGAGGCGGTATCTTTACGCCTTACTACCGTGCGCGATGTCAAAGGTACACTGTGGTTTATCCGTAACGGTGAAATTCAGAGAATAGGTAATTACAGCCAAGATTATTCCATCGCTCACCTCACAGCGCCGATAAGCTACCGCGCCGATATCGAGCGTGCTATGGAGATCTTCGCGGCTACCACCCTCGAGGCCATCGAGTCCGAGAAATTAAAGGGTTTCATTTTGGATAAGCCGCTTATCGATGGTGTCAACGAAATTGGTGCGGATTATATCCAGTTACGCATCCGGGTACGCACCCTCCCCGATAAGCAGTGGACCGTCGAACGCTATATTCACCAACGTGTACTCAATAATCTAAGGTCCGCCAATATTGCCCTACCCTACCGTCACTTCTATCAGATCGAAGATGAATAATATGTCCTCTCCTCTCGATACTCCCTCAAGCCACACAGACCCCCGCACTCTCTACGAGGCAGTGGGTGGGAATGAGTTTTTCACCCGCGTCGTGCGCCGCTTCTACCATCAGGTTCGCACTGACGATCTCATCGGACCAATGTATCCTGCAGACGATTTCGAGGGCGCCGAGGAGCGTCTGAGGACCTTCCTTGCACAATACTGGGGTGGGCCCACTACCTATAGCGATAACCGCGGACATCCCAGGCTGCGGATGCGTCACGCACCTTTTGCTATAGGAGAGGTCGAGGCTAAACGTTGGTTAGAGATGATGACGAACGCTCTTAACGAAGAAGAAAATCTGGATCCCACTCTTCGTGAAGCTATCGACTCTCATATGACACGGGTAGCATATATGCTGATCAACCAACGTTAAAGGCCCAAAAGATTTGCGGCAGAGGTATAGTAGGCGCTCCCATAGGGGGCGTCTACTCGTATCCACACCCCTAAGCCGGAGACGCGAAGGTGTCGCGGAATATCAATAGGTGCGCTATCAGTGGGAATGAGTCCGAATGCTTGGAGAGCAAAAATCATCCGCATTGGTATCTCTACCTGGGTGTGGGCATTGCTCACAGTGATAACGGTTTGATTCATCAGCGATTGTGGCGGCCCAAGCGGACCAGAGAATTGTCGGGCCAGCGCGCTTCCTTGAGTAGCGAGCTGATAAACCGCAGCGGCGGGGATCTCGTCGATCAGCTGAAAATCCTCGACGCGAGGCAGCGCACCCGCGGACCAGGAGGCATCGTGAGTAGGGTATGGTCCTTGCCCGAAAAGGTCAGCAGCGCGCAGCACCGCCCCACTCCGGCTAATACTGCCCGACACCCTTCTGGAGATAAGTACCCCAAAACCCGTGGGTACAAAAGCTTCGACACCTGATTCAACTTGCTGAAGACGTACGAATGTGTGCTCATCAAAAAGTATCGCTCGCTCAATGAGGGACCGAAGTCCCCCTAAACCTCCGGTAACAACGAGGGATATATTGCTGTTATGCAAGAGAAAGAACCTTAACTTCGCTATCTTTAAGCTGACGCGGGCTCCCCGTGACAATATCGACGGCCACTTGAACAACGTCGATGGTGCATGCCACTGTCCCATCGGCATCTCTAATGACTTGCCGAGTACAAAAGGAGGTATTCCCAATCTCGATGACCTGAGTTTCTACTGTCACCTCTTTGGTATTGGAAAGGATGGGTCGGAGGTATTCAGCTTCAATCTTGCGCACAAATGCAGCTGGAATATCGAGTCCGCGCTTGCCAAATTCGCGTTGTGCGTAAATGAGGCGAGCCTCTTGAGCCAATTCAATATAGGCAGAGTTTGTGATGTGGTGGAATTGATCAAAATCGCCCCATCTTGTGGGTATTTTTTCAATATGTACACCGTGGTGACTATCACTGGTCATAACGTAGGTGGAGCCTTTCTCATCTGTTATTAATCTCTCTCTAGGCTAACAGTGTTGAGGCTGATTGGGTTTAAAAAGAACCGCCGTGGGTGTTCACGGCGGTTATCCATTAGCGGGTAAGCTTGCGGTGCGTTACCCGCGAAGGGCGGGCGGCCTCGGGGCCGAGGCGTTCCACCTTATTCTTTTCGTAATCTTCGAAGTTACCTTCGAACCAGAACCACTGGCCTTCGGCAACATTGCCTTCCCAGGCAAGAATATGGGTACAGGTGCGATCTAGGAACCAGCGGTCGTGCGAAATCACCACGGCGCAGCCTGGGAATTGCTGGAGAGCATTTTCCAGAGAGGACAGGGTTTCAACGTCGAGGTCGTTGGTGGGCTCGTCGAGCAGAATCAGGTTGCCGCCCTGCTTAAGAGTCAACGCTAGATTGAGACGGTTGCGCTCACCGCCGGAGAGAACCTTAGAAGGTTTTTGCTGGTCGGCGCCCTTGAAACCAAATGCGGAGAGATAGGCTCGCGAGGGCATCTCGTTTTGGCCTACGTGGATATAGTCCAAACCATCCGAGACTACTTCCCATACGGTTTTCTCTGGATCGATATTTTCACGTCCCTGGTCCACATAGGACAGCTGCACGGTGGAGCCCACGTTTACTTCACCAGCATCGGGGCTCTCGAGGCCCACGATAGTTTTAAAGAGAGTAGTCTTACCCACACCATTGGGGCCGATAACACCCACGATACCGTTGCGCGGAAGCGTGAAAGAGAGATCCTTAATCAAGGTGCGACCATCGAAGCCCTTGACTAGGTCCTTGACCTCCACCACCTGGGCACCCAGGCGGGGTGGAGTAGGAATCTGAATCTCTTCAAAGTCGAGCTTCTTATATTGCTCGGCCTCAGCAGCCATTTCCTCATAGCGAGCCAAACGCGCTTTATTCTTCGCCTGACGAGCTTTCGCACCGGAACGTACCCAAGCAAGCTCTTCTTTCAGGCGCTTTTGCAGCTTACGGTCCTTTTGACCAGCAACTTCTAAGCGCTCAGCTTTCTTCTCGAGGTAAGTGGAATAGTTACCTTCATAGGGGTAGAGCTTGCCGCGGTCGACCTCACAAATCCACCCAGCTACGTGATCTAGGAAGTACCGATCGTGGGTAACCGCCAAAACGGCCCCTGGGTATTTGGCCAAATGCTGCTCGAGCCACAGAACGGATTCAGCGTCGAGGTGGTTAGTGGGCTCGTCGAGAAGCAGCAGGTCTGGCTCAGAGAGGAGCAGCTTGGCTAGAGCAACACGGCGCCTTTCACCACCGGAGAGGTGGGTGACGGGCGCATCAGAGGGAGGACAGCGCAGAGCTTCCATAGCTTGCTCGATTTTAGAATCGATTTCCCAGGCATCGGCAGCGTCGAGAGCTTCCTGGAGTTTACCCATCTCTTCCATGAGCTCATCAGTGTAATTAGTGGCCATTTCTTCGGCGATGGCCTCGAAACGATTTTTCTTTTCAAAGATCTCGCCCAGACCCTCTTCCACATTCTCGCGGACGGTCTTTTCTTCGTTCAGGGGTGGTTCCTGCAGGAGGATACCAACGGTCGCACCTGGGTCGAGGAATGCCTCACCATTGGAGGGCTGGTCGAGCCCGGCCATGATTTTTAAGATGGAGGATTTACCGGCACCATTAGGTCCTACCACACCGATCTTTGCGCCTGGGTAGAAAGCCATGGTCACATTGTCCAAGATGACTTTATCGCCAATGGCTTTGCGCACATTCTTCATCGTATAGATGAATTCACCCACGTTATCTGCCCCTTATATGTCAATCGTTTTATAACTATCAGATCACCCAAAACAGTACATCACTACCCAAAAAAGCGCACCACATCATCTATAAGACCGATACCTCATGTCGGTCTTATAGATGGGCAATGCCTAGGCACTCACAACGGTTGGCGTATGAGCTCTCCCTTTACTCGTAGGGGTTGTGATTTCCTTAGCGTTAACCTCATCGAGCTGAATGACGTCGCGCACAATCTGTTCGCTCTCTGGCTCAATGCTCACGGTTTCGGCTCTCCGGGCTTTATCCAACTCACTGCGGTGATAGCGACAGGCATATTTGCGCATATCCACCCCGATATGTGTTGCTCGAACCACAATCCGAGATTCGGTCTTGCCTTCCCGCTCCCATTCTTTGTGGATGAGGTCCCCGAGTACAATCACCTGAGTGCCCTTACCACCCTCCCCTAGGGCGAGATGAGCGTTATGGGCCAAGTTTCCCCAGCACTCTACATCAATATAGAGCTGGTTATAGCTGATAAACCCAGAATTCTCGACCCGGCTGTGATCGGATTGAGCAGAATCTCTAGCGGTCTCGGAGTTGCCGGTATCGGCGTGGTGTGGGTCGCGACGATACCGAGAGGAAGCAATGCGGAATTTGGTGAGCATTGCGCCGGACGGGAAATGATAGACAGTGGGATCGCTGGTGAGATTTCCAACGATAGTGGTTGTGCTGAGCATAAGGATCTAATCCCCTTTCATGGGATACGAATAGTGGATCACCGTCCCTGCCCGTTTCCACACTGCCCAGCGCCATCCCTTGCGTGAGCTGCTGATTGAGCAGAGTTTTCGATACCCTCAGTGTCGTTGATTGTGATCCCCACGTCGCGGCGAGTCAGTAGGTGTGACTGGATCCTGTGGATAATATGCCAGCTTGAGATTTTCCTAGCCTTGGGGTTTCCCGTCGTTCGTGCGTATCGACGCCAGCATCTGGTTATAGGCCTCTAAATCAGCGTCATCATCTTGATCCGCCTTTTCGTCGTAGATATGCTGCTGCTTGCGGTCTTCTTTGAGCCATTGTCTAAACAATGCTCCGAAAACAATGATGAGCGGGAAGGCACCGGAACCCCACGCGATACCGCCACCTACATTCTGATCGTGCATCAAGTCCACGCCCCAAGGAAGATTAAGTGATGCATAAAAGTCCTCGGCCAGAATGGTCGACAGCTGCATGAGGTATACCCCGAAGTAGAGATCGAAGGGCATCGCAAAAACCAGCCACAAGAGCCGCGAGAGCACAGAATTTTCACGCGGCTTGGGATCCTCACCGATCATCTCCCAGTAGAAAATATAGCCAGAGATGAGAAAGACCCAGTTCATCAACAGGTGGCCGGCGTGTTCGGATACCACATAGTCGTACCACGGGGTGATATAAAGCACGTAGAAGAATCCAGTGAACTGAATGGTATTGACGGCTGGGTACATGATTACGGTGAGAATACGTGATTGCAGTAACGCTTCAACCCATTCTCGCACTCCCCCGTGCCCTGGCTCGGTGACACTCATTAACAGGCGCAAAGGAGCGCCCAGAACTAGACATACAGGAATCACCATGGACAACAACATATGGGTCACCATATGCATGGAGAAGAGCGCCGGCATATAGAGCCCTATTCCAGAACTCATGCAGATCACCAGAGCTCCTGCGCCCAGCATCCACCACATGGTGCGGAATTTTGACCATCGAATCTGCTTCTTTTTGGCTCGAACCAGACCCCAGAGGTAGAGGCCAATGAGCACCAGGCCGAAGAAGGAGAACATAATATCGAAACGCCAGACCGTCCAGATGGAGATGATGGTGGGTTTGACGGTGAGGTCGTAGCCCATCTCCAAGGCCATAGGGCTGAGATCGAAAACACGTGGTGGCGGGGGTGGCGTTCGGCCTAGTGAGATTGCCACCCCGATGGTGGCCGCCATGACTACTGCCTCACCGATAGCCACACGCAGAAACGGGGTGTGATCCCCACTTCTTAAAGCAGGTATGGTGCGCTGACGATGCCAGAAACCGAACAGTGCGAGGGCGATTATTAATACCGCCTTAGCTACTATGACACGCCCATAGCCGGTGGTGAGAAGGTGCTCAGGGCGTACCCGGATAGCGGCATTGATAAAGCCTGATAGTGCCAACATGATCACCGAGACGAGGGCGATATGGGAATAGCGACCTACTACTTGGACCATCTGGGGCCCCAGTCTGCGGCCGTGGGCTATGAGTGCCATGAGCCCGCCCACCCAGAGCTGCATAAAAAGCAAATGCCACAGCAATGAGTTAGTACCGTAGTCATGATCTCCGCCCGCGGCCGAGTGCCCTTCCAAACCGAGTGGCAAGACAATCAAGAGAGCTCCGGCGCATAAAAGCGGTTGAGAGCGCCAATTCTTGGAGAAGAATGCTGCTATCCCCACCAGCGCTGCAATAACGGCTGAACCCAACCACGCTTGGGATTCCGCTACTTGGGAAATTGCCACTGGCCAGTTAGCAGGGCGCAGCGCCTCAATAAAGGGTTGCCCCGAAATATCGGAGAGCACCATGGGCACCATCACTAAAGCAACAGCGCTAAAACACCACGCCGCCACCATGCCGGTACGGGCTGCGATTACACCGTCTACAGTAAGCGGAGCTTGGTAGAGATCGTGCTTTCTGGGACTGAGTAAAAAGGCCGAGAAAAGGAAAGATCCAGAACTTAGGGCCGCGAGAAACCATGCCGCTGCCCTTAAGAAAGGAAATCCTGCTGTGGTGGCGGGGCCTGGATCCGGAATGCCGAGGGCCGCGAGCGATTCCGAAAGAAAACCCCAAGCGATTACCGCCCCAATGAGGCCCGCCACAGAGAAGCACAACACATACAGTGGCCACATGGGGCGCACCTGTGCCCCCGATTTCTGTTCCTGCATGCTTAACACCCTAATCTCAATGAGTGGCTTTAGGTATCTAGGGCTGGGAAGTTTTTGTTCCGCACGGGTTGTGGGTTAGTCTAGCTAGCAGAGTTTGCCTCCATAGCTCAGTGGATTAGAGCGGTCGGCTTCTACCCGATTGGTCGGGGGTTCGAGTCCCTCTGGGGGCACCATAGAAAAATCCCGTGGGTTCAGCCCACGGGATTTTTTGTCTCAAGCTAAGCCATCTTGGAATAGAACCATCCCATTACGGGGCTAAGAACTGCCCCCGGGATAATCTGAGACAGCGTATTCATAGCCTTAGATAGCGGTCCCGGGACAACGCGACGCTTATTGTTCGCCATTGCCTCCAAGGTCTCCTCCGAACACGATTCATAGGTGGTCCACAGAAAATCGGGGACGACCTTGTCCACAATCGACTGCTCACTAGGATCAATAGTGGCCTCCCGCACCGGCCCAGGGGCAAGAAGTGTGCAGCTTATGCCAAGAGGTTTAAGCTCATAGTGAAGAGCCTCGGTGAATGCATTCACACCCGCTTTAGTGAATACGTAGGTGGCATTATTGGGAATGGCGATATTGCCGGCCGCGGAGCCTACATTGCAGATAGCTCCGGATCCGCGCTTGAGCATATTGTCTACGGCGGCCTTAGTGATCTCGAATACTGCTCGGGCGTTGAGCTCAAATTGCGCAGTCTCGTATTCCCAATCCTGGTAGATAAAAGGGCCAAAACTGGCGATGCCAGCAGAGTTAATCACGATAGATATAGGCTGGGTGAATACGTCTTCGATCATCTGGGCGCGCTGGGCGGTATCGGAGAGATCGCAGGGATAGACCTCTGCAGTAATCGCGTGTTGTTTACGCAAAGATTCCGCTAGTTCTTCCAGAACATCTGAGCGCCGGGCAACCAAGATGAGATTATAGCCCCGCGCGGCCAGATCTTTGGCCATCTGACGCCCAATCCCTTGGCTTGCGCCGGTGATGAGCGCCCGAGATTCTAAGGTGGGTGCAGGTAAGCTCATTATATTCTCCTTGAGGTCTTGATATGGTGTCTCGGCTATTTGTCACTACGTGTAGCTACGTGTCGCTACGTGTCAGAGTTCTTGGCTCTTGGTTCTAGATTCTTGGTTTTTGGTTCTTGCCAATGGGAATCTCATTGCCTAAGCCTACCTGCTTCGTTGCCGAAGAAACGGCTGTCTATGTCATTGTTGTCTGGCAAAGTTACTAAGGTAGAAAAGTATGAGTGAAATAGCTGCGAAAAATAACCGCTTGGTGTGGATCGATCTGGAGATGACCGGGCTCGACCCTAACCTTCACACTATCGTTGAAGTTGGAGCGATCATCACCGATGCCGAGCTCAATATCATCGGCGACGGCGTCGATATCGTTGTTCACGCCGATTCCGCTCAACTGGCGCATATGGATGATTTTGTACGCACTATGCATACCGAGTCGGGGCTGCTTCAGGACATCATGGACTCCCCTGTGACGATGGCCGAAGCTGAGGAGGCCATCCTCGACCTTATTGCTCAGCACTGCGATCCAGAGCACCCAGCACCTCTTGCGGGAAACTCGATTGCCACCGATCGCAGTTTTATTCGCGCCTATATGCCGCGCTTAGATAAAGCTCTGCACTACCGGATGATTGATGTCTCAACTCTCAAAGAGCTCTCCCGTCGCTGGGCCCCGCCGGTATATTTTCATCAGCCGAAAAAGGGGCTCGCGCACCGCGCGTTGGCCGATATCGTGGAGTCTATTCGAGAACTAGATTACTACCGCCGCAGCTTGATGAGCACCGATCTATCGTCACCGGATATCTCAGCCGCACAGGAGGCTGCCACCGCACGCTACCAGTCATTTTTGGAAAAATAGAAGGCTCGGGTTAATATAGTCCTCGCTGCTTTAAACGGTAGCGTGGTGGCTGTAGTTCAGCTGGTAGAGCACCAGGTTGTGATCCTGGGTGTCGCGGGTTCGAGCCCCGTCAGCCACCCCCAATAGATAGAAGTGGCCTCCGTATATGCACGGGGGCCACTTTTGTACTCCCCCTCATCTCTAAAGGGGGAGTTTTGTACTAGGAGATGGAGGCGTTGCCAGCCTTCCACTGCTCCCACTCGATATTCCAATCACCCAGACCGTCGTAGACGGAGAGGATACCGCCTTTGGTATTTTTCACCGTGACTATATCTCCACGCTTAACAAAGTTCTGGAACCACGCAGCGTTCTCGGTACTGACATTCACGCAGCCGTGAGAAACATTGGAATTTCCCTGAGCCCCAAGTGACCAGGGGGCGGCGTGGACGAAGATACCCGAATAGGACATTTGGGTGGCATAGGATACCGGGGTGCGGTATCCCCCGTCTGCGACTGATAATCCGAACGTTGATGAATCCATTAACAAGGATTCATACTGATCTCCGATGATATAGATGCCATTGGGGGTCGGCCATTTATCGGAGCCCAAGGAGACGGGCATCGTCTTTACAGCCTCACCGTCCTTGAAAATGGTCATCGCCTTCGTTGAATCATCGACAATGGCTTCGACTCGGGAACCAATGGTGAAGTCAGCCTTATTGCCATTATTGGCATAGACACCATCGGCAAGCTCAATACCGTAGAGATTCGCATCCACCGACACTTTGGTTCCTGGTTCCCAGAATGTTTCGGGTCGCCAGCGCACTTGTTGATTAGAGATCCAATAAAATGCCCCGTCAACCTTTGGCTCGGTCGTAATACGAATAGCGTCCTGCACAGCCTTGCGGTTTTCCACGTAGGAATCAAAAATGACGGCGATTGTTTGCCCCACGCCCACCTCGGCGCCGTCGAGCGGGGCCAGAGAGGTGTTCACCAGGGAGTTGGGTTTGATGGTGGAGAAAGCAGCTGTTGTTTTTTCTCCATTTTTATCAGTAGCAACCAGTGTATATTCGCGATTGAATCCGAGATCTTCGGCTGTGGTCCACCCCATCATATCTGCATCCATCTCGCCTTTGACCTGATACCCCTCTTCATTGGTCATAGTTACCGACGAGAGTCCGTCACCGAGTGATTTCACTAACACGGGCTTATTGGGCGGGACCTTACTCGCTCCGTCCTTAACGCTCGCTTGGGGCGCTTGGGCGACAACGACAGACGTGGTGGGCGCGACGGACTGGGCTGCACCATCGGTCTTTTGATCAATGGTGCACGCAGTGATCTGAACCATCACCAATCCTGCTAATAAGAGGGTGGAAATTGCGCGCGTAAAAGCCATAAAAATGCGGGATTCCTTCGACGACGTGGGACTTACTGGACGAATAGAGTGCGTTTATAGGTGGATTATTGATTTAGATATCCATCCTAAACATCCTAAACAATGAACTGCACTTTATTATTATCCACTACTCTGGTGTGAAGATGGACAAGCACACCGAGGTTGAGGCGATAGCAGCTTCTAAGTCCCTGGCCCATTTCCAGCCGCTATCGCTCTTATCTCTAATACCTCCTCTGACGAGCACTTTTGCGCGGAATGGAAGAAACTGTTATATTTTTCTTCGTTGCTTAGCGCAACCTTGCGCCATTAGCTCAATTGGCAGAGCAACTGACTCTTAATCAGTGGGTTCGGGGTTCAAGTCCCTGATGGCGCACCAGATACGTCAAGACCTCGTTGGATATGAATCCAACGAGGTCTTCATTATATTCAGCCCGAGACGATCTTGAGGATTTGCCTAATTAAAAATATGTGGTGTAGCGTCTTTCTTCGTTGCGTGATTAATTACGCACTCTTGCGCCATTAGCTCAATTGGCAGAGCAACTGACTCTTAATCAGTGGGTTCGGGGTTCAAGTCCCTGATGGCGCACCAAAGAAACAGTCCGCTGGGTTGGAGCCCGAGCGGACTTCTTTATGCCGCCCTTATGCGTATCGCACCAGCAAGGGTGCGTGATCGGACCAACGTTGCTCAACGCTGGGGGCCTTCTCTACCCAACATTTTTCTGCTCGGTCGAGCATTGCCTTCGTTGCTGCTTGGTAGTCGATGCGCCACCCGGCGTCGTTATTAAACGCTTGGCCGCGGTATGTCCACCAGGTATATGGGCCTGGCACCTCAGGAGCCAGGCGGCGACTGATATCAAACCATTGCGGATCCTGTGCTGGTTGCCACATAGTTTTTGCGCTGTAATTCACAGTTCCTTGCCATTGCCATAGTCGCTCTTTATTTTGAGGGGTGGCATCGGGGAAGGAACCAAATACATGATCAAGAAAAGCGCGCTCCTCGGGGAGGTGGCCGGATACTTTCTCATTGGGCTTATTATTTTTGAGATCTTCTGAACGGTGGCAGATATTCCAGTCCCCACCGATCACCATATTTGGGTGGCTCTTGGCCCGCTCGCTGAGAATATCGGCAAACTCATCAAGGAAAGTGTATTTCTCATCTAATTTCGGGGAGTTGGTTTCGCCGGATGGGAGATAGAGCGAAGCAATATGAATGCCCAGAGTATCGGCCTCGATCCAGCGACCCGCCTCACTAAAGTTTCCGAATCCGATCGAGGTATTAGTAAGCTCGCCGCGGGAGAGTATACCCACCCCAGCGCGCCCCTTGGTGCCGGGTAGGAGGGATTCCGCCATAACTAGATTCCATCCCGATTCGAGGGCTGGGGCGAGAGCCGCACGGGTTTGAGCCTCGGTTGCGCGTACTTCTTGGATGAGGACGATATCGGCCTCAGTGTCATTCAACCATGGGTTGATGCCGTGATTGGACTCATTGCGTTTTTTACTCGCTGCACGGATTCCGTTGACGTTCACACTCGCTATTGTCACAGTCATGTGGCCAGTTTAACGCACGAGTCTTCTCTCATATCTTGTGTAAGCTTAAGGTTTATAAGCTTTTCCCTTCGAAAGGATTTTCTATGAAGCGTCGCCTACCGAGTATCTGTGCCGCCCTCGTGATGAGCGCAGGTCTAATCACACCAACTCATGCTCAAGACATTTTTAATGGGGGCCGTTTCGCCGGTGGCTCCTCCGATCTCTATGCGCAGCTCTTCCCCGCACCCGGCCCCCCGCTACCGGAATTTGGAGGCACTGTAGATCTCGACCGCTATCAGGGAACGTGGTATCAGCTAGCCGCCATTCCACAGCCGTATACGATCATGTGCCTGACTGATACCACGGCCACATATGAGCGTATCCGTGAGGATGCCGTCAGTGTGGTTAATCGCTGCTCGACCGTTTTCGGGCCCTCGATTGTTGATGGCTCTGCCGAAATTCGTAGCGACGCCACCCTCCGGGTGGATTTCCGTGGCATCCCCTTCCAGCGGCCCAATCGTCCCGGGAATTACCGGATAACCTATTTAGCCCCTGATTATTCTATGGCTATTGTCGGTAGCCCGAACCGTAGTTCTGGCTTCGTTCTTTCGCGCACCCCCCATATCAGTGATGAGAAGTGGCGTGAGGTTCGTCAATTGATTGAGCAGCGTGGTTGGTGGTCGTGTGCATTCCTGACTACCCCGACGATCAACGGGCGAGCCGATACTACCCCTCTCTGCCAACTTCCTTAGTTTTTTTTACCCCCAGCTGGGACTTTTGACCTAGAGTGGGGGATATGAAACGAGCCCTCATTATTGTTGACGTTCAAAATGACTTCTGCCCCGGTGGTAGTTTAGCTACCGCCCGGGGGGAGCTGGTAGCAGAAGCCATTGCAGATCATCTCGCTGAGCGCCACCGCACTTACGATGCGGTGGTTGCCACCAAAGATTGGCATATTGAACCCGCGGGACACTTCGCCGCCGAGCCCGATTTTGAGCAAACGTGGCCGGTGCACTGCTTGGCTGGTACCGAGGGAGCGGAATTTCACCCGGCTCTCGATTCGGTACTGATCTACCTTCATGAGGTTTTTCTCAAGGGCCAGTATGAGCCTGCTTATTCCGGTTTTGAGGGCCAATCTCATGATACCTCTCAGCCATTAGCGCAGTGGTTGCGCGAGCGTGATATTGAGATCCTCGATATTTGCGGCATTGCCACCGATTACTGCGTTAAAGCGACGGTCTTAGATGCTCTATCGCACGACTTCGAGGTGCGCGTCCTGAGTGATCTCTGTGCCCCTGTGAGCGAAGAATCTGGGGCAGCCGCCTATAAAGAAATGCTCTCGCGCGGGGCTCAGTTAGTGTAATGACCGCTAGCTTTTTATATGATCCCGACTGCAGATTGTGCACTCGGCTCGCTCACTTCGCCCGCCAGCGCATCGCAAGAAACGATATGGCTCTCATCCCTGCTACCACGTGTCCCCACCCCCTCAACGCTGATCCCAGCCAGACCGCCATTTATATAGCCGAGCCTGGTGGTGCCGAACTAGTAGAAAACCACGCTATCGCCGCGTTGATGCGCCATATGGTTTTCCCGTGGCCGCATCTCGCCCCTGTGGTCGACCACACCCCTTTCGCCGGGGCGGGATATCGTTTTATTGCCGCACATCGCCATCACCTGGGGTGCTCCCTGGCAAAGAAATAAAACCCTGCCGGTTCCGGCAGGGTTTTTAATCTTTAGCGGGTGGCAAGGAGTTCCTTGAGCTCGCGAATTTCTGCTTTCCGCCGGCGTTTTGCAACAAAGCTCACAACGACGATGCCGCACACAACTGCACCGGCAACGCCGAGAACTTTTTGTACTTGCGGATCATTGAGGCGCGCGCTCAGGGACTGCTTTGCATCTTCGACCAAGTGGGCGGGCTTGGTGCGGTTGGCGATTTCGTCAAGAGTAGCGGCAAGCTGGCGCCGGCTACGCTCGATTTCCCGCTGGATATCATCAATATTTCGAGCCACGGTTTTTCTAAACTCCTCGTTGATCGGGGTTATTGCTATTTAATAACTATATTCTCACTATATCGTGCTTTAAGCTTATTCGCTTTGCAGAGAAGTAGGTAAACTTAAAAACTATGGATACCCACAACCGTTTGAATGAAGGCGACCTCGCTCCTGATTTTTCCCTCCCCAGCGACGAAGGCGTCACGATCAGCCTGTCGGACTTTGTGGGGTTACGGGTGGTCCTCTACTTCTACCCCAAAGCCGATACTCCAGGATGCACAGTGGAGGCAACAGATTTTCGCGATCTCGTCGCTGATCTCGATGACGTCGTTGTGGTGGGCGTCTCTCCCGATTCCATTGATAAGCTGCGCTCTTTCAAAGCCTCCCACAATCTCAACTTCCCTCTCCTCTCGGATCCCAGCACCACGGTGATGCGCCAATACGGGGCTTATGGGGAGAAAAATAATTACGGGAAAATCGTCGAAGGCGTGATCAGGTCCACCCTGATCATCGGGCCTGATCGTCGTATTGAAAAGGCCATGTACAATGTGCGGGCTAAAGGACACGCCGCCCGAGTACTCAAGGAATTACGCAATGAATGATTCCTCCCCCGCACCCACTGGCCCTATCCTGCAGCCTAGACGAAGGCCGGCTCAGCAACGCTCCAAGGAGCGATATTCTCGAATTTTGGAGGTAGCACGAACTGTTCTGGTGGAATACGGCTTCGAGTCCTTTACCTTTGACGAAGTTGCCCGGCGCGCCGAGGTCCCCATTGGTACGCTCTATCAATTCTTTGCCAACAAATATGTCCTCATCTGCGAATTAGATCGAGAAGATACCGCCAAAAGCGTGGTGGAATTAAAGAAATTTGCCGAACAAATTCCCGCTTTGCAGTGGCCCGATATCCTCAATGAGCTCATCGGTCACCTCGCAGATTTATGGCGCGCCGACCCCTCTCGGCGTGCCGTTTGGCACGCCGTGCAATCCACACCAGCCACGCGTGCGACCGCAGCTGAAACGGAGCGGCCCATCTTGGATATTTTAGCAACCGTATTGAAGCCCTTGGCTCCCACAGCCACCGCTGAGGAACGCCACGTCATTGCCGCGCTGCTCATGCATATGTTGGTATCGCTGCTCAACTATGCGGTCCACGATCCCCACGTGTCCGAAGCCGATTTTGATCGCACTGTAGGGGAGATTAAGCGCATGGCGGTGGCCTACCTCTTTGCGGTTGCTACAAGTTAATGAGACATATTGCCGTCGCATAATCTCCATCGTGGCTGATACTGATTTGGATATCACTAGAGGGGAAAACCTCAGCGACTCGGCCTTGCAGCTCGAGACGAGGCCGCCCCCAAACATCGACAACAACTTCGATATCTGAGAAGTCGAGGGAATCGATGGTGGGGGGTTGCCCATAATTCGACTGCGACCACGCTTTGATAAAAGCTTCTTTCACCGCATACCGCCCCGCCAGATGGGCGTCTCGTAGTGGTTTGGTGGAGGCAATACGTAATTCCCTCGGTGAAAAGCTGCGGGAAAACTGCGAACCGACTGTGTGCAGCTGTTCCGAAAAGCCCGGAATGTGCACCATATCGATTCCAATAAACCCGCTACCCATTTCTAGACCTCCAAAATTCCATTAACAAGACGCGCCGTTGGACTCAGCAAAACCGCTGCCTCACGCTGTTTAGCGTGCTCTCCGGTGGCGCCTAGATTGCGGTCAACTGGCCTCTCGTAGAGCTTCTTGCCTCCGTGCATCGCATTGAGTATCCGGCGTAAGCCCATTATCTCTCGTTCCTCGGATATTTCTTGCCAGTGCTCTGCTCGATCTTCACCATACTGTCGTCGCACCGCTTCCACGAAGGCTGCGGGGTGGACAATAGCGATCAGTGCCGAGACGTGCCCGAATCCGAGCGAGGTCACAAGTCCTGCCTTAGCAGGCTGCTCGCTGAGATCAAGAGGAGAGCGCAACCATACTAGGTGTTGATGCTGGCGCAGGACCGGATCTACGCAGTCGAGACTGCGGTTGGCCGGAATGATGCCCGTGCGCAGCGTCTGGGTGAGCCCTATAATTTGGAATGCAGCGGCTCCACCTTTAGCGTGCCCGGTGAGACTCTTCTGCGAGATCACGTAGAGGGGATTGCCTGGACTGCGGCCGATGGCATGAGCGATTTTTTCATGCAGATCGGACTCATTCGGATCATTGGCGTGGGTGGATGTATCGTGCTTGGAAATAATGCGGATATCGTCTGCACTCACTCCCACTGCGGCAAGCTGTGTAACCAGACGAGATTCCTGTGAACCTCGGGCGGCACCTAGCGCTCCCAGTCCTGGAGCGGGGATGGAGGTATGAGCACCATCGGCGAAGGATTCTGCGAAGCCTACAACACCGAGAACCGGCAGGCCCATCTCATAGGCCAAGCTAGCACGAGCAAGAAGGATGGTGCCGCCTCCTGCGGATTCCACGAATCCCCCACGGCGACGATCATTAGCTCGGGAGAAGAAACGCTCTTCTATACCTTGAGCCACCATGTCTTTGCTATTGGCGGTGGCTGCCATATCCCCGAAACCGGTGATGCCTTCAATCGAGAGATCATCATATCCGCCGGCAACAACGAAATCACTCTTGCCGAGTTTGATCTTGTCCACGCCCTCTTCCACCGAAACAGCTGCCGTGGCGCAGGCCGCAACGGGGTGGATCATCTGCCCATATCCGCCAACATATCCCTGCATCACATGCGCGGCCATCACATTGGGCAGTGCCTCTTGCAAAATATCGTTGGCTCGGGGTTGTGCTAGGAGCCCATCAATATAGAGTGAGCGCATTGCCTGCATTCCGCCCAATCCCGTTCCCTGGGTGGAAGAGACTCGAGCTGGGTGGAGGGATCCGAGGAGCTCTGCTGGGCTAAATCCAGATGATAAGAAGGCATCAATGGTGGCAACGAGATTCCACACCGCCACGCGATCGAGGTTATCGATCATATCTGCGGGGATACCGTAGGTGGCAGGATCAAAGCCTTCAGGGATTTGGCCGCCCACGAAGCGTGACATCGCCATACGCCGCGGCACGTAGATAGGCGATCCGGAGTGGCGAACAACGCGCCACTCCCCTGTTTCAGGATCACATTCTGCACTGGTCGTCTCTGGCGCTGAGTCAACGTAGGTTTTAGCTGTAGCAGCATCGGCAACGTGGAAACTCACATCGGAGTCAAGGTGGATGGTGGTGAGCTCGGGGGCGAGGTTATCCACCATTCCGAAATCGTCGTAGAAGCGACGAATGCCAATGCGTGCGAGGACTTCGTCGTGATAACGCTCGTAGATCTCAGCCTCATCAACCTCGTGATCATCCTGGTCAAGCCAGCCGTGATCCCAATGGATGAGTCCGAGTGACCACGCTAGTTCGACGACTCCTGCAGCGGAGAGATCACCGGAAATTTCAGCGTCGAAACGCGTTCGGGAACTGCCCAAGGGCCCTAATTCACCCGCACCCACAATGACAACCATCTCATCAAGATTCTGGCTCACTTGGTTGGTGAAGTCGGGATGGATTGCTCCCAGTGGTCGATAGGGGCTAGGCAGCGCCTTGATCGTGGAGGGCGTATCACTTATCTCCTGCTTGTCCTCGCGTTGCTGAGCGCGTGCCAGAGCTGCGAGATCCAGGTTAGCATCGCTCAAACCTCCAGTCGCGTCGATGATTTGGGGAGCGTGGCAGGCTTTATCTCGGATTGGTGTACTGATCGCGTCGAGGAGAATGGACGCGATTTCGGTGGTGCTAAATGTGCTAACCCCGGCGCGCTCCACCTCGCTGACCAGTGGATCGTTGTGTGCCATGAGCCCAGTTCCGCGTACCCAGCCAATAAGGACATGAGCGAGGGAGGTGTGATTTTTCCAGTTATCTTCCACTACCCACCGGTTCACCAGTGCATCGAGAGCTGCCTTGGCTTCTCCGTAGGCACCATCAGCTCCGAAGATGCCGCGGTTGGGCGATCCTGGCAGCACGATGTGCATGCGCTGACCGATATGGGTGTCAATCCCAATGCGCGATAGCGTGGCTATCAGTCGCTCGACGGACCATAATAAGAGACGCATTTGCTTCTCCGCTTCGGGGCCTGCGTCTGCTACGGTTCCGCTCACCCGCGGGGCAGCGAAGGGGAAGAGCACGGTGGGCTTATAGGCTGGTTTGATTACCTTCGTTTCGCCGTTGACTTGGGCGGTACGCTGAGTAGCGATCCATTCTGATAATTGGTCGATATCGCTGAAACTACTCAAGTTGGCTGGCACTACCCACAACGCCGCACTCCCCCGCGCGGAGCGCGCATACAACTCTTTGTAAAACTCCAAGCGCTGGTGATCGAGCGAGGAGGTCGTCGCGATAACTGTGGCCCCGTGGTGCAAGAGGCCTTCCAGCACACGCGCGGCTATTGATTGCGGGGAGGCACCAGTGACCACGGCAATGTCGGTTTCCCACTGTAGGGGTCGCATATCGCGCGCTTGAGCAGCGAGCTCATCGAGGCCGAAATATTCGGCTTGCTGCGCAACGCTCTCGCCGGCGCCCCGAAGATCGAGGTCTTCGGCTGATATATGACCCAAATGAACGCGGCTTATATCTTCGCGAGCTGATGCCCAGCGGTCGTCGATGAGCACGGCGGTGGCAGGATCAAAGCGGGGAGCCACCGTGCGCGGCCAATCCGAGCCTAGCTCGCTGGCTACTAGATCGAAAAGCTCTTGATCAGTCGCGTCTGCTGAAAGGTCGACTCTGTGGGAATGATCCTCTAGACCCAGATGCGTCAAGATAGTGCGTGCAGTGGCGGCGAGTACCCCGGAATCTCCGGTGATACTCTCGGTGAATTCTCGCACTGCTTCCTGGTTAACTCCTGCCCCAGCGGTATTATCCGATTGTGCAATGCTCACGGTGAGGCCGTGATCTGTGGCCACTGATTGCACGGCAGCGTCGATAAGCTGATCGAGTTCGCTGCTGGAATTGGGCGAGCTGGGCTTAAGAGTGGCTAGATCTCCGCCGCGTATAGATGAACCGTCGCGGGCGCCTAGTACTAAGGCGGCGGTGGCGTGGTAAACCCACCCTGGCCCCAGCTCCCAGACTTTGGTAATCCGCTCGGATATATAGCTTGGACGCTGGGATGCGGGACCGGTCAGCCGCCTGAGGGCATCCTCGATCGCGGTTGAGAGCACTGGACCGAAGGGCTGGTAATTCTTGCTCAGTCTCGTTGTGGTGGCATAGAGGTCACTGAGCTCTGAGTCTGCGGCCCCATCAATGGAACCTAAGTTGCACTCCAGGCCGAGATCGAGAAGAAGCTGGTTACGGCGCGAGGAGACACCCTCAACGAGTTGCTCGATGGTATCGGTTGCTGCCATTTGATCGGGGCGGACCTTAGCCCATAAGGCAATGAGCGTTCTCGTTGCTTCTGCGGCACCGAAATTCAAATCCTCAGGGCGCGGCTGCGTGGAATGCGCCGGGATGGCTGCTTGCGGCGCGGGGATGACAGCAGGCTGTGGTGCTTCTGTCTCTGGTTTGTCCTCTACTGAAGCATCGGTAAATATGGCTGGTGCGGGGTATTCTTCCCGGGCAAAAACCTGCGCCGCGTCACGTTCGACGTTGAGGATATCAACGTGTGTGGGCTGATATTTATCCATCGCTGCGGTTTGCGCCATGAGATTAGCCAGGGTGGGCGCATGGCCAACTCCAACTTCGATGAACCGCTGGATGCCTAGGCCGTGGGCCTTTTTGGGGCGCAGAATGAGATCTTGGGTTTCAATCCAACGCACCGGAGAGGCGAATTGCCAGGCCAAGAGCTCCACCAGAATGGTGCGCGCTAAGGCCCCAGGATTGTGTATGCGATCCTCCCACTGTTCTAGGACAGTGTGCAAAATTGGAGCATCCACCACATCTAATATGGCGCCCACAAATTCTTGAGTGAGTTCAAAGGGACGGGCAACGAGGTTGGGAATATATTTGCCTACCAACACCTCAGTATTAATCACCTCAGGCAGGAGGCTCTCTAAATGCTCACGGAAATCAGCTACCCCGTTGAGAAGATGCGTGGAGTGGAAGGGGACATCAATGCCCGGGATGATAATTAGAGCCCGCTGGCCTGGGGCCTTTTGCTCCGCATCCGCTGCCAGGATATGCAAGCCCTTCATGGTGCCGGCGACGGCGTATTGTTTACCAGCGAGGTTGTAGTTCACGATCTCAAGAAACTCACCTGACGACTGCGACAGGGTGGAGATATAGTCAAAGACCGTTTCTTCACTCAACCCCATCTTATGAGGCCGTAAAGCCGCTAATCCGTACTGGGAATTACCTTTTTCGTCTCTTTCCACCAGGCGGTGCATGGTGAGGCCTCGTTGATATACAATCTCGACAACATTCTCGAGGGTAATGACATGGGAATAGGCAGCGAGCGCAGTGTATTCCCCAACCGAGTGCCCAGCAAAATAGGCGTTATTTTCTAAGGTGTGCGCCTCGTCCAACTCTGCGATCTGCGCTACTGCTAAACAAGCCATAGCAACCTGGGTGAACTGCGTGAGATAGAGAACGCCCTCAGGGTGGGTGAATACCTCGTTACCCACTGATATGGCAGGGGGGTTATTGCGCACAATTTCTAGAATCGAGAACCCTAATTGGGTGCGCGTATGATGGTCCGCGCGATCCCAGATGCGACGGGCTGCTGCCGATTTTTGCCGTTGAACCATGCCCATACCAACGCTCTGGATGCCTTGGCCGGGAAAAGCATAGAAGGTGCTCGGCGACTTCATCGTGGCCGTAGCTTTGAGCACGGGGCGATCGTTAACGCTGGCGGTAATTTCTCGCACTTCCCCATAACCGTCGCGTTCATCGACCCCGATGCGTACAACGGTGAAGTCTACGGTTTCACCGGGGAGGAGGGGGCTTTGCATAAAGACGTGGTAGTCCAGGATCTCTGCTGCGGGCGTAGAAATACTTCCTTCGGTAAATTGCGCGCTCGCTATGTGCTGCGCAATCGCTGAGGTCCACATACCGTGGACGATGACGCCCTTATGAAGGCCTGCGAGCTTGGCGGCGGTATCACTTAGGTGGATCGGGTTATGGTCCCCAGTCACCTTTGCGAAAGCTTCCATAGAGTGCGGAGCGACAATACGGGCATGGGCCCTGAAGGAAGAGGGGGTGGGGTGGAAAGCCGGCTGCGAGAGGCTCAGGGGCTGCGAACCTGTGCGGCCCTGAATTGCAAAGCGTTCCCTCAGAGTCGCAAGTATGCGCCCCTGCTCAGTAATCTCAGCGCGCACTTCAATCACGCGCCCACTGGTGGTGTCAGACACAGAGAGGATTGTGGCCGATATATCGAGGTCTACGTGCTCTCCTGCAGTAGGGGGAACTAACTCTCTGTGCAGTTCAATATGGTGGTCGAGGTGAACGAGGTTGAGCAGCCCCTCGACTGCCCGCCATAAGGGATGATCTGGGACTTTAGCTTCACTCAAAGCCCGGAAAATAGCTGGCCATGCGGGGCCGACTAGGATATCGGGATTAAGATGGGTACCACTGATGGTGCCTGGGATATCCCCCGATTTCACCTGCGATCGGATATGCCCTGCGGTGATGGTGAGGTAGTCAGTACAGTCTAGGGCACTCAGGCGTGCGTGGTGGTGGTAGGTCTCGCCGATCTTCTCGCCCCACAACCCACCGGAGGCAATCTTGGCGAGGTGCTCCATAGCCGCTTCGGCGTCAGCATATTCCACTATGGGAAGGCTGCTCGCTGGTGCGTTTTTAGGAACGGTGATCCGAATGGCGAGTTCTTGGCGCAGCGTACCGCTGGTGTCCAGGGGGATCCGCAGGTGAGCAAGCTCAGGATCGAGTGCCACGAGGTGGGCGCCGGAGGGTTCGTGGTAAGCGCTATCTGCTCCCATCACCCACTGGTCGCGGTTGCCAAGGCGCTCGATGAGGGAAATATGGTGGTGCCCTGCCCAGAAAATACCAGGGCTTCGCAGTACCTTCTCAACCACACAGGTATTATCCGGCTGGGCGGCAACACCTGCTGCTTGGAGCTGATCGATGGTGGTGGCATTAAAGCGGGCAAGTAGACGGGCAACGGGCTCATTGAGTGCGGTGATCCCAGCTACAGAGCTAATACCTGGAATGATGGCTACTTGGTCGGCTGGGTATCGTTCATCCTGGGCTTGCCAGAGCGAATCCGAACGCCACCAGCGTCGCACCTCCGCGTCAATGCGCGGAACGAAATTTACTGGCTTTCCGCGCCCAGCGCATAGGTCAAAGAACCATGCACAGTCCGCAGGATGCAGCAGTTCGGTGGTGGCGATTGGGTAGGTGCTCAGCAGTTGTTCAATGAGTTCTCGCGGGTCTTGGTCCGCGTCTGCAGTAATCGTCGGGGTGAATTCCCCATGCTCGACGGGGCTGAGTCTGGCCTCGGTGCGACTGAGCATCTGCGCGAAACGGCTAAACCATGTGTGGTCAACCCAGCGCCCCTGATAGGGCCCCGATAGATCACAATATCGATTAAGCCACGCCGCATAGGTCATGTCTTCCACATCGCCGAAATAGGGTTTTGCTGTTCGGTTGAGTGCGGCGATAATTTCTTCACGACGCTCCTGGCAGAGCTCTTCATTACCAGCGACTTCGTCGAGCAACCTGGCGGTGCGGGCGAAGGAATTATCAATTTCGTGGATATCAGCACCTAGTTGCGAACGACCTGAGGCCATACCGTCCCGGGCGTCGCCTGCCCCCACCCAGCCTGAAATACCAGGGGTTGCCACCAATAGTTCCTTGACCGCTTGGCTGGTTTTAGCCTCTAAGGTGGCCATCGCAGCGGTACCGATGAGAATACCGTCGACAGGCATAAGGGGAAGATCATAAGCGCGTGCCCACGAGCCGGTCAGGTATTCCGCGGCTCGTTCCGGAGTACCAATGCCGCCACCTACACAGAGGGTGATATTAGGAGTCTGGCGGATCTCAGCATAGGTTGTCATGAGCAAATCATCGAGGTCTTCCCACGAGTGGTGTCCGCCTGCTTTACCTCCTTCAATTTGCATGATGATATCGGTGTCCGGGACCATCCGAGCAATCTGGAGGATCTTGCGTATATGCCTGACGGCTCCTGGCTTGAAGGAAATCCACGGCAAGCCTGCCGCACGCAGTTGTGCGATCACCTCCACCGCCTCATCTGGTTCTGGTATTCCAGCGGAGATGGTAATGCCATCGAGCGGAGCGCCGGCGGCACGGGCCTTGAGAAGGAGCCCCTTACCTGCCACATGGAGTCGCCACAGCTTCGGATCCAAGAACATAGCATTAAATTGTGCGTTGATCCCAGGCTCTAGGAGCGCTGTGAGCTTAGCTAAATTGCTTGCAAAGATCTCCTCGGTCACCTGACCACCACCAGCCCATTCCGCCCAGTGACCCGCATTTGCTGCGGCTGCCACGATCTCTGGATCGACTGTTGTCGGTGTCATTCCAGCTAGAAGGGTGGGTGAATAGCCCGTAAGACGAGTAAATTTAGTGGACACACACAGCGTGCCATTGCGCTCGACAAGCTGCGGGGCGAAGTCGGAATAAGGCTGCGGGAGGTGAATATCGGCACCGGCATCAAAAAGTAAAGCTTGACCGTGAACAGGCGCAACCGCGAAACTGCGCGCCGACAATCCTTCGAGGATTTTCTCGGTCATGGGCACCATGCCGCTATCGGGGCCGATATCGAGAAACCAACGCGCACCCTGGTCATAGGCAGCAAGCACCACATGGGGCCAATCAATAGGATCGACCATAATCTGCCTCGCGATGTCCCGGGCGCGTTGCGCATCGAGGCCACAAAGTGCAGCCCACTGGGCAACGTCCTCCACACCTGGGGCTAAAAGCGGATGGTGAAAACCGGCAAGAATCGGCAGCACGGTGATCTGCGGCTGCAAAACAGCGCCGCCAGTTTCCTTATTGTCGCGGGCCTGCGCCTGGGCCTGAGCCTCTTGAATAATAGCGTTCCTGACTCGCTGATTATCCTCGGGGCGTCCGACGAGCACGAAGGAATCGCGGGAATTTTTCAACCCGATATGAGGCCGCTCATGCAGTGGGATATCGTGGCAGCTCTGGTCTATGATCTGAGACAACTGCGCGTGGTTCACTCCTGAAATGGCAAGCATTGGGCCTTGTTCTCCCTCGGAGATAAGGCCGGTATGGGCACTGTGACGGGTGACAGCCGCCCCCACTAAGCGGGCGATCGCAAGGATCTCCGCTGCCTCGGAGAGATCCTTTAAGGCATATACCCCGAGAACACCTTGAGAATGACCTAAGTGCGCGGCTGCATTTTCTACGTTGAGCCCTTGGGCTTCGAGGAGATCTAAAACCGCTAACTGAGCAAGAAAAATGCCAGGCACGCTGAGCGCGGGGTGTGCCAGATCGAAGCTCACAGACTCTGCTTCGCTCCACGCTATGGGGTCGAATCCGAAGGGATTTGTACCCGCCATAAGGGAGCGTACTGGTTGGAGAAGTTCCTCAGCACGGCTCATAACGGGTTCAAGAGTTCGACCAGCCCCGTGGGCTACAGCATCCTTAAAAGTATCGAGCCAATCGAGGCCTTGGCCGGAGAATACCAGCGCAAAGGGTTCAGTTTGAAAGCGCTCGGTTAGGCGAGACGTCGAATACTCGATGCCGTGGTGGTTAATGTGCGAGGTCACGATGAGAAGTTCTCCTCAAATTGATGCGGGAAAGCCTGGCGATGTCGGGTCACCCGAGGCACCTTTGCTTAAGTCTAGATGCATTATGTAGAAAAAATGGCGCGCTTAGGAGTCGTTCGTCGACAGGATTATTTTGTCCCCAATACTATGCCACAAAACATGAGGGAAGCGTCATATTTTCGGAAAATTTTTTAGTACAGCGCTGCAATTAACCCCACGATCCCACGCTGGAAGCGTCATAAAAATAACGATCAGCAGCATATTTGTGCGCAACAGCAGCTTCCCACTTCAGTAAATAAGACCCTAATCATTTAACGAGACTTAGCTTTGCGTCCCACTACCTGCAGTGTGTTTACCTTCGGTGGGTAAGATCCGTAGAATAAACAGATATTCCGAGGGTTCTTCGGAATGATCCCTTAGCGATAAAGAGATCACACTAATCCCCGCACGAGCGGGGATAGCCCCCAGCCTACGTGTAGGTTTTGGGGGCTTTTTCGAATATATGGGCGATCGTGGTACCCCCGCTGTCCACTCATCGAGAATAATGGAAATACATCACAAGCTTTCCTCATATCCTAAGGACATCATGACCACACCCCCATTTATCCAACCGCCACTAGATATAGCTATCCATAAGGGCGCGTGGGCAAAATTCGACCATCAATCCGGTGAATCGATGCCGCTCACCAGGCATCTCGATGATGCCGCCTGCGTAGCTGCCCAGTTGTGGGATCATTGGCTACCTCAACACTCACAAGACTTGATCAGTACCCACTTTTCTAACAATGACGAACTCGCCCGTAAGCTCGCCATCTTTCTTACGGCAGGACATGATATTGGTAAACATAGCCTGGCATTTGCGGGAAAAATAGATAGCCTCAAAGAACGCATCGCAGCACACGGTGGCGAGTTCATAAAACTTAACCCCTCCGAAGGGGCCCAAAGTTTCCATAGCCTCTTTAGCGCTGAGAGCCTTATAACGTGGCTGGCTCAGCGCAATCCGGACGGAAACAGGCAAGCACGAGAATCCCTAGCGACGATTGTCGCTGGACATCACGGATCCTTCCCATCCTTCAACCTAGTTCAACCACGAACAAACCGCGCTCTATCTCGAGAAGCCCGCAAGCACTGGGCGGCAGATCGGTTTGTGTATTGGGATAGGGCCGCCAAAACCGCAGGTCTTGACGATGGAGACATTATTGCACTCACACAGGCTCCCCTCCCAGCGCCTGCCCAGATGATACTGTGCGGATTCGTCATTATGGCGGACTGGATTTCTTCGAACACCGATTTCTTCCCGCTGATCGATCAGCGCTCAAGTAGTGATCGAGCGCGCGATGCTATTAAATCTCTCCGCTTCCCACCACACTGGACCCCAGCTCCCGACCAGAACAGTGCGGATCTTTTTCGCAGCAGTTTCTCCCTACCCGAAAATGCAAGTCCGAGGCCAGTGCAGATAGAAGCTATGCGAATGGCGCGGGAGGTTCCAAGCCCTTGCCTCATGCTCATTGAAGCCCCCACAGGCGAAGGAAAAACCGAGGCTGCCTTTGCAGCCGCAGAAATCCTGGCTTCGCGTTTCGGCCTCAACGGCATCACTGCGGCACTACCCACATGCGCGACCTCCGATGCCATGCTACCTCGCTTTATGTCATGGCTTGACAGAAGGTTACCTGCGGATATGCAGGCCGGAACTTTGCTCAGCCACGGCAAAGCCCAATTCAACGATGAATACCAGGCCATCTTTTATCAAACTCGGGGAGACTTCTCTGGTATCTATGACGACGATATCTCCGACGAAGACTCTCAAACCCATCGTAACTTCAGACCTCACTGGTGGTTTACCGGGCGTAAGACCAGCGCCCTAGCGGACTTCTCTGTGGGGACGATCGACCAGATTCTTTTCGCAGCGCTACGAACCAAGCATCTTGCTCTTCGGCATCTAGGCTTGAGTAATAAGGTCGTTATTCTTGATGAGATTCACTCTGCGGACGCCTATATGGCGGTTTACCTCAAACGAACCTTGGAGTGGTTGGGGGCCATGGGGATTCCTGTAATCGCACTTTCGGCGACCCTCGCCCCGCAGCAGCGCTCAGACCTTCTCGAGGCCTACAGAAGCGGTAGCATGATCGCCATCGGCAAGAAATCGAAAGAAGCGGCAGCTATCTCTTTCGATCAGCACGTAGGCTATCCGCTCCTTAGTGCTGTCACAGCCACAGGTCTTCTCGTGCGCGATACCCAACCGAGCTCCCGGAGCAGTCAATTTACCTTGGATTATTTGGGGCTTGATTCGCAAGATTTTATCGAGTCGGTGATCAAAGAATCCTCTCACGGTGGCTGTATCGGAGTGGTGTGCAATACCGTCAACCGGGCCCAAAAAATATACCGAGCTCTCAAAGACCGTTGTTCGGACTCGACCGAACTCATCCTGCTCCACTCCCGCTTTCTAGGGTACGAGCGCCGCCGGATTGAGAAAGATCTCGTGGACAGACTGGGGCCAGATTCAACCGATCGCCCCCACAATATGATCGTGGTGTCTACCCAGATCATTGAACAATCAATGGATATCGATTTCGATGTTCTATTTAGCGATATCGCCCCCATCGACCTCATATTCCAGAGAGTTGGGCGCCTCCACCGCCACAAGCGGGCTCCTCACGAGCGCCCTGTAGCCCACCACAGCCCACGTGTACATATAGCAGCATGCTCCGCCCCCGACGCTCAGCTTGCTCCCACACTAGATCCAGGAAGCACCGCGGTTTATGGCAGAGCACCATTACTGCGCACTCTCGCCGTCCTACTCAAACATGGCCCTGTCCTCCGCTCCCCTGGGGACGTGGCTTCTCTTGTTGCCGCTGCATACTCGGACGATCCTTATTATCCAGAATCATGGGCCGCAGAATTTTTACAGGCCGAAGAAAAGGCTCAGATTCAGCTCAACCAAAAAATATCGCGCGCCCAACAAAGCTATTTACAAGTCCCTCCCGATACTAGTCCGGTATGGCTCCAAAAGAGGGGAGGCACCCTGGAAGCGCGAGAGGAACGTGCGGGTGGTGCCCAGGTGCGAGATATCGAGGATGCTCTCGAAGTTATCGTGGTTGTTCGCGACGATCATGGGCTGAAAACCCTTAATTTTGCTCCTGAACGAGCGGACGAATATATCAACTTCGGTCATCAGATCGATGAGCAATTATCGAAGGTTTTAGCACGTAGCATCGTCTCTTTACCTTTCTGGGTGCTAAAAGATGAAACCACTGCTGACGCTCTGTTAGACGCTCTCGAGCAAGACGTCCTAACTGCAACAGAGGTTGAAGTGCTTAAGCGCAACAAGTGGCTACGTGACCAACTATTTCTAGCTCTTGATGCAGATTTAGAGGCTGATATTGCTGGCTACCATGTGGCTTATTCTCGCGAGTATGGACTGACAGTGGAAAAAATCTGATCAAATTTCACAAGACCTTGCAAAAAATCTTTTTTTATTGCTAAGTTAGAATTAAACAACTAAAGAAAGGAGGTCGTTATGCACCAACAGTTCAATCTAATCGACGAAGAGTGGATCCCGGTTTTAAGGAAAGATCTCACCGTAGATTCAGTCAGCCTGCGCTCACTGTTCCAGCTAAGCGATGAGATCATTGATATCTCCTGCGAGCTACCCACGATGCACTTCGCGGTCTTTCGCATCTGTCTAGCTATTCTTCGACGCAGTGTCGACGAACCTATGCATGAAGACCCTGAAGAATACTGGTCAGACCTATGGCTCAACCGAGGTTTACCTAACAAAGAAATCGACGAATACCTCAATTCGGTACACAATCGATTTGACCTTCTCGATCCTGAAAGACCCTTCCTGCAGACCCCTCATCTTCGCACTGCAAAAGGCGAATGGAAAGACCTTAATATACTCATCACAGACAGTCCTGGGGAGGGCTCGCTCTACCAGCAACGCGATTCCAAGCTACCCCTCAGCTACGCAGAGGCGGCACTGTGGCTCATCCACGCTCATGCCTACGATTACTCTGGAATCAAGTCCGGAGCTGTAGGAGATTCTCGCGTTAAAGGGGGCAAAGGTTACCCCATGGGAATCGGCTGGACCGGGTGGCTCGGTGGCACAATTATCAGAGGTCACACGTTAAAAGAAACTTTGCTTCTCAATTACGCCACTCAACCTGATGTTGATCGATCTAAGGATCTGCCCATTTGGGAGGAGCCCCCTCTCTCAGCGGCTGCCCGCCCGACAGCGGTTGCCCACGGTCAACTCTCACTAATCACATGGCCACAGCGTCGAATTCTGCTCCGAAACAACGGGGAAGCGATCGACGCGGTACTGATAGCCAACGGCGATCCAGTAGATTATCTCAACCAACTACAATACGAGACCATGACTCCGTGGCGTTATTCCAGGCCACAGTCCCAAAAGGCCAAGCGCCCAGTATTTATGCCCAAAGCACTTAGCGCCGAAGAAGCATTATGGCGTGGGTTCCAGTCCTTTCTCCCCCAGGTGGCAACTGGGCGCGAGGTGATCGAGAATTTCAACATAAAGGATCAGATCCCTTCGGTCGAACCTCCTGAAACTGTCACCCAGTTGGGTGCAAGAATTGGCCGTCCACTCCCCGACGATTTCAGCCTCAACGTGACCGTGGCAAGTGTTGTTTATGGCAACCAATCCGCATCAGTTTCAACCATCGTTGAGGATAAGCTGACTTTTCCAGCGTTGATAACCACAGTCGAGGGTGCTGGAGTTCGGGATATAGCCGAGACCGCCGTCATGAGAACCTTGGACACTATTAGCACCTTCGGACAATTTGCTGCGAATATCGCACGCTCCGAAACTGACAGCATGGATGCTCCTGCTATTGCTCGAGATTCTGCCCGGCTAGTAGCCTTCTCACTCGTGGACTCCCGCTTTCGCACCTGGCTCAGCGAGCTCTCTATTGATCATCATCACGCAGAGGAGCAACTCCAGCGCTGGACGGACGAATTACGCGCGCTCATTCTCGAAGAGGGACGGACCCTGGCGGCCCATGCCTCTCCGAATGCTTGGCGCGGTCGCAAAAAAGACGACACTATTTATAATCTTGGCCAGTCCGAAGCTTGGTTCAGATCCAAAATTTTTAAGCAACTACCTACAAAGGAAGGAGAATAATGGCTACTCAAGCTGATCAAGTTTCAACATTCGTCTACCGCACTGTTGAGCGCCTACAGAAAAAGTACCTAGAAGGGTCGCCTAGTGCCAAGGCAGATTTGGCTTCATGGCGCAGGTCTGCCAGTAAGACTGTCGGAGAGTCACCAGAGACGTGGGCAGTCCTCGCCGAAAATTTCCCAGAATCTCTCGTTGGACGGGGACAGCACCCCTCCGCAGCCGAGCAAGCCGTCTTTACTGCGCTGACGCTCTTCGCAGTCCACATGCAGTCTAAAACCAGACCAATGCACGTCAAGGACAATGGGCTTGGCACTGCGATGCGTACTCTTGCCCGAACTAACGAAGCTGACCTTTTCGAAAGCTCACTGTTTCGCCGATTCACATCCGCTACCCAAGCGCAGACTGTAGAGGCAGCTAGTTACCACCTTCGTACTCTGGTGTCTTTACTACGGAGTAAAGACATCCCGCTCGACTACGGCCGGCTAGCGCGGGAACTCTACCTCTTTCAATTTCCCGACAGTAGAAAAGCTGTCCAACTTGGTTGGGCTCGCCAAATATACCGCTTCACCAATCCTGAATCCTAAGAAAGGTTTCCTCTCATGTCTCACCTCTATATTGATTTCCACGCTATCCAAGCCGTTGGACCCGCGAATATCAACCGCGATGATTCGGGAGCTCCAAAATCCACATTCTTCGGAGGCACTCGTCGCGCGCGAGTATCGTCACAAGCCTGGAAGCGCGCTATCCGCAAGGATTTCGAATCTAAGCTCGACATTGACGACCTCGGCGAACGCACTCTCCTAGCCGTAGACCGTATTGCAGCCAATATCGCAGCGAAGAACCCGGAACTCGCGGACACCTCTGCAGAGCTTGCGGCAAATGTACTGAAAGCAGCTGGCATTAAGCTGCAAGCTGCTAAAAAGAGCAAGAAAGATACCGAGGATGGTGCTCCCGAGAGACAAGTCACTCAGTACCTCCTTTTCCTTGCCCGTAAGCAAATTGAAGCACTAGCTGATTTAGCAATCAAAGCTCATACCGAAAATGGTGGGCAGATCACAAAGAAGGACGCCAAGAAGGCCGTCGAAGATAAACACTCCATCGATGTTGCCCTATTTGGCCGCATGATTGCCGATGCCCCTGATCTAAACGCTGACGCGTGCTGCCAAGTAGCACATGCGATCGGAGTCCATCCCCTTGAGGCCGAATTCGACTACTTCACGGCTGTAGACGATAACGCCCCAGAGGATAATGCTGGCGCTGGGATGATCGGGACCATTGAATTCAATTCCTCTACTTTGTATCGCTACGCCACTATCAATGTGCCTGAACTCGTCAAAACTCTAGGCTCGGTATCCGCTGCTGCTCGTGCCGTGGCAGCTTTCTGCGATTCCTTCGCCGTGTCAATGCCCACGGGCAAGCAAAATACTTTTGCCAATCGCACCCGACCCGAATTCTTCGCTGTTTCACTCCGTGCCGATCAGCCGGTCAACTTTGTCGATGCTTTCGAAGACGCAATCACCTCGCGATCTAACCGTATGAAGGAAGCCGTTGATCGCCTCACTGAGCACGCAATTTCCTCCGATACTGCCTATGGATCCGAGAAAACCCACTCCTTCTATTTGGCCACCGGATCAGCGGCCAAGGGATCCCACCTTGAAAATTTCGGCGAGGCTCACACGCTCCCTGAGATCGTCCAGCTTGTAGAGGCCGCTGTTCTTGATACCGTAGACCAGAGCTAAGACCATGACGGTACTATTACTAAGATTTGCAGGTCCGCTACAGGCGTGGGGTGATTCTTCCCGCTTCGTTTACCGAACGACTAGGAGCGAGCCGACTAAAAGTGGTGTCATTGGTCTTTTGGCCGCAGCTCAAGGCCGGTCGCGGGCCGATGACGTCAGTGATTTGGTAGGCCTTCGCTTGGGAGTACGAGCCGATCAAGCGGGAAAATTAATCAAGGATTTTCAGACCGAAATTGACTGGCGTAGCAGTAAAGCGAAACCGCTTACCTATCGCCACTATCTCGCCGACGCGAAATTTCTCGTGGGTATTGAGGGAGAAAGGGAGTTGCTTGAAGGTTTGGCTGAAAGCATCAAAAAGCCCGCCTATCCCCTTTTCCTCGGTCGACGCTCATGCACTCCGACAGGGAAGATCGTGCTGGGATTCAAGGAAGATACCCTCGATGACGCTCTCGATCAGCACCCGTGGCTAGCTGCGGATTGGTATCGCCGCAAGCAACCTCAAAGTCTCAGGCTGCCCATATCGACGGATTGCGAGGTTGGAGACAAGCCCGATGAGTTAATCCGGGATATTCCTATCAGTTTTGGCTACGAAAACCGTAAGCACGCACTTCGACCAGTACGACACCGGCTCTCTCCTCCGATTCCAAACCCGGATGGGATCCCTGTTCGTGATCATGATCCATTCGCCCTTGTAGGAGGTGCTCAGTGAACTATCTCAGCCGTATGAAGCTTAACCCACAACGACGGGCGACGGGAAAACTGCTCAGCAACCCGCGAGCTATGCACGCTGCAGTTGAATGCTGCTTTCCCACACACTTCGAAGACCAGAATCCGCGCTCCTTATGGCGGCTGGAGCGCAACCAAAGAGACGTAACCTTATGGATGGTCAGCAACCGCGTTCCATCCTTTGAACATTTGCAGGAACAAGCTGGGTGGTCTCAGGAAGTGACCTGGGAAAGCCGAGAATACGATCAGTTCCTCGATCGCTTACTCACTGGTCAGCGTTATCGATTCCGACTACGTGCAAATCCCGTCAAGGAAACCTTTTGCAGCGATGACAAGAAGCGCCGAGTACCACTCCAGCGCGAAGATGACCAAATGCTCTGGCTGATGGAACGCGCTTCACACCTGGGCGTTTCACTCACAGTAGGAAGCGATACCGAACAGCCGAGCTTCTTTGTCGGCGACTCCACAAGTATTCGATTTAGACACGAAGAGCGCACGGTCACTTTGCAATCCTGCACTTTCGAAGGTGCCCTGGAGGTGACCGATCCAGATTTACTGCGTTCGACACTTATCAGGGGTGTGGGTAAAGCTAAGGCATATGGTTTCGGTCTGGTTACGCTAGCCCCGCTTAGGGAAGGTTAGGTACCTATGAGTATCCCAGGTATGAAGCCAACAGAGTCAAGTTCGCTGGTGCGAGCGGACGATCGCTTAAGCTTCCTGTACTTGGAGCATTGCACAATCGCGAAAAGCTCATCTGCTCTTACTGCCACTGACGAAAATGGCGTTATACATATCCCGAGCGCTGCACTAGCTGTGTTGATGCTCGGGCCTGGGACTCGGGTGACACATCAAGCGATGACAACCATTGCCGATTCTGGCATGAGCGTCATCTGGGTGGGAGAGGAAGGCGTAAGATACTATGCACACGGCAGGCCCATAGGGCGTAATACCCGCCTACTAGAAGCCCAAGCTAAAATTGTCTCCAATCAGAGGCTCAGACTTCAAGCTGCTCGCGCAATGTATGAGCTGCGCTTCGACGGCGAGGACACCTCGGGTTTGACTATGCAACAGCTGCGCGGACGGGAAGGGGCTCGCATTAGGCGGCTCTACCGCGATATGTCTAAACGCTACGACGTACCTTGGGATAGACGCCAGTACGATCTGCATAACTTTTCCTCAGGAGACCCAATAAACGTCGCGCTCTCAGCCGCTCATACGTGCTTATACGGGCTAGTACATGCCACCATCGTGGCCCTCGGATGCTCTCCTGGCCTCGGAATCATCCATACCGGTCACGACCGATCATTTGTCTATGACATTGCTGATCTATACAAGGCCAGCATAACGATACCCATTGCTTTCGAGTCTGTCGTTGCTATGCACGATCTGCCCTTCTCGCTCGACGATTTACCCACTTTCACTAGAAAGTCATGCCGCAATGCCTTCAAGCAGAACCGTCTTAGCGTGAAAATAGTAGAAGATCTAAAAACTCTCTTAGTTCCTGAAGAAGCTAAATCGGACGATGACAGTTGGTTTGAAGATCAGATCATTCAACTCTGGGATGACAGACAGCAGCGGGTTGCAGGCGGAACCAACTATGAGCAGCAAATATGATAACCATCGTCCTTAGCTCATGTCCACCCTCGTTACGGGGACATCTAACTAGATGGTTGAGCGAGGTTTCTGCAGGAGTCTTTGTGGGAAAAGTAAACCCGCGGATTAGAGATAAGCTGTGGGCGCTAGTAACGCAGGAGTTAGGCAACGGCCGAGCCATCATGACGTTCACCACTCGCGAATACGAACAAGGGTATGGATTTCGAGTTCATAATCACGAGTGGGAAATAGTCGACGTGGAGGGTGTCAATCTTGTTCGCCGTCCTAGCAAGGCGCGCCGGGCCCAAGAGGTAAAGCCAAAAGTGGGCTGGTCTCGTGCTGGCAGGAAACACCGATTTCGGCGCTAAAGTGATTCGGCGACGGCTTAAATCCAATGTAAACTGCTATTGAGGTTGATAAACGTGCACCATACGTGGTGTTTTCCCCGCACGAGCGGGGATGATCCGTCGGTCTCCGAAGCAAAACGGTCAAAGAAACCGTTTTCCCCGCACGAGCGGGGATGATCCGCTCGTTTTTAGACGTGTAGCCCGCTTGCCTAGGTTTTCCCCGCACGAGCGGGGATGATCCGGGCGGAGGTTCGGTTGACTCCTAATTTCCCGCGTTTTCCCCGCACGAGCGGGGATGATCCTAATGTTGGTCATTCGCCCACCCGCTTATACAAGTTTTCCCCGCACGAGCGGGGATGATCCGATTCACATTCTACAGCCGCCCCTTGATGAAGTGTTTTCCCCGCACGAGCGGGGATGATCCGCGACTGATGAACCTGTTGATAACTCTGTTGAAGTTTTCCCCGCACGAGCGGGGATGATCCGGCGTTAGACCTTGCGGACATCTCTCAAGCTGAGTTTTCCCCGCACGAGCGGGGATGATCCGCACATTTACGGCGATATAGTGCTAGGAATCGCGTTTTCCCCGCACGAGCGGGGATGATCCTAACGCCGGTAGAGGTTTGGAAACTTTTAGGTCGTTTTCCCCGCACGAGCGGGGATGATCCGTTTACGAGCGCGTGGCGGGCGAATATGTCCGAGTTTTCCCCGCACGAGCGGGGATGATCCGGCTGCCACCTATTGTGCCCACCATATGACCGAGTTTTCCCCGCACGAGCGGGGATGATCCGCAAGAGAGGGAAACCTCAAAACCTCAAACCAAGTTTTCCCCGCACGAGCGGGGATGATCCGCGCAGCACCAGCAGCATAAACGCTAGTTGAACGTTTTCCCCGCACGAGCGGGGATGATCCGCGTTTTCAGCCACTCGCCGCCACGCGGTGCACGTTTTCCCCGCACGAGCGGGGATGATCCGCTTTTAGGTCTATCAGTCAAATTACCCACGAAGTTTTCCCCGCACGAGCGGGGATGATCCGCGCTCAACGGCGGCATCATAGACAGCCTCGTAGTTTTCCCCGCACGAGCGGGGATGATCCGCATTAGCAAAGCCGAAGGTACGGCCATCGCCGGTTTTCCCCGCACGAGCGGGGATGATCCTAAGATCGCTGAAGTCAAAAGGGGCAAAAAGTGGTTTTCCCCGCACGAGCGGGGATGATCCGAGATTTTTTCACCAAATGAGCTAAGTCGTTCAGTTTTCCCCGCACGAGCGGGGATGATCCTTGCGCACGCGCATGGCAAAAACTTTACCACCGGTTTTCCCCGCACGAGCGGGGATGATCCGTTGTGGAGGCTAGTACGGCTAACGCCGAGTAGGTTTTCCCCGCACGAGCGGGGATGATCCGCTTTTAAGTATCGCAAGACACATAATTAGTTAGTTTTCCCCGCACGAGCGGGGATGATCCTGCTCTTGGTGAGCTCCGAACTCCTTCGCCTCGGTTTTCCCCGCACGAGCGGGGATGATCCTACGAGGTCAAAAACTCAACGTCGTTGAAGTCAGTTTTCCCCGCACGAGCGGGGATGATCCGCCCAGCAATTCCCGCGCTGATGCTGCGCCGCCGTTTTCCCCGCACGAGCGGGGATGATCCGCTGTCTAAGGCTGTGGGTAAGTGCGTGGAGTAGTTTTCCCCGCACGAGCGGGGATGATCCGTGGCTAAAAATGAGCGGGCTAGTAGAACATGAGTTTTCCCCGCACGAGCGGGGATGATCCGTCCTTGAACCTGGTAAAACCAGGTGGCTACGCGTTTTCCCCGCACGAGCGGGGATGATCCGTCACCGCGGGCACGATCAAAACAGCAGTCCAGGTTTTCCCCGCACGAGCGGGGATGATCCGTATGCCGCTGATTAACGCCGTTCTCGTCAGTCGTTTTCCCCGCACGAGCGGGGATGATCCGTGTGCCACGTATCATAAAAGGAATAAGCCCCCGTTTTCCCGCACGAGCGGGGATGATCCGCCATTTCATTAACAATCTGTACTGCTTCAGTAGTTTTCCCCGCACGAGCGGGGATGATCCGCATTCGGCTGCGCAAACCGCGCATAAGCCACAGTTTTCCCCGCACGAGCGGGGATGATCCGTTGTTCACGGCTATCGGGTTGGCCGTTGGTGGGTTTTCCCCGCACGAGCGGGGATGATCCGATTTACCCATGAGCGCGGTAGGTCTGTGGCTCGTTTTCCCCGCACGAGCGGGGATGATCCTGCTCGCTAACAACTTCCTAGCATGGTCAGCTCGTTTTCCCCGCACGAGCGGGGATGATCCGATTTTTCGGCGGCGCGCATGATCCGCCCCGTAGTTTTCCCCGCACGAGCGGGGATGATCCTTTCAACGGTGAGCGATTCATCAACTGTGTCAGGTTTTCCCCGCACGAGCGGGGATGATCCGCGCCCGCGCCGTTCGTTGACGATCTACAGCCAGTTTTCCCCGCACGAGCGGGGATGATCCGGGCCCTAAGCGCCGCAATATCATCCCTGTTCCGTTTTCCCCGCACGAGCGGGGATGATCCGGGGCAAACCTCCCTCTCAGCCCTCCCTCTGAAGTTTTCCCCGCACGAGCGGGGATGATCCTCTCCATAAATTTCTAGGGCCTGGGCAGCCTGCGTTTTCCCCGCACGAGCGGGGATGATCCGTGTCGTTGATCATCTAGCTGCATAAATAGGACGTTTTCCCCCGCTTAAGCAGAGATGATGCTCGCCCTTGTTACGACGATAAAACTCTTCTCCCCCAGCGGTCGAGCCCCAGTTCTTTCAGAGAAAGAACCTCAACACTATGTTCAATTGCCGTAAATCTCTTTCGAGAGTTCGGTCGATAGAACGCTTCAAGGTTTCGCCGTAGCAAAAATTTTATAATCTGTAGCCCTTCTAACTTAAGCACCCCAAAAGGTAAGCAATATTTTCACAAAACCACTCATCTTACAAACAGTTCAAAGGCTATGACTAAATAACTACATACGTATGCGAATACCTGAGACATAGAGAAGAAAGTCTTCCAATATCGTTATGTAGCAAAGCGAAGTCTCCTAAAATTCTGCACTGCAAACGGTCGCATGCTAGGTCTCAAGACCATTTAGACTTGAGGCAGAGAAACCCGTCTAGAGGCTGAGCATCCCTTAATGCATAGGCTCACAGGAGAAGCATTTTTTCAAACCTAGCATCTTCTCCGAAACTCGCTAATTAGTGCCGACGAATTGTGGATCAGATGCGAGGTGAAGCCCTGAACGCTATCGATTCTGCACCGCAGCCCAAAACTGCCCCCAGGAATTACCGTTGTTGATATCACAGCAGCACTGCAAACCTGCTACATCGACGTGATTAAGTCTACTCCTTCACGCAAAAAGCCACCCCGTGTCTATGACACAGGGTGGCATTAAAGCTGTGGTGCGCCCGGGGAGACTTGAACTCCCACGTCCTAAGACACTGGAACCTAAATCCAGCGCGTCTGCCAATTCCGCCACGAGCGCGTGCTTGGATCATTGTACAGGCCACATGCGAGGTGATCAAAATGGCTCTGCCACGTCTAGGTTTCTCAGTATTTGATACTCTTAAATATTGTGAGTATCAACCCTGATCCCGTTCCGAAACTACGCGTGAAGGCGTGGCACGTTATTTTCCTAGCCCTGCTAGTCATTGCCACTTTCGCCCTAGCGTGGTGGCAGTGGACGCGTTTTCAGTCTGGTTCGGGCACCTTCCAAAATTTGGGCTACGCTCTGCAATGGCCATTCTTTGGCTTCTTCTTCGTCTACGCTTATCGCCGCATCCTACAATACGAAAATGAGCGCGCGGAGGCCGCCCATCGGGGTGAGGAATTCGTCATTGAGAAGCAGCAGCCTACTGTTGATGCCATCGATGAGGAGTTTTTACCGCAGTGGCATCAGCCCTCTGTGGAGGAATTTAATGAGCTTGTCCAGCCGCGCAGAGTGCGGCCAGATTCAAGAAATGAGGACATATAGATGGCAGCACCACGGGTTCACCCCGAGCGCCAGCGCCGCGTGAAGCAAGCTTTAACTTTCTTTTCCATTGCTGCGTGGGTCACTGGCACCTGGCTTCTTTTGCTCACAGCGCGCATGATCGCAGAGTATCTTTTGGGGATGGACGTGCCCATGTGGATGCACTATATCGGTCAGATTCATGGGCTGTTTTATATGGTGTACTTACTGGCCACGTTGAACCTTGGAACGAAAGCCCTGTGGCCACCGCTTCGCTGGGTGGTCACTGCCCTTGCTGGTGCCGTGCCTTTTTTGAGCTTCTTCGTGGAGCACTGGCGCCGCAGCGAGGTTAAAGAGCAATTCGATCTGAATTAAAAACCAAAAATCCGCGACTTATAGTGGTCGCGGATTTTTCTATGCGCTGATCTCCCGGAGAATAGGAAGTAGCTTCTGTAGCGCCCTCGCACGGTGGCTGATGTGGTTTTTCTCAACCGCACTCAATTCCGCGCTGGTTCGACCCTGGGCGTCGTCGGGTAGGAAGATGGGATCGTAGCCGAAGCCGTTATCACCGCGGGGGCTGGTGGCTATGCTTCCTGGCCAATATCCTTCTACGAGGTATTCCTGCCCGTTTGGATCAACGAGCGCGAGAACGCTGTGGAAGGCCGCTTGCCGTCGCTTGAGCGGGGTATCCTTTAGCTGCGCTAGAAGCAGCTCATTATTGGCTTGATCGTTCCCGTGCTCTCCGGCCCAGCGGGCAGAGAGCACTCCGGGGCACCCGTTGAGTTCGGCGACCGCGAGGCCAGAATCATCGGCGAGAGTCATGATCCCCGTGTGGTGCACCCCGGCGCGCGCTTTGATCAGTGCGTTATCGCTGAAGGTGCGCCCGTCTTCAACCGGCTCCGGATAGGGATCGATATCGGACAGAGTACAAATATCGATAGTCTCGAGGCCCGCGGCACGTACAAGATTTTCGAGTTCCTCACGCTTTTTTGCGTTATGCGAGGCCAGCAGAATACGCATATCAGAGTCCGAGGGCGGCTTTTTGAGCGGCAATGAGTTCTTGGCAGCCTTGTTCGCCGAGATCCATTAACTGGTTAAGTTCTTCACGGCTGAAGGTATTGTGTTCGCCAGTGCCTTGGATTTCCACGAAGCGTCCACCCTCTTGCATCACGATATTCATATCCACATCAGCGCGGGAATCTTCCTCATAAGGGAGGTCGAGGAGGGCATCACCGTCGATGACTCCCACGGAGATGGCGGCCACGGGAGCCAGGAGAGCGTTTCCGATGCTGGGATCAATTTGTTTTAAGTGGGTAATCGCGTCCGCTAGGGCAATATAGGCGCCCGTGATGGAGGCGGTTCGGGTACCACCGTCGGCTTGGAGAACATCACAGTCAATATTGATGGTATTTTCTCCCAGTGCTCTAAGGTCGATGGCTGCGCGGAGGCTGCGACCAATGAGCCTGGAGATTTCGTGGGTGCGGCCTTTGACTTTGCCGCGCATGGATTCTCTAGGCATCCGCTCGTGAGTGGCGGCAGGAAGCATGGAGTACTCCGCGGTAAGCCAGCCTTCGCCGGAGTCGCGTTTGAAGCGGGGTACGCCACGTTCCACGCTGGCGGTGCACATCACCCGGGTATTGCCAAATTCGATGAGTACGGATCCGGCGGGGTTGGAGGTGAATCCGCGGGTGATTTTTACTGGTCGTAATTCGTGGGCTTGGCGGCCGTCGGCACGCGTGATAGGAGCTGTCATAGTAAACGAGTCTAGCGCGTAGCTATATCTCGAGTTCAAGGAAGGGTCGAGCAAGCTCAATCGGGCCATGGTAGTGCGCGGCGGCAGCCCGGCGCGTTGCCTCCCAGTCGACCCAGGGAGGAATATGGGTGAGCAGCAGCTTTTTCGCTCCAGCTTGGGTGGCAGCGCGTCCTGCTTCGGCGCCACTCATATGCATTTCTGTGACCTTGCCATCAGAGCTCTCCCCCCACGTGGCCTCGCAGATGAAGAGATCGGCCTGATCAGCGGCGGCGATGAGGTGCTCATGATAGGCAGTATCGCCTGAGTAGGCTATGACCGCACCCGTTGCCTGGTCCTCAACGCGTAGCGAATAGCTCTCGCTGGGGTGAATTGCTGGATAAGGGGTGATGTGGAGTCCACCAATTATTTCTGCGTGGTGGGCCTGCCAGGCGGTGAAGGTGAAGGTATCACCCATATCATCGATCTGGCCTGGTTCGTTGGCACTTAAAATTCCAAGCTTTTCGGGGAGAAGTCGAGGGCCCGCGCAGATATTGTGGGAGTGGGCAGCACGCTCGGGGTGGTAGCGTCGCCAGACCATGAGTGAGGGAAAGTCCAGGCAGTGATCGGGGTGCAGGTGAGAGAAGACCACGTGCGCCTCGCTCGGGTTCTGTAGGGTCTGCAGATTGCCAAGTACGCCAGGACCTAAATCCATCACTACGGCGGACCCGGCGGTGGCTTCCACGAGGTAGCCGGAGGCGGGATTGCCGTGCGCCCCCAGGCTTCCGGAGCTACCGAGAACTGTAACCTTCATAGATCAACTTTCCCATGTTTTTTCTATCGACAACAAGAAAAGTCCTGCATATGTGGGAAATTTAGCTTTATCTATGCGGACTGACGCACGTCACATCTGGCCCGAGAAAACGCGCAGCTAACTGCTGAAATTTCTCTGGATCGCCGGTTGCCTCAAAGACTCTTGTGGGATGGTCGGTGCTGGCGAGGAGATTGCGCTGCGACAGAGTTCGCATCACATCCTTGGCGGTTTCCTCCGCCGAGGACACCAGGGTAACTTGGTCCCCGATGGCGAGTTGGATCACCCCAGAAAGCAATGGGTAATGGGTGCAGCCAAGCACGAGGGTATCCACTCCCGCTGCTTGGAGCGGCTCTACATAAGCCTCGGCTATTCCGAGTACTTGACGTCCATAAGTAATCCCACGTTCGACGAAGTCGACAAACCGAGGGCATGCTTGGGCATAAGCCTTTACCTGGGGATTAACAGCAAAAAGATCTTGGTAGGCCCCTGAATTGATGGTACCGACGGTTCCTATGACCCCAATCTTTCCATTGCGGGTGGTCGCTACTGCGCGGCGTACGGCGGGTTGGATTACTTCAAGGACGGGAATGGCATATCGTTCTCGAGCATCACGCAGACAGGCAGCCGAGGCCGTATTACAGGCTATGACGAGCATTTTGCAGCCCCGCTCAACGAGTTCGTCGGCAATAGCGAGCGCGTGTTGGCGCACCGTGGCAATGGGCAGTGGGCCGTAGGGGCCATGGGCTGTATCACCTATATATATCACGGACTCACCAGGCAGCTGCTCCATGATGGTGCGGGCTACCGTCAGTCCTCCAACTCCGGAATCGAAGATTCCGATTGGTGCATTGGCGTCAGGGGTTGCAGTCTGTGATAAAGAAGCCATATCTGTCTCTACTATTTTCATGGGTTTATGGATTGATTCGGACAGGTTTTCTGGCGGGCTTAGGATCATCGGAAACGATGGTGGCCGCTGCTAAGAATCCCCCAAGGGCGCCAAAGAGGTGCCCCTGCCAGCTAATCCATGCGGCGGTGGGAAATATTCCCCAAATCATTCCGGAGTAGCTCAGCCCCAAAACGACTCCTACCACCACTTGGCCAAAGGATTTATTAAAAACCCCTCGAGCTACGAGGTAGACCAGCCACCCGTAGACTAATCCGGAGGCGCCTATATGCACAGTGCCCATCCCACCGGTAATCCATACTCCCAGTCCGCCGACGAAGATCGTGATCATGGTTACTTCGACGAAGACCCGGTAGCCGGAATAGCCAACCAAGAAAGCAAAGATGGCGCCCGGAACAGAATTGGCAATTAAATGGCTAAAGCTTCCATGGACAAAAGGCGCTGAAAGGATCGAAGCTACGGAAGAGAATTCTAGGGGGCGAATCCCCAGATAGGCCATATTCTTAGGAAACAGGAGGAGGCCGATGATCTGAACCGACCAAATCAGTACTAAAAAGGAGCCTGCCACAATAAGGCCTTTTTTCACGCTTCTGACTGGTCCAAAAGTTTCTGCTGGTTGCCGCATCACATTGCTCATGGTACGCGCTATTGTACCCGCAATAAGCTCACGGTCGGCAGTGAGAAGGCAGGCTGCGCGTGGAGGAGGGCATCAAGGATTGCCGCTGATACGACCTGCGCCGCCGCAGCCGATAATTCACCCATCATGGCGATATCCACGCCAGTATCTGCGCCAGTGGATAGGCAGAAGAGAGTGTCTCCATCGAGCGGCGAGTGGGCTGGCTGAATAGCTCTGGCAATTCCATCGTGGCCCACCATAGCGATCCTCTTTGCTTGCGCTTTGGTGATGGGAGCATCGGTGGCGATGACACCGATGGTGGTATTGAGCTTACTGAGCAGCGGTTTGAGGGCGGCAAATTTTTGTCTATCCACCCGTATCGAGGGGTCCGCATAGAGTTGGCCGGTATTCGGATCGGCCACTCTACCAACTGGATTAGCCACAATGCCGCACGCAATACGCCACTGGTTATCTGGACCTACGTGCATGCTGGCCTGGCCGAAGCCGCCCCGCAGCACCCCAGCTGTGGCGGCCACTCCCGCACCGATAGATCCAGAACGCTGATCCTTGCCATCCTTGAGCGCTGCTTTAGTGGCAGCGATTCCATCCTCTTTGGTGGGGCGGTGATGTGGATCGCCAACGAGGAGATCAAAGATGACTGCTGCTGGCACGATGGGGACAATCGGACCGGGAACTTCTGGTCCTAGGACGGGGAAACCGATGCCTGCCTCTTCGAGGGCCGCCATGACACCATCAGCAACAGCTAGACCGTAGGCTGATCCCCCACTTAATGCGATTGCGTGGACGCGCTGCACTGTGTTGTGAGGTTCGAGGAGATCAGTTTCTCTCGTTCCCGGCCCCCCACCACGCACATCTACTGCACAGGTGGCGGAATCGCGGGCGATAATAACACTGCAGCCGGTATCACCTAGGCTTTGATGGGCGATGGCGATGCCTGGGATATCGCTTAAAAAGCCTCCCATTAAGCTTCCCCCATCACGGCCTGGAGCAGGCTGTCTTGGTTATAGGCGAGCCACTCCACGATTTGATCACGGTCGCGGCTTTCATCAGGTTGGGCGATCTCGCTAGCGGCAAAGAAGAGCCGAATATCGTTGAGAGCACGTAGCCATAGATGTGCCTCTGGTTCAGAGAGCTTGATATGCTCTGAGCCACCCGGGCCAATCGCATGAGAGATTGCGCTGAGCCCAGCGAGCTTCTCCTTGGTAATCTCGGTTTCGTTGAGGGCGCGTAAGAGGCCATTATCACCCTCGTATTCCTCATCACCCTCGCGCTCAAAATCGGGCAAGAGACGGGCCAGTCCCGGGTCCTCTGGAGCCACGGTATGACCTGAGGGCATGCCGGTGAGCTCCGCCAGTTCATCCTTGGGCGCCGATTGAGCCCGCTCGATAAGGGCTTCAGCAACAGTCGCTGCGAGGTTGCCTAGAATCTGGCGTTCATGGACTTCGAGTTCGCAACTAAATGAAACGCCTTTGAGGAGAGATTTTTTCTTTTTCCACGCGTGCATAACCCTTATCCCCCTTGCTGCATGGTGGCCCAGAGCCCAGCGGTATGAAGTTTTTTCACATCCGCTTCGACCTTATCCTTTTCACCGGAGCTCACCACTGCTTTGCCTTCGGTGTGGACCCGCATCATCAGCTCCACAGCCCGCTTCGGATCATAACCGAGCACGGTTTGAAAAACATAGGTGACATAGCTCATCAGGTTCACGGGATCATCCCAAACAATGCACATCCATGGGAGGTTCTCACTGGTGGCAATGTCGACCTCGAGATCCTCATCCAGCTCAGGTGTGGCCATTGGGGAGCCGCAGCGCGGGTTACAGGTACTCATAAACGTCCAGTTTAGCTGCAAGCTTCACGCATAGTGCATAAAGCACCCGCAATACCTCGTGGGTATGTTCAGAAAACACGGCAACCCTCTACTCAACCCGCTACTCATCGCCGCACTCTTTGCTGCGGAAGGGTTTCCACCCCATGCCACTTCTCCCCGCTCTGATTCGAGAAATTACAGCTCCCTTTCGCGGCAACCTCACGATGCTCGGTGGCATTCAACAATTTCTCGCCTGCCTCATCGCGCCAAGTACGCTTGCCTCCGCTACCGTGGCGGAATATATGTCACCATCCGACGGATCCTCGCAGCGGAGAAGCTATCGTTTTTCTGAGAGCTATTACGACTACGCGCTGCGAGACCGTAATGCTCGGCGGCTTTCGAGAACTCTGCGATGAGGAGCGATATCCTCACAATTGTGAATCGCGCGCGACTCGATAGCGGGCACCCTCTTCGTCGTCTCTTCGTCGTCTCTTCGTCTCGGTATACACTGAAATGTGCGCGCCCAATAGTGGGCCGAGCGCAATGTTACGACAGGGACCTACTGGGGCCCAGAGTCAGGTCAGCTCACGGTGCAGGCCAAGCTTTTTCATCATCAAGCATTCGGGGCGGCATTTTTAGACCAGTGGTTTCATAATCCCCCAAGCCAACAGGTTTTGGGGCGAATAGATCGCACGACCGCAGGCGTTGGAGTGGCAAGCGTCGGCGAGAAGACATACGCTTATATTCAACTGGATTAGCTAATAAGCGAGAAAGAAAAATTTGATGTCTACCTCAACCGCGCTCATGACGGATATGTATGAGCTCACCATGCTACAGTCCGCGCTTGCCGACGGCACTGCCTGGCGCCACTGCACCTTTGAAGTCTTCGGACGTAGGCTTCCTAATGAGCGCCGCTACGGGGTGGTCGCGGGCACAGAGCGCGTTATCGAGGCTATCGAGAATTTTATCTTTACCAGCGATCAAATCGCTGGTCTCGATTTCCTCAACGAGGAAACGAAAGAGTTTCTTCGCCATTACCGTTTTACGGGACAAGTGGACGGCTACCGGGAAGGCGAATTATATTTCCCCCACTCCCCTATCCTCACCGTGCAGGGCACTTTTGCCGAGTGCGTGATCCTCGAGACGGTGATCCTCTCAATACTAAACTCTGATTCTGCGATCGCTACTGCCGCAGCACGGATGGTAACCGCGGCCGATGGTCGCCCGCTGATCGAAATGGGCTCTAGGCGAACCCATGAGGAGGCCGCAGTCACCGCCTCTCGCGCTGCCTATCTCGCTGGTTTCCAGGCCACCTCTAATCTTGAGGCTGCACACCGCTATGGTATCCCTGCCACAGGTACCGCGGCGCACTCGTGGACGCTCGTGCATGTCGGTTCCGATGGTGCCCCCAATGAAAGGGCGGCCTTTGAGTCGCAGATTGCCCAGTACGGGAGCTCCACCACTCTCTTAGTCGATACCTTCGATATCACCCAAGGTGTAAACAACGCCATTGAGGTCGCTGGAACCGAACTGGGAGCCGTGCGTATCGATTCCGGCGATTTGGGGGTCATGACTCGCAAGGTACGCCAGCAGCTCGATGAATTGGGGGCCTATAATACCCGCATCGTCGTCTCCTCTGACTTGGACGAATACGCCATTGCGGGCCTGCGCGGAGATCCTGTCGATAGTTTCGGAGTGGGCACCTCGCTGGTAACTGGATCCGGTGCTCCCACGGCCTCACTGGTGTATAAATTGGTCGCAGTGGATGATCATCCTGTGGCCAAGCGCTCCAGGAATAAGAATTCTGTGGGTGGAGCCAAGCGCGCCGTGCGTACTCACCGGGCCTCAGGGACCGCAATCGAAGAAATCGTGATGCCCTTTGACAGCGCGGAGCCGGAATTCCCAAATCTTAGCGTACTCCCGCTCACCATCCCGCTGATGCGCGATGGGCACCGGGTTGCAGGACTTCCCACGCTCAAGCAGTCTCGCGATTACCTCGCACATCAACTGGTGACCCTTCCGTGGGAGGGCCTCGCTCTCAGCAAGGATGAGCCTGTGCTCAGTGTGCGCTACCTCGGCTTCTAATGGCCGATCTCAATGTCACGAAGCTGCTCGATGCCGCAGTCAGCGGGATTGGGGGCCACAGCCGACCGGGTCAAGTGCGTATGGCGCAGGCGGTGCATAAGGCTCTAAAAAACGGTACCCACTTGGCCGTACAGGCGGGAACGGGTACCGGTAAATCGCTTGCTTACCTCATTCCAGCGATAATGTCGGCACGCGATTCTTCCCAACCAGTGATAATCTCCACAGCGACGATTGCGCTCCAGAAACAGCTCATCGATCGAGATTTGCCGCGAGTGCGCGCTGCTCTGGCCGATATTCTCGATCCTCCGCCAAGCTTCGCCATTTTAAAAGGCCGCAGCAATTATTTATGCCGTTATAAGCTCGATCGAGCCAGCTCTTTAGAGGATTCGCTCGATACCGAGGACACTCCCATAAGTGAGCTGGGAGCGGCGAGTGCCCGTGTTTTTGCGTGGGCCGAGGAGACGGAAACAGGAGATCGTGACAGCCTCGAACCTGGAGTGCCCGATCTAATATGGCGCCAGTTTAGTGTGAGCGCTCAAGAATGTATGGGCGCTTCGCGCTGCCCCTTCGGGGAAGAGTGCTTTGCCGAGTACGCCAAAAAAGAGGCTGCCGAGAGTGAAATCGTTGTCACCAACCACGCGATGCTCGCTATTAACGCTATTTTCGATGTGCCTGTCCTCCCCGATCACGACGTTGTTATTGTTGACGAAGCCCATGAACTCACCGATCGCTTTACTGCGATGAGTACCCAGGAGATCTCTACCCACGCTTTTGATCTTTCGCTGAATCGGGCCGCAAAATTGGGCTCCGGAGTTCGCGATGAAAAACTCGCCTCCGCTGTCGAGGATTGGGAAAAAGCGATGGGGCAGATACCACTCGGACGACTGGTTGACCTCCCAGAGGCCCTCAAACCTTCTCTCGATGCCATTGTTTCTCTCACTGGCGCGCTCATCACCAGTATTGGCACCGCGCCACCTCAGGAGAGTACGAATGACCCCGAGCGCTACGCGGAGAGACAGAATGTCAAGATGCATTTAGAAAGTCAGCGCGAGGCCATCATTCGCATTCTCGACGTTTTTGAAGAGCCCGATATCACTCAGCATAAAGATGTGGTGTGGCTAACGGAAGATGAACGCGGTCGCTTGAGCATGCATATTGCCCCGCTCTCTGTTTCTCACGCTTTAGCGCTGCATTTATTTAGCAACCACACCGTGATTCTCACCTCGGCAACGTTGACCCTCGGCGGGAATTTCAAGGCTATGGCGGCTAGTTGGGGTGTGCCGAAACACAGCTGGCGCGGACTCGATGTGGGGACCCCGTTTGATCCCGCGCACTCGGGTATCCTCTATCTTCCCACCCATCTGCCCGAACCCTCACGAGATGGCCTTGCTGATGCCATTATCGACGAGATCTATGACCTCATTATGGCGGCGGGAGGTCGCAGTTTGGGCCTATTCTCCTCTAAACGTGCCGCCGTGCAAGCCGCGGACGCGCTGCGGCATCGCTTGCCTTTTAAAGTTCTGTGCCAGGGCGAGGATAGTACCGGAGCACTCATCAAAACTTTTAGCAAAGAGGAAAATTCTTGCCTCTTCGGCACGTTGAGTTTGTGGCAGGGTGTAGACGTCCCCGGCAGCAGCTGTTCGCTGGTGATCATGGATAAGATCCCGTTCCCAAGGCCTGATGATCCCCTTTTACAGGCCCGCAAAGAGGCAGCGGACGCAGCTGGTCGTAACGGTTTTATGGAGGTTGCTGCCGCCCACGCGGCATTACTGATGGCTCAAGGCGCCGGCCGGCTCTTACGTGCCACCTCGGATCGCGGGGTGGTAGCGTGCCTCGATCCTCGCCTGAGCAGCAAGCGCTACGGGAGTTTTTTAATCTCTTCCATGCCCGCATTTTGGCGCACCCATAAAAAAGAGACAGTCATTGCAGCTCTAGGGCGCCTGGTCCAGCACTCCACAACGCAACACAACTCATCGAGCCCGGAGCAATCTCGGTAAAACCAGCATCAATAACCGTTATCGCGCCCGGTTGATGCGCTGCCTGCGCGCAGCTGAGGGCGTCTACTTCGGCAACGCTGAGAAGGTATCCGCGCTCTCGCCAGGCCCAACATGCGGAGGCATCAAGGCTGCCCGCAAAAAGCATGGAGGCGTGTCCTACTTGGGCGGCAGCTTTCCCCAGACTCATACGGAGCGAGGCATCGATAAGCACCCGGAGATGAGGAACTGGTGGGGGTGCAGGTGCTGGGAGGGTTGGGGGTAGATCGGTGCCCTTGATTTGGAGGGAGCGCAACCTGGGATCAACGTCGTCCATAGCCGTGGGGATAAAAGCGCGGGCGCGAGCACCCTTGACGTGCGCGGTGACGCCGGGAATTTCTTGAACGTTACGCCACCCAGCACCCCGGGCGCGCCGGGTAATCTTGCGGATGCGGCGGTCGTACCACATTTCTAGGTGGCTGCGATAATGGGAATCACAGCCAGCCTCGTCGATCAGGCATGCCTGTACAACAGCGATACCTGCTGCAGCCAGAAGATCCTCCCGTCGGGGTGGATTAGGTTTTGGGATCTCGAGAACAATTTGCATCGCTTGATCATCAATACCGGTGCTGTGTTGGCGATGCTGGACCGCATCAGCGAGCAAACGATGAGCCGAGAGAAATTGTGAGTGCATTAGGGGTTGAGCGGAACACGACGAGTAAGTGAGGTATCCTCGGATTCGATTTCGGCACGACTGATACCCAGGATATAGAGCACCTCATCGAGGAAGGGTGAGTTGACCGAGGTATCAGCAATCTCTTTGAGAACTGGTTTGGCATTAAAAGCAATACCTAAGCCTGCAGCTGAGATCATATCGATATCATTGGCACCGTCGCCTACAGCGACTGTCTGATGCATCTGAAGACCGCTATCAGCGGCGAATTCGGCGAGGAACTCAGCTTTCGCCCGGCGATCAACCACTGTGCCGAGGACTTCGCCGGTTAGCACACCATTGTTGATCTCGAGTGTATTTGCGCGGACATAATCGAGTTCGAGGTCGGCGGCAAGATCCTGAAGGACTTCAATAAATCCACCAGAGACGACCGCAGTTTTATAGCCCATACGTTTTAAAGTGCGAATTGTCGTCCGCGCACCCGGGGTGAGCACAATATCCTTAGCGACCTCTTTAAGGAGGCGCGCATCTAAGCCCTTAAGTAGACGCACCCGGGCGCGCAAAGATTCCTCGAAGTCTAATTCCCCGCGCATGGCGCGATCGGTGATGTCTTTGACTTCCAACTCGCGGCCTGTCCGCGCGGCGAGCATCTCGATGACTTCCCCGGTTATGAGGGTGGAATCGCAGTCAAAGCAAATCAGTCTCGTGGAGCGTCGTTGTAGTCCGGCCCGCTCGATGGCGATATCGATCCCCTGCTCGCTACTTAAGGCAGCGAGTGCTTTACGCACGGGGACTCCCGCACCTGGGTCGGCATTGGCCATCGTAATCTTAAATTCGAGCCCAGTAACAGGGTAATCGGAGATACCACGAATGGTATCGATATTGGCTTCGTAATTGGCGAGGGTCTGAGCGATACGAGAGATATCGGCAGCGCGAACAGGATTTCCCAGCACAATAATCTCGTGAGTGGAGTACGGTTTAGGGCTGCCTACGGTCTCACGTAATTCTACGGTCACCGTTTGCTGGTAGGCGCTTAGAGTATCCCTCAGCCCGATGGTGAGGGTTTCTAGCCTCTTGGGATCTATGCCTATATAGGCAGCGAGCGACAGATAACCACGGAATTTAGACTGCTCGACATCCAAAATCTGAGCACCGTGAGCTGTGAGCACTCTAAAGAAAGCTGCACTGACGCCAATGCGATCTGTTCCGCTTACTGTAATGACGGCAGGGGTGAGCGGGGCTTCTAATTCCACGGTGGGGGCAAGGTCTCTATTCACGCCTTCCTATTCTTCCATGACGAATGCGGGGGCGGTTAACATTTTGGCTATTTCTTTCGGGTAATAAAAATACTGAGGCCGATCGTGTGATCAGCCTCAGTATTAAGAAGTCAGGAATGCGTGGAGCTATTAGTGGCGGCCCACGTGTGCTTCCTTACGCATGCGCTCAACCATATGTGGATAGTGCAGCTCGAAGGCTGGACGCTCGGAGCGGATACGTGGCATCGACGTGAAGTTGTGTCGTGGTGGTGGGCATGAGGTCGCCCACTCGAGGGAGTTGCCGTAGCCCCATGGGTCGTCTACGGTGACAACCTCGCCGTAGCGCCAGGATTTCACGACGTTCCAGATAAATGGCAATACGCTCATTCCAAGGAGGAAGGAGAATACTGTGGAAATCTGGTTGAGGGTGGTGAAACCATCAGAATCGAGGTAGTCGGCGTAGCGGCGGGGCATACCCATATTTCCTACCCAGTGCTGGATGAGGAAGGTGCCGTGGAAGCCAACGAAGGTTAGCCAGAAGTGCACCTTGCCTAGTCGCTCATCAAGCATGCGACCGGTCATCTTGGGGAACCAGAAGTAGACGCCTGCACAGGAGGCGAAGACGACGGTTCCGAAGAGGGTGTAGTGGAAGTGGGCAATGAGGAAATAAGACTCAGCAAGGTGGAAGTCCAGTGGTGGGGAGGCAAGCATAATGCCGGTGAGGCCACCGAAGAGGAAGGTAACGAGGAAGCCGACCGACCAGAGCATCGGGGTCTCCCACGTGATGTGGCCACGCCACATAGTGCCGAGCCAGTTCACAAACTTCACACCGGTAGGAACCGAGATGAGGAAGGTCATAAAGGAGAAGAAGGGCAATAGGATTGCACCGGTGACGAACATGTGGTGAGCCCACACAGCCATCGAGAGCGATCCGATCGACAGGGTAGCAAAGACCAAACCGATATAACCGAACATTGGCTTGCGGGAGAAAACAGGGAGAATCTCTGAGATAACGCCGAAGAATGGCAGCGCCAGCACATAAACCTCGGGGTGCCCGAAGAACCAGAAGAGGTGCTGCCAAAGAACAGCTCCGCCATTACCTGGGTCATAGATATGTCCACCCAATTTGCGGTCATAGAGAACGCCAAGTGCAGCGGCCAGAAGCAGCGGGAAGATCATAAGTACAATGACGGACGTCACGAAGACATTCCAGCAGAAGATTGGCATGCGGAACATCGTCATGCCCGGTGCGCGCATGGTCAAAATAGTGGTGACCATATTAATAGCGGATGCAACGGTACCAACACCGGTTGCGCCCACACCCACGATCCACATATCGGTACCAAGACCTGGGGAGTGGATGGAGTCAGCAAGGGGTAGGTACATTGTCCACCCGTAGTCAGCTGCGCCGCCTGGGGTGAGGAAACCTGCCATCATGGCAACCACACCGATGGTGGTAATCCAGAAACCGAAAGCGTTCAGGCGTGGGAAAGCCACGTCTGGAGCCCCAATCTGGAGCGGCAAAATATAGTTAGCAAAGCCCCACACAATTGGGGTACCAAATGCCAGCAACATAATTGTGCCGTGCATGGTAAATAGCTGGTTGAACTGCTCATTGGATAAGAATTGGAGCCCTGGGGTAAAGAGCTCGGCACGAATAAGCAAGGCCATAAAGCCACCGACGAAGAACCACACGAAAGACATGATGATGTACATAATGCCTAGTAGTTTGTGATCCGTGGTGGTCAGCATGGACCATGCGAGCGTGCCAATTCGCGCACCCCCAGTGGGTGCGGGACGAGTGGGCTGGGAGTAGTTCTCCTGCCGTGGCACCACTGCGGTCATACGATCCTCCTGACTTCGTTTAAGATGCGAGCGAGTTTCCTGCGAGTGCATCTATAAAAAATGTCGTACACTATCCGTGTCCAACACTGAAAAATCTACCGGCCCCATAAAAAAGAGACTAGTTTCACTTCTACACTACCGACTATTGCACTGGTGGGGAAATATTTTTTAATCCCCAAACGCGTAGCATCGTCGATGAACGGGGATTATAAGCAAAAAGATGTGATCTGCGACATCAAAGTTATCAAGGTGTGCCCTTCTCTCAGGCGAGAATGCGACGGTCAGTGCCCCCATTCAACGTCAAACAAAAGGATGATCAGCTCCGCTCATAACAAGCATCACCTGACTTTTGCCGAGGCCGTACTCAATGAGTGGCGGTGAGAGTCTGTGGTAAGTGGCGGTGAAAGACTGTGGTAAACGACGTGGTGCCACATCATCCGACGGGAGCGACGACTGAGCCTCGCTAAACCCCGGCTTTCCGATGGCTGAGCTGAGGTGAGCTGACACCACCGCGATCACGCTTAACCTGTACAAGTCCATATATGGGATAGTTCCCGACACAACGAAACTCAAACCTCCATGGTCACCTCCGAGATAGTCCCCATCCATTACGGATTACTTACGCCTTTTACCACTCGCGCCCTCAGTATTCTTAGAGGGGGGCGCTTAGAGTTCAATAACGCACCCCCCGTCAAGAAGCGGCCACCTGATTACCAAGGGGAACTTGGAGCGACCCCGGGCATCGATTTTCTATCATCCCCCCACATGTGGACAACGGCAGTTATTTTTTAAACGAAAAAGCCGTAGGCCTCAAGGGATCGCTACTTCCTTTAGACCTACAGCTCAAGGCGATACTCGTGCTTAGAAGTCCCAGTCGTCGTCAGTGGTATTCTCAGCCTTGCCAATGACATAGGAAGAACCTGAGCCGGAGAAGAAGTCATGGTTCTCATCGGCATTGGGCGACAAGGCGGACAGGATTGCTGGGGACACCTGGCATTCGTCGGTAGGGAACATCTGCTCGTAACCGAGGTTATTCAGGGCCTTATTGGCGTTATAACGCAGGAAGCGTCGCACATCCTCGGTCCATCCCAATGGATCGTAGAGATCCTCGGAATACTGAATCTCGTTTTCGTAGAGTTCTAGCAGCATTTCGATGGTGTATTCCTTCAGTTCTGCCTGACGCGCAGGAGTCTGCTTGGCCAGCAGTCTCTGGTACTTATAACCGATATAGTAGCCGTGAACGGCCTCATCACGAATGATCAGACGAATGATATCGGCAGTATTGGTCAACTTCGCATGAGAAGACCAATACATGGGCAGATAGAATCCGGAGTAGAAGAGGAAAGACTCCAGCAAGGTGGAGGCGATCTTCTTCTTCAGCGGATCTTCGCCCTCGTAATACGTCATAATGATCTTGGCTTTGCGCTGGAGGTTCTCATTTTCCTCCGACCAGCGGAATGCATCATTTATCTCACGGGTGGACGAGAGCGTCATGAAGATATTGGAATAGCTCTTAGCGTGCACTGACTCCATGAAAGCAATATTGGTCAATACGGCCTCTTCATGCATGGACTGGGCATCTTTGAGCATGGAAACCGCACCAACGGTTCCCTGGATGGTATCGAGCAACGTTAGGCCTGCGAATACCCGCATGGTGGTCTGCTTCTCAAGGTCATTGAGGGTTGCCCAGCTCTTGAGATCATTAGAAACAGGGACCTTTTCTGGCAGCCAGAAGTTACCAGTGAGACGATCCCACACTTCTTTATCCTTCTCATCAGGGATGGTATTCCAGTTGATGGCAGATACGGGATCTTGGTGGGTGGCGAAGAATTGTTCTTCTTCCTTATGCAAGTGCATAGCACTCCTTCTTATATATGCGAGGTGGTGTGCGATTCTTTCAACCCATAGTGCCACAGTCCATATGGTTGCTGTTTGTGGTCTTAACCACCAGACAATTATGTGATTTTAGTCACGCAACTTAATGGCTGCTAAAATAGGTTGGACTTAGTTAAACCGCGCGGGATTATTTAGTTAGACCCTATTAATGGGGAGTTTTTATAAGGTTAAGCAGCATATTTAGATCTCCGTGAATATTTTCGGCCATTTTCATTACGGTAGCCTTATTTAGGATTGCCCAACCAAATACGAGGCCAGAAAACCTAGTTAAGCTGGGCTAACCTTCGCTGACAAGATGAATCAATCACTTTAAGCTGTGATTCATGAGTATTAATCCACAACTTGCAACTGCCTTGAACGAACAGATCACCATGGAGCTTGAAGCATCGATGGTTTATCTGCAAATGTCCTATATCACCGACGATCTCAGCCTTCCCGGCATGACCTTATGGTTAAAGAAGCAACACACCGAAGAGCTCGAGCACGCCGAGAAATTTGCTCAGCACCTCCTCGATCGCGACTACACGCCGCAGATTGGCGATATTAATCCTCCCAAGGTCGATGCCTCGAGCCCACTGGAGATTTTCGAACTCGCCCTCGCCCATGAGCAAAAGGTAAGTGCGTCGATACGCGAACTTGCGATCTTAAGCGATTCGATTCACGATTTCGAATCTCGACCACTCCTTAATACCTTCGTTACCGAGCAGGTTGAAGAAGAAGCCTCCGTGAGAGAGATCCTCGATCGCCTCCGCCTGGCCGGTGAAGGTCTTGGCGTCCTCTATATCGACGATGAGCTTTCCAAGCGTTAAGTTATTCCTTCATCTGGTTGAACCCCGAGAGTATCTCTCGGGGTTTTCCCGTTAGAGCATGCAGGAAACGCAGCCCTCAACCTCGGTTCCTTCGAGAGCGACTTGACGCAGCCGGATATAGTACAAGGTCTTGATCCCCTTACGCCACGCGTAAATCTGAGCACGGTTGATATCGCGGGTCGTCACCGTATCCTTGAAGAAAAGGGTGAGCGATAATCCTTGGTCGATATACTTGGTGGCCACCGCGTAGGTATCAATGACCTTCTCGAAGCCGATCTCATAGGCATCCTGGAAGTACTCCAAGTTGTCGTTATCCATATGGGGTGCTGGATAGTAGACGCGACCGATCTTGCCCTCTTTACGGATCTCAATCCTCGAGGCAATAGGGTGAATCGACGAGGTGGAGTTATTGATATAGGAAATGGACCCTGTTGGTGGAATAGCCTGCAGATATCGGTTATAAATACCGTGTTCCATCACCTCAGCCCTAAGCTCTGCCCACTGTTCAGCGGTCGGAGTCTCAATCGAGGAATTGTCAAAGAGTTCTTGGACCCGAGCGGTACGAGGAGCAAAATCTTGAGGATCAAAGCGATCGAAGTAGGCACCCGAGGCATAGTCCGACGTCTCGAAGCCCACGAAAGCATGTCCGCGATCTTTTGCCAGCTGATTCGAAGCCTTCAAGCAGTGGTAGAGCACCGCTGCAAAATAAGCGTTGGTGAAATCAAGAGCCTCTTCCGACCCATACTGAATACGCTCACGGCCGAGATAACCGTGGAGGTTCATTTGCCCTAAGCCAATCGCGTGGGCGTCATCATTACCCTTGCGTATCGACGGTACGGAATCAATCTTGGTCTGCTCACTCACAGCGGTCAGCGCCCGAATGGCCGATTCTACGGTTTGGCCAAAATCGGGTGAATCCATGGTCATGGCAATATTCAAAGAGCCAAGGTTACAGGAAATATCCTGACCAATATGCTCATAGGTGAGGTCGTCGTTGAAGACCGATGGTGAATTGACCTGCAGAATTTCTGAGCAGAGATTGGACATATTAACGCGGCCCTCAATGGGGTTGGCTGCGTTCACGGTGTCCTCATACATGATGTATGGGTAGCCGGATTCGAACTGAATCTCCGCCAAAGTCTGGAAGAATTCCCGGGCATTGATCTTCTTTTTGCGGATCCGAGGATCCTCGACCATCTCTTGGTAGTGTTCGGTCACCGAAATATCGCCGAAGGCCTTGCCATAGACCCGCTCCACGTCATAGGGCGAGAAGAGGTACATATCATCATTGCGCTTGGCAAGATCGAAGGTGATATCCGGGATCACGACGCCCAAGGAGAGGGTCTTAATGCGGATCTTCTCATCGGCATTCTCGCGCTTGGTATCAAGGAAGTTCAAAATATCGGGGTGGTGCGCATTCAAATACACTGCCCCCGCACCCTGGCGAGCACCAAGCTGGTTGGCATAAGAGAAGGCATCTTCGAGCAACTTCATCACGGGGATAACACCGGACGATTGGTTCTCAATATGCTTAATCGGAGCACCTGATTCGCGCAGATTCGATAGCAGCAGGGCCACCCCACCTCCGCGCTTCGAAAGCTGCAGCGCGGAGTTGATCGAGCGACCAATCGATTCCATATTGTCTTCAATGCGCAATAGGAAGCAAGAGACTGGCTCGCCACGTTGAGCCTTACCCATATTCAAGAAGGTAGGGGTAGCTGGCTGGAAGCGACCGGAAATAATCTCATCAACCAAATGCGAAGCTAGCTCTTTGTCACCGTCGGCAAGCGCGAGGGAGACCATGCACACGCGGTCCTCGAAGCGCTCGAGGTAACGAGCACCGTCGAAGGTCTTTAGAGTATAGGACGTGTAGTACTTATAGGCACCGAGGAAGGTTTGGAAGCGGAATTTGTGGGCATAGGCCTGCTTGAATAACTCCTTAATGAAAGCGAAATCATATTTATCCAGAACCGCCGGGTCGTAGTACTTATTTTCCACCAGATACCGCATCTTTTCCTCGAGATCGTGGAAGAAGACGGTATTGCGGTTAACGTGCTGCAGGAAGAATTGATTAGCAGCCTGGCGGTCTTTATCAAACTGAATTTTATGGTCACTGCCATAAAGGTTCAGCAGCGCATTGAGCGCATGGTAGTCGAGTTGCTCATCGCGGGATGCGGGCTCGGCAACCTTGGATCCAAGATTCTCTGACACGATAGCTCGTGGTTCCTTTGCTTGTGAGGGGCTTGCCAAAAGAATATTCTGCAAGCGTGGAGGGTGATTAGGCCATAAAAGTAGCGCCCCCGCTCGTTCGTATTATGTGTAGGAGGGGCGCCGTGGACGTATCTCGATGACTTAGGCAGCTGCGAGGAGGTTCGCAATACGCTCGGGGCGATAGCCCGACCAGTGATCTTCACCATCGACCATCACGACGGGAGCCTGGAGGTAACCGAGCGATAGGACATAATCGCGAGCCTCGTCGTCGATGGAGATATCAACCGTCTCATAATCCAGACCAGAGCGGTCAAGAAGCTTCTTGGTAGCAACACACTGCATACACGCTGGCTTGGTATAAAGAGTGATAGACATCGTAAGAATTTTCCTTATTCATTAACGGGCATAAAGGCTGCGGATCACTGCCCCAATTCTTTCACTGGTTACCCTGTGGGCCTTATTGACCAGTGACTTACTGACAGGAACCAACACTATACTTAGTGGTAAAATAACGCAAATGGCACAACATATAGTAGTTACAGCCATGGAATTCCCAGCTGGGCAGGTCCGCTTCCACCATATATAGTCCTCCATGAGAGCCGGACCCCTCACCCGTTGGAGCCGGGGATTTCAGCCCCTTCAACATCCGTGCAGCTCAGTGGAGAAAATGCGGAAAATTAATTTTTTTATCCCCTCCACCCCCTTTACCCCCTTTGTCTGAGAGATGGCCTAACACATAAAAAAATCCACCCCTTAGAGTTCTAAGGGGTGGATAAATATAGGACTATTAGCCCTGACGAGCCTTAAAACGTGGCTCTTTCTTATTGATCACATAAACTTTGCCGCGACGGCGCACAACCTGAGCACCCGGCTTGTTCTTCAGCGACCGAAGGGACTTACGAACCTTCATCGGGCGCTCCTTTCTGCTTGAGGATGAGTCAGGCGCACTAACTCGTCACATCTTAAATAAGACTAGGCCAATTCCTTGAGAGAAGGCGTATATAAAAGCCAGTCATGACACGGAGAATCATATTAGCCCATCAGCTGTGGATTATCCAAACCTTTCCCTCCACCTTAAGAGATCAGCCACACCGAAAAAGCGCTAGTATTAGGCCCATGAATCCCGATGATATTCGCAAGCGTCTCCATACCCAGCCTGTGATTAGGCCAGCAGAGGAAATAGCGATCCGCGTAAACTTCCTCCTCGATTACCTCAAGGCCACGCATACCCGCGGCTTTGTCCTCGGTATCTCAGGGGGCCAAGATTCCACCCTAGCTGGCAAACTTGCCCAGCTCGCAGTAGAACGCGCTAGGGACGAAGGCCTCGACGCCGAATTTTATGCCCTCCGACTCCCCTACGGACACCAGGCTGATGAGCAGGATGCCCAGATCGCACTCGACTTCATCCAGCCCGACCATAGCCTCACCATCAATATCCAAGACTCAACTGATGCGCTCGCGGAAGCATGTGCTCAGGCGCTCGGCTTAGATAAGCTCGGGGATTTTAATAAGGGGAACCTTAAAGCTCGACAGCGCATGGCAGCCCAATACGCTCTCGCCGGAGAGCGTGGACTACTCGTTATCGGAACCGATCATGCCGCCGAAAACCTCACAGGTTTTTATACAAAATTTGGCGACGGCGCCGCGGATATACTGCCCATCTTCGGCCTCTCCAAGAACCAAGGGGCAGCGCTTCTTCAGGAGCTGGGTGCGCCAGCATCCACCTGGAAGAAGATTCCCACTGCGGACCTCGAAGACGACCGACCAGGACTGGCCGACGAAGAAGCCCTAGGCCTGAGCTATAAGGACATCGATACCTTCGTTCAAGGCACTGGTGAGGTCAGCCCTGCGGCGCTCGAGCGCATCATGCATCTCTGGCAGATCGGCGAACACAAACGCCACTTACCCGTTACCCCTTATGATCTGTGGTGGCGTTCGTCAACAGGCACTGCCTAAGCCAGCACCTTAAGGGTGGTATACGCGGCTCGCATCAGCTCTGGGGCATAGCTAGGGCCGTGAGTGAAGGTATGCACTGCAAGGGGATGCAGTTGGTGGAGTGAGAGCATGCTGCGGAAGTTTTCAGGCAGCGCAGTGATCTTTTGGTAACCAGCGAAAAATTCTTCGAGATACGGGCACCCAAATAACTCCAGCATGGCCAGGTCCGTCAGTGGGTGACCACCGTGGGCTGCGGGATCGATTAAGAAGGGGCCGTGGGTGCCAAAAATCAGATTTCCATTCCACAGATCACCATGAATCCGAGCGGGAGCGATCGTAGGCCACTGTATCTGCTCGACTTTTTCTAAAACTGTCGCGAGCACAGCCTCATCGCGTGTGCTCAGATTGCCACTGGCTACCGCTTGAATAACGAAGGGCCACACCCGTTGGCGGCAGTAAAACTCAGCCCAGTCTGCCGTCGGCTGAGCTGACTGTCGCTGGGTGCCAATATAGATATCCCCTTCCCACCCAGGTGGCGGAGCCCCAAAAGCGGGCGCACCCAAGGCGTGAATACGAGCAAGCTCCTGCCCGGCGCGCCAAGCCATCAATGCGCTAGGCGATGTGTGCTCGATATATTCGGTAGTGATGCTAATATTGTCCACCTCGAGAACCTCGACGACCGCGGAGCTGCCCTCTCTCAGCCATATCAGCCCTTTTGCTTCGCACTGAGGAGCGCCGGCGAGGTGCGGTGCGACGGTTTTTTTAAAACCTGACATCTAGTAGCGTTCCGGTTCAGCACCCAGGGCAAAGGCGCGACCGCTCAGTGACGTGATGGTCATGCGGACGAAGTTGTACTTTAAGGTGGGCACCCATGGTTGTAGCGCGAGAGTATCGGCGTGCTGGATCTCTTTAGTATCTCGAAGGACGTGCGCATGTCCGCGGGCCACGACTGACCACGCATGGGTTTCGGTTACCTCATCAACTTCAAAGAGCACATCGGAATTAAGCGCGATACTAAAGAGTTTGGCTCCTTCTGCGGTGCGGAAGTAGAGATCGCCAGCATCGAGAACATAGTTGATGGGGAAGATATCCATATCAGCGTGCCGACGCACCACAATGCGGCCTAGGCGCTGCCCTGCGAGCTTTTCAAGGCACTCGTTTTGGCTGAGGATATTCACGGGTCCTGCTGGCATATTTTCCCCTTCGAAAGCGGATACGGTAGGTTTGCTTGCGTGAATAAGTGGATGCTCTTCGCCCTGGCGATTGTGTGCGAGGTATCAGCGACGCTGCTGCTCAAAGCAGCTGCTTCCTTTACTATTTTATACGTCTTGGTAGCTCTGGGATATACGATTTCTTATAGTGCGCTCACTATTCTCCTCAAACGGGGTGTACCGCTAGGCGTAGCCTATGGAATTTGGGGCGCTGCGGGCGTTGCTCTCACGGCCATTTTGGGATCCTGGATATATGGCGAGCAGCTCTCATGGCTCAGCTCGGTGGGCATCGTTATTATTATAGGCGGGATTGTGCTGGTGGAATTCGGTCATCCCCGAGAAATTCAGGTGGCCTAGGTTCATGTTCTGGTACCTGTTTGGAGCAATTTGTGCCGAAGTTGCCGCCACATTGAGTTTGAAAGCGGCCACCGCTCGACCGCGCTTTTTTCTTATCGCTGTCGCGGGCTATATCCTTGCCTTCACCCTTCTTTCGGGGGCATTGCAGCACGGTATGCGTATCGGAGTGGCCTATGGAATATGGACTGCTTGTGGAGTTGCAGCCACTGCAATTCTGTCACGCATTATTTTCCACGAACATCTCACCCGCACCATGTCTATGGGGATAGCCCTCATCGCACTCGGAGTTCTACTCGTCGAGTTAGGTAGCGGCTAGTAGCTGAGGCCACCCGCCCGCTGCAGCGCGGCCACCAGCGGTGGGTCGACAAATTCGTGATCGTCAACAAACCGTTGTAGTAATTCTTCCTTATTGTCTGCCCAGTAGCTAGCATCAATACGCGTGCGACTGAGTTGTACTGCTTGATCGACGAAGGTCTCCATCTCTTGGCCAATCCAGGCCCACACCAAATCCGTCTCGTTGACAAATACAGTGGTGAATTTATCCGGCTTGGGATCGAGGGAGCCAATCAGATGGCGCTTTTTCTCAAATTCTCGCACGCTTCGAACAGCCGCGGGCGATTGCAGCAGAGTTTGAAGTTGTTGATACGGATCTAGCATGACATTTCCTTTCGACGCCGCCACACACAAACCACTGCGACGATCGCTGCGAGTAGAACAGTGAGTAAGGCGGAACCAATATAAAGTGCCCGCATCCACCACAATGGGCTCAGGCCCGCCTCAAAATAGGCTAGCTCAGTCCACTGCACGGTGCTGACCATCGGCAGGACCATGAGGGCCACGAGCGCCGCACTGCAGAAGGCAGCACACTGTTCACTCAGCTCACGTACCCATCTATTGGCTATACGGGCTGATAGTCGCATAGTGAGCCGCCATAGCGCGTCGAGAATGCTCAAGACCATAGGTACCACCCAAACCCAGTGGTGCTGCCAGGAAAAAGGTGACACCAGTGTGGCACCATAGCCTGCAATTCCTAGTGCAAGAGAACGATTATCAAGTTGGATCGCCGCCCACATTCCCGCTATCACCACTGCGAGGACTATAGCTGTCAGAACTACTAAGAGTGCTCCGCCCTCGACTCCGAAGGCGCGTAGCAGCATTCCGCGTAGCGATTGGGCACCGGGGTTATTGAGATCGCCAACGCGACTGGAATCAAAGATCGCCCACGTCCAGAATATATGGGCATCTGGAACCAAGAGGTAGCCAATCAGGACTGTGAATCCAAAGACAGCAATGCTAGTGAGCGCCGCCCACCAGCGCTTTTGCATAAGGAAAACGAGACCAAAAAAGGCGGGAGTCAGCTTTACTCCCGCAGCGAGCCCTACTCCTGCACCGCCCAATAGTGAGCTGCGACGAAGAAAATCGGTACTAACGAGAAGCATCAGGAAGATATTGATTTGGCCGAAGAGAAAAGTGCTGCGTATCGGCGCGAGAGCGAAGAAGGCGATGCTGATCAAGGCCACGAGAATCCCAGTGGGGAAATCCAGGCGGTAGCCGCGCTCCTGAAATACGGCTATAACCACTGCGACTAGCGCTGCCGCCGAAAAAAATTGCCAGACCACCAGAGTTGATAATTCAGGAAATGCCGCCAGCCGTGCAAAGAGAGCACCGGCGAAGGGCGGATAGGTAAACGGTAAATCGAGAACTAAATTACCGGCGTATAAGTCCTGCCCTTCTCGAAGCGCCTGCCCAGCAAGATAGTAGACCCGAAAATCCACGGGAATCTGGAAGAGGTTGACATAATAAGTCATATTCTCCGCCGAAAGATTAACCGACAGTACCCGCCATGCGGCTATAAAGGATAGAGCAATGAGAGTGGCAATCCCTGGGATGCGCGGCCTTACTGGTGGAGAGGGCATATTCACAGTGTGACAGTGTAGTTCACTTAAGCGCGGAGCACAGCAGCACAGGTTGAAATAGCGGCAAACTGGTGGTCGTGCTACCGCTTCAATGTACCAGCGCAAGAAAACACCCCCCGGCACTTAACTGCTGGGTTAGGTAGCCGCTAGCGACCGTAACAATAGACCACACCACGTGTCAGATGCATATTAACGCATATGCTCTCACTGCTAGGAAGATGGTGGAAACGCGGTATTTTAGTAGGTTTATCGTTGCTATTCATCGCTCGCGCGTTTTGTTATCACTTATTAGTTAAGTATTTACACAGCGCACGAGAACGTTCACTAAAGCGGATTTTAGAACAGGTACCATAAATCCCCTTTATCACATCTCGGATATTATTAGCCCGCGTCTGAGGGGTTTTATTGTGTCAAGACATGCACACGGTCAGGGAAATATTGGCGTGGCCGTCCGCACTCTGGATCACCTTGATATATGGGCCCTGAATGGACCCAGCAAGGTTGACGAGCTGACCCCTGCTTCCATAGCAAATATGCTTCATGCGGTTTAGCTGAATTAAAACGCTCAAATACTCCCACTAGAGTTGGCCAGATTGACAGGATCTACATATACGACTTGGATCGCAATGAGTCCGCACACAGTCGGAATATCACGAAATTTCAACACACCCGCGCTAACGCGAGAACAGAATATCTGCTGCACTACTCCCACTCACGCGAAGAGTGGGCCACCGTCGACACCGGCAGGACCTAAGACGTATTCCTCGAACACGCGCCCACATCAGCCACTGGGCCTCTTAGCACCCATAACTACGGGCAGGCAGGATTTTGTGATAGGTGAGTTGTTTCCCGATCAAGATGCAATCCACCTACCCGCAATGATTCCTAGATCAAGAGATAGGCTCCTAGAGATCCTGGGATGACAACCGACATGGCTGCCGCTATGACAATCACAGTTGTGCTTGTGAGCCGTAGCCTGTGGCTTTACGACGACAATCAGCCCGCTCAAGTAACTTTCGCAGCGGTGAATAATAGGGGCCCAATTTTCCTCAGCCATGTCACAGCTTTTCTTTTCAACTGGCTCTACATTGAAAAACGCGCACGAGTCGACGCTTCACCAGCCGTGCGTGACTGCATATACAACTCAAGAAACCCTCACAACCTTCTTACTGAGGGGGATGTTCGGTTCTGTCAGAATGGCGTCGACCTTCTCCAAAAAAGTGCCAATACGGCTCGCACGGACCTTCCCATACACCTGCGTGATCATATTCCGATCAAAATATAACCAAGCAGCTTCCCGATCCCCTACAGGGGCGCACCTTGGCCCGCCAGGCGAGTAACCAGCCAGATCTCGCCACGATGGGGGTCGATTTCAGTAGCGACGCCCGCTTTCGCTTGTGGGGGTCTGCCAGTACCTCGAGATGTACGTTTTGCCCCATTACTGACTCGTCGAAACAATGGACGTCCTACTCAACGCGCCCGACCACTCCAGCACCTCCGGGTTTTGTCGCTCGCTGATTTCACGCTCAACAGCACGCGCGGAAGCACCTGTGAGCCCTCTAGAGGCTTGCTGGTTGAATGTTTTGGAGAGGTAAGCACGGTTGATTATTTCCCACCAGCAGTGAATATCGCCGATAGCAATCTCGGCTATCATCAGCCCTGCCAAGCGGATAATGTTCGGGGTTTTAATCGCCTGGGGTAGCGGCGACGTGACACGGTTGACAGTCACTTTCTTGTGGATCCACAGAGTGCACTCTTTCAGCGGTTTGAGCTGTATGCCAAGTGATTCTTAAGAGGCGTTGAGCCAATTCTCTGGCGGTGGGGTTTGCGGTCGGTGTGGTGAGATCGTTGCGGGTTGTGGAGATGGCTGTGCGTGGAGCTCGATGAGCTATTCTTCTTCGGCGTTCCATGCGGTGGCTTAGTGTTTAGTTTTTAAACATTTCACGGCGTCACAGCATACACCCTCGTGGTGGTAGCGGGCGCGCAAAGGGTGGCCATAGGGTGTGTTTCTTGCCGGATTTTTGAGGTCATTTTAGGGCCATTCTAGGGCCACTAGGGCCATTTTAGGGACGGATCGGGGCGGATTGGACTACCCTCGAGCGACCATAACCCCAGCTAGACAGCAAAAAACCCAGCTACTCAAAGTAGCTGGGTTTTCCTTCGGTGGAGCTAACGGGATTCGAACCCGTGACCCCCACACTGCCAGTGTGGTGCGCTACCAGCTGCGCCATAGCCCCATTGTTCATGCGAACGAATTTTAGGCTACCTGATGGTCTCCAGCACTACCAAATCGCGAGTTCAAGCTGTGCTTATACTTCTCCAAAAAGCAAAGATCCGCATAGTTTCACCCATGCGGACCCTTAGCTCAAGACCATTACTTAATTAAGCGTGGCCATTCGAAGATATCGTCGCCAACCTCTTTGCCGTCAATGAAGACACGGGGGGAGGAAACTTTGCCGCTTACTTTTTCTAGCTTCTCGGAGTTAGCGGTTGCCATAGCCACGTATTCATCACTGAGATCCTGGGATTCGATCTGCTTAGCGGTGGATGCTTGCGCGCCGAAGCCTTCAGCGATAGTAGCCATGCGAGCGGCGTCCCATACCCCGTAGATCTTTTCTTGATCTTCTAGGAGCTTCTTACGAAGATTCCAGTAGGCCTGGGAGTCTCCAGCCTTCGCTGCGGTGTAGGCAGAAGTGCCGGCGAGGGTGGAGTGGCCAGCCTGGCCGCGGTCGAGGAAGTTGAGCGAGCGGATATGCACGACGATCTTGCCTTCTTCGACGAGTTTCTTCATGTCCTCATCTGTAGAAGTTGCCAATTTTCCGCAGAAGGAGCAAGAGAAGTCCTCATAGATCTCAATATTTTGAGCGTCCGGCGTGGTGGCGTCCGATGTCAAAACGACGGCATTGTCTTCCACGGTGGTAGTGATATTTACGGGCTCGACATCCGCGGCGAGTTTTTCTTTTTCCGCGTTATTGCCGCTAACAACTATATATCCAACAACTGCGATCGCTATGGCAACTAGAGCCACGATCGCCCAGATAAAGCCACTGCTATTCTCGTTGGGATTTTTAATTTTATTACTCATCAAGCCTTCTTGACTCTCTTGTATCCGAATATGTTAAAAGGGTGCTCTCTAGGGGTAGATGGCGAATCGTTTATAGGGAAAGACCATTACCCAAATTGACATGGCCACGAAGACCACGTCGCGTAGCAGCGTGGTGACATAGCTCATTCCGCCATCGGCAAGGTCAGCGTCACCGAAGCATCCGCAATCGATCACGAGTCCACGGTACCAAGCTTGGGCGATCCCGATCATAAAGAAGATCAAAGCTATGAGGGATATCTTCGCTGCTTGCCTGATAAAGATTCCGACTAAGAGAATGAGCCCGCCAGCGATCTCCACAGGACCAATAATCTGCCCGAGGAAGTAGGACCAGTCTGGGGTGAAGATTTCATAGGCCATAATATTTTGGGCCTCGGTCATGGGTTTACCAATTTTGGTTAGCCCAGCGAGAATCCATACCGCTGCTAGCCCAAAGCGAGCCAGTGCGCTGATGATGTCGATAACCTTTGAACGGGTGTCATCTCCCGCTAAGATGCCGTTTTCTAGGAGCATAGTCACTTAGTCTATCCATCTTTGCGTATAAAAGCTCACCTGAACTATTGCAACCTACTGCCGGTAGCCCTTATTTGTAGGGCCACGGGCAGTTATTCGTTTAGCTCTCTAATACTTTTTTCACCAGCGCACGAGCTTCGTCCTGCATGAGTGCGAGGTGATCTTCGCCCAAGAAGCTCTCGGCATAAATCTTGTACTTATCTTCGGTACCGGAGGGGCGGGCCGCAAACCACGCGTTTTGGGTGCACACCTTAAGTCCTCCCAATGGTGCACCGTTGCCTGGAGCCGAGACCAATTTCGCGGTGATTTTCTCGCCAGCGAGTTCAGTGGCACTCACTTGTTCAGGCGAGAGCGCCTTAAGAAGAGCCTTTTGTTCGCGGTTGGCCTCAGCATCTGTTCGTGCATAATGCGGGGCGCCGAATTTTTGGGCAAGCTCTGCATAGCGTTGCGACGGAGTTTTGGAGGTAACCGCAGTGATTTCGGCGGCCAAAAGGTCAAGAATGAGACCATCCTTATCGGTCGACCACACGGTACCGTTGTGGCGCAAGAAGGAAGCGCCGGCGGATTCTTCGCCACCAAAACCAACTGAGCCGTCGATCAGACCCGGAACGAACCACTTAAAGCCCACCGGAACTTCAATGAGTTTCTTATCCAAATCTGCCACAACCCGGTCGATCATAGACGACGATACGAGGGTTTTCCCCACGGCGTCAGTGCCCCAGTGCGGGCGGTGGGTATAGAGGTAGTCAATGGCAACAGCTAAGTAGTGGTTCGGATTCATCAGTCCAGCGTCGGGGGTGACGATACCGTGGCGATCAGCGTCGGCGTCGTTGCCGGTAGCGATATCGTATTTATCGCGGTTATGCACCAAGCTGGCCATCGAATGTGGTGAGGAGCAGTCCATACGGATTTTGCCATCAGTATCAAGAGTCATAAAACGCCAGGTGGGATCCACAATGGGGTTTACTACGGTGAGATTCAACCCGTGGACCTCAGCGATACGCCCCCAGTAGTCCACCGAGGCACCACCCATAGGATCAGCCCCAATGGTCAGACCAGATTGCTTGATAGCCTCAATATTGATCACATTGGGCAGGTCCGCAATATAATGATTGAGGTAATCAAAACGCTCTGCTCGCGGATCGAGGACGCCCGATACGCTTACTCTGCGGATGTCTTTAAGGTCATTACGCAGAATATCGTTGGCGCGCTGCGCGATCCAATCAGTGGCATCGGTATCAGCAGGCCCACCATTAGGTGGGTTATATTTGAAGCCACCATCACGAGGCGGATTGTGCGAAGGAGTAATCACAATTCCGTCGGCGCGCTTGGGGTCCAAGCCCGTAACCCCACCTGGCAGATTGGCGTTATGAGCCAAGATCGCATGCGAGACGGCTGGGGTGGGGGTAAAGCGACCACGGTCATCAACGCGCACGGGGATATCGTTGCCGATTAAAACCTCCAGGGCCGATACCATCGCAGGCTCGGAGAGTGCGTGGGGATCACGGCCGATATAAACGGGGCCACCGATATGGTGAGCCTGGCGGTAATCCACGATGGCCTGGGTCGTGGCAAGAATATGGGCCTCATTAAAGGCGGTATCAAAGGACGATCCGCGGTGCCCGGAGGTCCCGAACGCAACCTGTTGATCAGGGTCACTCACGTCTGGGGTGCGGGTGTAGTACGCGGTGACAAGCCCCGCGATATCGACAAGGTCTTCTGGCTGGGCTACTTGGCCAGCGCGTGGGTGAGCCATTGCTGTTACTCCTTCTGTGGACAGTTGTGTCCTCATTATCTTAGCGCTAAATCATGCTCGATCCACCCGATGTACAATCACTGCCATGAATCGTGGCCTGCATATAACCCATAAATTTTTCGGCCCCACCATCCTCGCGGGACTTGGTGCTGGACTAGGCGCGAGTGCCCGCGCGTTGGTCTTCTCCCTCGGTTCTGGGCCGGAGCTACTCCTCGTGATCAATATTCTCGGGTGTCTCGCTATGGGCCTGAGCAATCCCCGCAACGAAAACCTGCGCGCCTTCTTCGCCGTAGGAATTCTCGGTGGCTTTACGAGCTTTTCGGCCTTCGCTGGCTTCACCGCCCATCTGCCCCTCCCCCAGGCCTTCGGCTACTGTCTGATAACGATCTCAACGTGCCTCCTCGCCTGGTTTGCCGGCACAAGTGTGTCCCAGAGGGTGAGCGTATAATGCTCACGGTCTTTTTTGCTGCCTGCTGTGGTGGGGCGCTCCGCTATGTGCTTTCTCGTCTCCTTCCCAGCCCAGCTGGCACCTATCTGGCGAATAGTTTGGCCTGCCTTGCAATAGCTCTGAGTGCCGCGAGCGGATTCGCCTGGGTGATCAGTGTTGGATTTGCTGGAGCACTCTCTACGTGGTCGACCCTCGCGAAGGAATTGGGAACTATGCTCGAAGGCGGTAAGTCTCTCCTCTTTGTCGGTTATCTTCTTATAACCCTCATTACAGGCCTGGGCCTCATCGCCCTTAGTTAATGTGAGATCGCATCGAGCGGCGGCGTTGTACTGGCGCGCTGGGCTGGCCAGATCGCGGCGAGCACACCTACGAGTCCAGAGCCTATGAGGATGATCATTAATGTTCCATAGGGCACGGATATGGTTTCGAGCCCCTGCGAGCCTAGAACTTTTAGGAAGGACCATCCGAGCCCGAGGCCCACAATCATTCCGATGATGGAGCCGTAGATCGCTATCTGCACACTCTCGATGGTAATCATCAGCCGCACTTGGTTGCGATGTGTACCGACAGCGCGCAGCATACCAATTTCCTGCCGACGCTCAATGACATTAAGTGCCAAGGTATTGATAATGCCTAGCACCGCGACAATAATACTTAGGCCAAGGAGTGCATAGAGGATATACATCATTTGGTTGATTAAACCTGCTTGGGCGCCGGCATATTCTTGGGCATTCATCACCCGCACCACGAGGTATTTTTCCACGGCTTGTTCGAGATCGGCTCGCAAGGAGCGCTGTGTTACGCCTTCTTTGCCCATCAGAAGCACCTGAGCCAGATTGTCATTTTCATAAGCGGGGGTATCAATGATTGTGGCTTCAGACAGGACAACATCGTCGAGAATGCGGTTGTCTCCATAAGTTCCAGTCAGCTCAGCGCGCGCTAAGATCTGGCCCTCTTGGTCGTAGATATTCACGGTATCGCCTATGGCTAATCCGCGCTCTTGAGCATAGGACTCGCGGGCGATAAAAGTCCCAGCTTGGGAGAGATCAAACCTTCCCTGCGGATTCTTTAGTCCCACGACGTCCTCAAGATCGCCATTGGCCATAAAAGTGATGGGAAAGCCCCTCAGCGCCGCCAGACCGGTGGGTGAATCGTCTAGGGAGACTTTGGCATAGGATACTGCTACCGCTTGATCAATACTATCCAGAGCTTGAATATCTGCGTAGGCATCCGTCGGCACTGGGAATCTCATGGCACTAGGACCCTCTAGTACGAAATCAGCGGTGACTTCTGAATTCACCAGATCTTCAATACTGTCGTGCATGGAGGCGCTCAACATCCCAATAGCAGTGACAAGCGCCATACCGAGAGTCAGAGCGAAAGCGGTGGTAGCCGTGCGCTTAGGATTGCGGCGAGAATTGGTGGCGGCTAATTGTCCAATAGCTTTAAAGGGGCGAGCTATAACCCGGCCCAGGGCACCCACGAGAGGGATGGACAGTGCCGGCGACGCCATGAAGACGCCACCAATGACAGCAAAGGCGCCAATACCTACGCCAATCGCACGAGTTTTAGTCGCGTAGCTATCAGCATCGACAAGCGCGCCAGCGAAGGCTAACGCCATGCCCGCAGCGAGCAAGAGAAGACCTAAGATCGTACGTGTTTTAAGGGAGGTTGCAGTTGAACTTTCCGTGGTCCGCATAGCTTCCACGGGGCGGACGGCCCCAGCACGGCGAGCGGGTGCCCAAGCACTTATAACAGTCACGACGATACCAAGCACGATGGGGAAAGCAATCGCGGATGCCCCAAGGCCAGTTGTGCCTGCAGCGATAGGCATACCCAGTCGTCCAAGGGTGAATTGGATGGCCTGAACTAATCCCATACCGGCGAGCACACCGAGAAGGGATCCGACGATACCGACCAGAATAGATTCGATGACCACCGTGGATGTCAGTTGCCTTCTGGAACACCCTAGGGCTCGTAACAGAGCGAATTCTTTGAGCCGCTGAGCCACGATCATGGCAAAGGTATTGGCAATAATAAAGGAACCGACCAGGAGGGCGATCATGGCGAAGGCCACAAGGAAATAGTTAACAAAACTCAGCGCATCTGCGACGGACTCAGAAATGCCGCGTGCTAATTCTTGGGCTGAGGCGTAGCCGTATTCGGGGTAGGTTTGCTGAAGATAGTCAATTAGCTCACTGCCGCGTTTTCCGTCTCCCGATATTAAGGCCGCGGGGATGAAAATGCCACCTAGATACGTATCGATATAGACGTCTTCGGCTTGAAGTAATAATACGCCGGTACTGAGGTCCACTGCGCTCGAAGCGGGTTGGTAGATGCCGGTGATTTGATAACTACGCTGGCCTTCAGGATCAACAACAATGACCTCATCACCTATGGCAATATCATAATCGTTGGCGGCGGCACGGTTGATAGCTACACCGTTGTCACGAGGGAGTTCTCCCTCTAGGAGAGTATTGCCGAGGCCTACAGCCTGTTCGGTGTCGTACCAGGGACTGATGGTGGATTGCGCGGAGCGAGTCTGGAAGGGTCGTCGTTGAGCATCAGCAACCACCACGGTGGTTGCGCCCTGTACCGTGACCCCAGCGATCTGCGGATCTTGGCGGAGCGTAGACAGCATATCTACTTTGATTCCCGTAATACCGGAGGTTCCAGCACCAGGTGCAAAAAGGTTGGCCCCCACCATAGCTCCAGGGTTGGGATGCATGACTACGTCCACGTCGGCGAATAGATCCTCCACTGCTGAGTCGAAGACCTTTTCCAATGAGTTTGTGAACATCATCGACCCAGCCACGAAGGAGGTACCGAGGATCACGGCCACCACTGTGAGGGCAAGACGAAGTTTATGTGCAACAACTGTGCGCCAACTCATACGCAGGAGGGTTTGCGAACCTGAGGGACGCGGGGCGCTATGCTTGCCCATCGGTATCCTCCAAAGTACCCATGACTGCGAAAATCTCTTCAGCACTCGGGCTGTTCAGCCGTGTCCGGATTTCTCCATCGGATAGGAAAATGACCTCGTCGGCATATTTCGCCGCGCTGGGGTCATGGGTCACGATCACCACAGTCTGGCCAAATTCATCGACCGCACCGCGCAAAATCCCGAGGACCTCCCGAGAAGTATTGGAATCAAGGTTGCCCGTGGGTTCGTCGCCGAAAATAATATCGGGGCGCGCAACCAGAGCACGTGCGCAAGCGACGCGCTGCTGCTGTCCTCCGGAAAGCTCGGCAGGACGGTGTCCTAAACGATCGACGAGGCCTAACCGTGAGGTCACGGTGTGAAACCAATTGTGGTCCACCGGTTTGCCCGCTATATCGAGCGGAAGAGTGATGTTTTCTGCAGCGGTTAATGTGGGAACTAAGTTGAAGCTCTGAAATATAAAACCGATGCGATCACGTCTTAAATTCGTCAGTCCCTTATCATCGAGATGCGATAGATCGGTATCCCCAATATAGGTCGAGCCCCCAGAGATGCTATCCAACCCGGCCATGCAATGCATCAGCGTAGATTTCCCGGAGCCGGAAGGCCCCATAATGGCCGTAAACTGCCGTTGTGGGAATTCGATGGATATAGAATTCACTGCAGTAACTTGAGTGCTGCCTGATCCATAGGTCTTGGTCAGGTTATGTGCACGTGCAGCTGGGGTGGTTTGCATTTGGTTCCTCTTCCCTCAAACACTACAAAGCCTACCCACCCCAGACTACCCCAACCCCCACACACACCCCACACACACAAAAAAAGGGGGAGGGGATGCGCACAAGCACACAGCCTGCACACAACCCCTCCCCACCATCTTAAGTTTTAGGTCGGCGGTGACTTACTCTCCCACAAACTCCCGTTTGCAGTACCATCAGCGCTACCAGGCTTAGCTTCCGGGTTCGGAATGGGACCGGGCGTACCCCTGACGCAATA
>NZ_JANUXT010000006.1:0-134381 GCF_024814515.1 Corynebacterium sp. ES2775-CONJ | reverse complement strand
ACAAGGACGAGTCCGACGAAACCAAGGACGAAATCACCGACAAGGACGGCGACGGCATCGCTGACATCATCGATCCTGATAACCAAGATGGACCCAAGGGTGACATCGACGGCGACGGCATCGCCAATGCCAACGACCCTGATGCCGACAACGACGGCGTGAATAACGCTGACGAGAAGGCTGCAGGCACTAACCCGTTGAACAAAGACACCGACGGCGACGGTACTCCTGACGGTGAAGAAGACGCCGACAACGACGGCATCCTCAACAAGGACGAGTCCGACGTTCCGGCCGGCCCAGTCGACGACGTTGACGGCGACGGTCTCGGAGACACCACCATTACCGATAAGAACGGTAATGGCATCGCTGACATTGTTGATCCGACCTGGCCCAATAGTGATACAGGTTCCAGTAAGCCTGGTGACAACGCAGGATCCAGCAAGACTGGTGACGACGGTCTTTCGCCTGGTGCGATCGCCGGCATCATCACTGGCGTTCTCGGCGCGATCCTTCTGCTCCTGAACATCCCACAGATCGTGGCATTCTTCCAGGGAATCTTCCTTGTACCGGCTCCGACTCCTAAGAAAGAAGAGCCAATGAAGCCAGGTCTGAAGAAGGGCATCTCCAAGGGCAAAGGAATCATGAAGTAGATTCCCAGATCATTTATGCTAGCTTCCTAGCTACAGTCTGATCGGATCTCCCCTCGCAGTGAAAATTGCGAGGGGAGATTTTCTATTAGCGCACTGCTTTCATTGGGCCATATCCCCCAGTGCTAGCTTTTCTTGCAATTGTGCATCCTGTTGACTGAACTTGTAACTGCAAAGCCGTAATTTACTAATGTGGAGCCTATGCACAATACAAGTCAGATAGAGGTTGAAAGCAAATTCGATATAAGTAGTGAAGCCGCAGGCCCAAACTTAGATAAAGTCAAAGGAATTTCATCATTGGCAGCCACCGAGTTTCACAAACTCTCCGCACTGTACTATGACACTCCAGATCTCCGCCTCTGCCGAACGCGCATCACTTTGCGGTACCGTCATGGAGGGAAAGACGAAGGGTGGACCCTGAAGTTACCAGGAGAACGGGGTCGCATAGAGATCCACTCCTCCGCACCTGCTGATTGCGGTACACCTAAGTATTTAACCGACTTTATTGTTGCTGTTACTCGTGGAAAAGAATTAGTGCAGGTGGCAAGGATCGATAATCAGCGCGAAGAAACCGCTCTCCACGATAATGACGGTGTTGCGCTTCTGGAATTCTGTGATGACCATGTCAACACAGAATGCTTCATACCAGGCGGAAGAAATCTCACTTGGCGGGAATGGGAAATAGAACTAACCCAACCAGCCTTAGAGCGCAACGATGCATTCTTATTAATGGAGTCAGCGGCAGAAATTTTAAAATGTGCAGGCGCTCAACCTGCTAGCAGTCCATCAAAGCTCAGAAGCGCCCTTGGGCAAGCCTTTGACTTAGCCCCTACTCCACCACTACCTGCCTCACTGGATACCTGTTCTCCTGTTCATAACCTGTGGGAGATATTAGTACAAGCCAAAGACCAATTAATTGCCAGCGATATTGGATGGCGTTTGGATAAGGAAAACTCTCTCGAATCTTTAGGGACAGCGATCAATACACTTCTACAGTCACTAAGCGCTACGACAGACTTCTTTACAGCAGATCGATTGCAAGTTTTAGAACAAAGCCTGAGGACCCTAGCCAACAGCATCCAGCGCTGTCGGGAAGTTGGATTGGTTACGGATCTCGTCGACCGGGAATTTAGTTCCATCCTCCAAGAGGGTGTTGTTGATTCCGAGAGCACTTACACCATTACTCGGAATCTTGAGAACGAGCTGAGATCCCGCCTTCAATTCATGATCGCCCAGTTCACTCATCCGAGCTACTACGAGCTGCTCGATGAGCTCGACGCATTCCTATCCGATCCTCCCCTCGTTACCGCAGTATCAGCCGCTATTAAATACGATGACGGCCAAAATAATGACGCTCTCGCGGGAGGCCGCAAACGAAGTTTGGAAATCCTCAACAGGACTTACGAAAACCTATATCACGAGCTACGTGCCACTGATCAGCGGCTTAAGAATTCTCGAAACACACCGCACCATGTTGAACTATTATCCGAAATAGTAAATCAAACTCAGCAATTAGCTTTACTTGCTGAGTTATTGCCGAAGGACGGCGAAACCATTACCTCGAGCAAACTGGTTGCAAAAAATATCTGCGGTGCTCGGGATTACCTCGCAGGCCTCAATATGATCTCGGAAGCACAGCAAAGCGATGGCTTCAGCAGCGAAAGAGCCTACGTATATGGAATGGCCCTCCAGCGGGTCCGCCAATTCTTTCTAGAGGCGCTCGAGGAATACCATCGGGCGATGAATCGGCTCATAGAATGCGAAGGTGTCTAAGGAGAGCCCCAGTCATCGTCATCCTCTGCATCATTCTCGTCAGCTATTCGATTACGCTCCCGAGCGATTGCGAGCGCTTCCTCAGCTTCCTCGTAAGAGCCATAGGGGCCGAGGCGGTTGCTGAAACTACTGAGCTTGCCATGCTCCACTGCACCAGTTTCAATATTGTAATACCACTGGGTGTGTCCTCCATTGAGTGGAGTAATTTTCCGGGTTGATTCATGGGAAGACATTGGCCTACTTCCTTAGGTGATTAACTACCGCGCCAACTACTTATACTATGGACATTAGAGACTCTTACAGTAGTTACAAAGTATAGGTAAACGCATATGTGCTGAGCTTAAAGGAGATTGAAACTATGTCCATATGGTCCCCCACTCGTCCCCAGCCTTCGCAGCTCGTGCGGGACCTTACCGAACTCCATGTGGATCATTATGGGAAACGGCCGGATGCCATCGCAAGTGCTCCGGCTACGTGGGCTCTAATCGGTGACGGTACTGATCACGCTCAGGGGCTGACTCTTATGGGCTTAGGTCATCTGCGGTCAGCGGTGGCAGCAAGTCCTCGCTCAGATTTTAAAATCTCCGTGCACCTACATTCTCCCGATATCGCTAAAGCTGATTATTCTCACTCACACACGGAAAGCACTAAAGGCGATGAGGCTAACAAACACACGGGCGATATCACTCACCGTCTCATCAATGTAGTGCAATCACTCATGCAACGCCAGATGCTATCGCGGGACACTCAAGGCTTTGACATTACCATTTATAGCGAAATCCCATCTGGAGTGGGTTTGGGGGCTATGGCGGCCATTGAGTGTGCCTTCGCTTATGCGGTAGCTATGGAGCCCGAGGATATTTCCCATGCCCCCACCAAGGCTAAACTCGCCGAAGTGCTGCTTCAAGCGGCCACCTCCACGAGCACGTGTCCGCCACTTCGAGCCCGTTATACCGCCATGACGAGGGGGTTGGGTGAGATGACCAATATAATCGATTATGCGGACTTCTCCGTAACGCAGGCGGCTCCAGCGATCGGATCCGACACGGGAACACAGTCGTTTATTATCGCGCCATCTCAATTTGAATATGATGCTACCGAGATGACACAGCGGGAAGCCTTCGTGGACTACGCGACACGAGCTTTCGCTACGGATTCCTTAAGATCACTCCCCGACTTTGATACGCGAATTCTTTCGTGGCTAAAGGCGGTGCATAAGGTAGGGGCACACCAGGTTATACCCGAGCTCACCTATGTGCCAAGTGTAGAGAAGGCCCGCGTGTGGTTGGATTTTTACAGCGCCGAATTAGTGTTGGCACAAAAAGTTACCTCGCTACTTCGCTCGCGACGCCTCAGCGACGTGTATTCGCTACTCAATGCTTCTCATGATTTGATGGTGACAAATTTGGCTCTGAGCCATAATGAATACGAACTGGCTCAGCTTGTTCTCGACCGTGGTGCGCTCAGTGCACGGGCAACTCGAGCAGGTATTAGCAACGCTATTGTATCGATAGTTTCTGAAAAAAGAGCGAACAATATCGCCGCCGATTTAAGCGCGGACGGCCTCATAGTTATTCCGATGCACCCAGGAGAGCCTGCCCTGAAGCATTAACTCATGCACATGGTATTAAAGGCGAATGAGTCGGCCGATAAGCCGGATTCTGTCCCGATATACTCGGGGGCGATCATCCATCTGGGCCCTCTATTGCTAGAGACCTCAAGCAGCTACCCCGCAGACTCGGAAGAAAGCTCCTAATTGCGCCTGCGGCAGGCACACCCCCTATTCCTAGGGATGATGCGCCCTCTTGCCTTGCTCCCGGTGGGGTTTACATAGCCACCTGTGTCACCACAGATACTGGTGCGCTCTTACCGCACCCTTTCACCCTTACCGCCACGTCCATATATGCACGCAGCGGCGGTTTCCTTTCTGTTGCACTATCCCTCAGGTCACCCTGGGTTGCTGTTAGCAACCACCGTGCTTTCTTGGAGTCCGGACTTTCCTCGGCGCATCGTCTAATCTCACCCCATGAGGAAAAGTAGATACGTTGCGCCGCGATCGCCTGGCCGGCTCATTCGCGATTCAAAATCTTACCCCATTGACTTAATTCTTTGAAAGATAAGACGTGTTATTGAATTCGCGCATACAGCGCGGCCCGTCCGAATAAAACTCCACAGTCGACAGCGATGCCAGATCTAGATATAAGTGATACACCATCGACGGAGCACCCCCAAGGACTGCCCTAATAATGGATTTAATAGGGGTGACATGGCTGACAATCACAACGGTATCACCAGCGTGCTCTGCTAGCACTTCATTAAGGCCGGCCATCACGCGCTCATAAGCTGTGCTAAGGGATTCTCCCCCGGGGGCTGCAATCTCTGGATTCCCCAGCCATGACTGGTGAAACTCAGGATCTTTATCGTGGGCTTCTGTAAAACTCAACCCATCAAAATCTCCAAAATCAAGCTCTACAAAGGCATCGACGGTGGTGACCTCTAGGCCGAGTTCCGCGGCTACCGCCTGGGCAGTCTCCTGGCAGCGTTTAAGGGGGGAGCTGATAATGGCGCTGATATCGTCTCGATTGCGGAGATACTGCGCAGCGGCGGCAGCCTGCTGGGCACCGGTCTCATCAAGGGGTGGATCGCTGCGACCCGAGTATCGCTTGTGCGCGGAATACTCAGTCTGCCCATGACGCAAAAGCAGGAGCCGTGTGGGCTGCGTGGTTGCGCCATTCCACCGAGGAGTTGCCCCTTGGAACTCTTTGTGATCGCTGCCATTAAGATGCTGATTCTCTTCAGCTGGCTGAGATATTGTGGGGGCTTGAGCTGCGGATGTTTCCGGTTTCACGGGGGAATTTGGGGGAAGATCCACGTCGAAGATCAGCTGAGAGCCCGCCTCAGGGATGACACTTGGTTTCCGATCACGAGTCTTGGACTGAGCTGGCGCAGTCGGCTGCGAGTCTTTACCACGCTCGCCCTGAGTAGAACGAGCCGATGTTCCGGAGGATTTCAGGTGTGAGGTATCTGTATCCGGCTCCTGTGAAAAGGGCGAGCTAGGTTGCGGCGCAGCAGTATCACCTGTTGGTTTTCGGTCACCGCTCGACGCGAGAAAACCAACCGCAGCACCTTTGGCAAGGGCGTCCATGGCCTCATTTGCGAGGGCATCAGCGGCGGCATTGTCCTTGCGGGGCACCCATGTAAAAGTCACGCTCTTAAAAGACTTCATGACCCCGCGACACTTCAGGGCGAGCTCTTTCATATCGGGGTGCTTGATTTTCCAGCGCCCCGACATTTGCTCCACAATCAGTTTGGAATCGAGACGAAGATCTAAATCACTCGCCCCTAAGTCGCGAGCCGCTATGAGCCCATTGAGCAGGCCATAATATTCGGCAACATTATTAGTTGCTGTACCCACACAATAAGCAATGCGCTGTACTAGGTTGTTATCTGCGTCGTAGATGACGGTGCCCGCGCCGGCCACGCCCGGGTTTCCTCGCGAGCCTCCGTCGGAATAGATCACCAGCTTCATCTAGGCCCCTTGGATATTGCGGATGAGATAGGAGCCACAATCGGGGCATTGGGGGAGCTCATCGGCCGGGGTACGGCGGATCTCCGAGAGATCGGCAGGGGGCAGGATGATAAAGCACCCACCGCAACTGCGACCATTGAATTGGGCGGCGCCTACTCCATTCTCGAGGCGCTGCGCCTCGTATTCTGCAATAACATCGGCGGGGAGAGCCTGTCTAATCTCAGTAATGCGCGAGGCTCGATCGATAAGAGTGGTATCCTCACCTAGATTCTCAAGAGCCTTCTCAGCGTCTTCCACGCGTTTATCGGCGGCGGCGAGATCAGCACGACGAAGATCGATATTGGAGCGCAGCGCGTGGATGTGGTTGTGTGCTTCCTGGAGTTCGCCGGTGAGATCGGAGATTCGCGCATTAGAGGAATACAAGTCTTTTTCTAAGTCCTTGCGCAACTCCCTATCGGTTGCGGCAGAGAGCTGCCGTGCGGAGTCCTCCTTGCGGCGGCGCATCTTGCGCTCTTCTTCTTGGATACGCAGGATTTCCAATTCCATATCGTCGACAGCGAGCTGTGCTGCAGCGAGAGAATCACGAGCACGGCTGCGAATTTTCTTCGCAGCGTCTACTTCGCTTTGTTCTGCCGAGACCGCTGGAGCGATCCCGGTATCGCTAATGCGCTCAGCCGTGGCAAGTTCGAGGAGTAAGGGTTGCAGGTGGGATTCTAGTTTCACGGTTTGGTTTTGTCCTTGTGCCTTTTGGTCTAACTATCGAGTTCTCTTCTCACCCTAGCTTCGCACCTCATCACGGTATGCGGTATGTCCACCCAAGTGCGATGGCCCGCTGTTGACGATTATCGGGGGAAAATCCGCTCGTCATAAGCGCCAATACGATTAACAGCAGCGAATCACAATCGGAGATCGAGGTGGGCTGGAGTGTCTACAATTTTAAGGCTACTGCACATTGTTGAATCTGTAACTTCGTGCTGCGTATGCGCATGGGTTGCAGCCTTAAAATTCTGCTCCTCGCTTTATCACTGCACAGACAATTATGAGGCTATGACCAGCTTGCTACCCGGTAAGACAGTACAGGATTACCGTCGCTAACCGGTTGGGTGGGGGCCAAGGTTATTGGAGCCACAGTGTCCCTGCTTCGATTGCTGCCGCCGCGTTTTTCTTTTCTCATGCGCTATGATGCGCCCACCCACAGTACGTGGAAATCTAAAGACCTTAAGAGATCTCGCAGAAGAGGAAAACAAGGGGGTCCTTTGGTATGAACAAATAAAAAGCTGCTCCTCCACTCTGAACATTTGAGAGCAGATTTCAGGGGATGACCTTGCGCCAGAACTTGAACAGTCTGCTATCCCGCGAAGATGAAGCGGTGCGAAGATTGAGGCTGGTAAAGGGATGGAGCGCATTTTCTACTATCTCTCCAGCCTCCACGTCCCAGGAGTAAAAAAGGGGGCCTTGGTAAGCCCCCCCTTTTTTCGCTTACGCGGCATCAAGCACCGCCAGTTCTCCACCGTAAGGTGCACATCCTGCACACCCGGTCTTGGGCTCCTTGGCCGTGAGTGCCTCCGCTGGTGGGTGCCTCTGATTGTGGGACTTAGTGTTCTGGGTGTGCCGAGAGCGTCCACGGATCGGTCCGACAGTTTAGAACCTCAATATCAAGCTCGGGGTGGGCCTGGCGGAGGATCTCTTGCGCTTGTAAGGTCCAGGGGTATTCGCTAGCCCAGTGGGCGGTATCAATAACCAGCGGACCACCGGCACGCAGGTGCTCATCCACAGGGTGATGGCGCAGATCGCTCGTGAGATAAACATCTACGCCGAGTTGTCTCACCTTCTCTAAGAAACTATCGCCCGAGCCGGAGCTCACAGCGATCGTTTGCACCATGCGCTCTGGGGCACCTGCGGCTCTAATCCCCCACACCGTCTCAGGCAGTGCATTGGCGACCTGTTGCACGAAATCAGCAAAGCGCATGGGCTCTGGGAGCTCGCCTATTCTACCCAGACCCGGCGCGCTATCGAGCTGCGTGGTGGGGGCTAGTGGGGTGATATCAAAGGCTGGCTCTTCATACGGGTGCGCGCTGCGGAGAGTGTCCATAAGGCGTGCGCGCAATCCTCGCGCGGCGACGAACTCAATGCGGACCTCCTTGAGGGTTTCTTTTTCTCCGGCGGTCCCGATCGTGGGGTTGGCATATGTGCCAGCCCGGAATTCTCCTTGACCCTCCCATTGGAAGGCGCACTCGGTATAGTCACCAATTGCCCCGGCGCCTATGGCAAAAAGTGCTTCTTTTAAGTCTGTGGCATGCTCTGGGGGAATATGGACTCCCCATTTATCGAGGGGGTCGAGCTGCGGTGCAATGGGGCGCCCTGGGGTGATTCCCACCAGCTCGGCTAATTTGTCATTGACTCCGGGGCGCGCGCTATCGGCGTTGGTATGGGCTGAGAATAGAGCGCAGCCTGAGCGGATCAGTGAATGCACGATACGCCCTTTGGGGGTATGAGCGGCCACGGAGGTGACCCCGCGCATGAGGAGGGGGTGGTGGGTGATAAGCAGGTCGGCGCCGCGCGCGATGGCTTGATCGACAACGTCATCGGTGCAGTCGAGGGCGAGGCATATAGTTTTTACTTCTGCTTCAAGGTCACCGCATACCAGCCCGACGGCGTCCCAGCTTTCGGCAAGATGGGGCGGGTAGGCCTGATCGAGGGTGTGGATTATATCTTTAAGGTGCATTATCTTCGCCTATTTCTTTGGGGAGAAAACTATCTGTTTTTGTTGAGCTGTTCCCACTCTAGGTGCCCATACTGAGAGCTAACAATCATATTGTCGCCGCGGGCGGCTGTTATGTGAACCAACTGTGGCCACGGGGCGCGCTTGAGGGGTTCGTATCTAGCAAAACCTCTTCGCGGAAGGCGGCAATCAGCTTTTCAACTTCGGAACTATCTCTGAGCGCTAACCGCCAATATTCTTGGTCAAGACCAGGGAAGCTCTCGCACCCTCTGACCGCGATTCCTCTTGAGCGAAGCCTTCTTCGTAGCTGCTCATTCCCCCCACGAACCAGCAGGAAGGGGGCGGAAGAGTTACTAGCTATGGTCAGACCCGCTGCTTCTAGCTGTGGAATCATTGCCGTGCGCTTGGCGCTCATCTCTGCACGCGCTAGCTCTAGATGACCCTGAGGTATCCCTATTTCAAAGACAGCGCGCGCCGCAGCGATCGCAAGGGAGCTCACCGGCCAATGGGCGCGCCGACGGCATAATTCTCGCAAGGTAGCGGGGCCAGCTATGAGGTAACCGACTCGTAGACCAGCGAGCCCCCAGGTTTTCGTTAGCGAGCGCGCCACGATCACTCGCCCTGGACCTGCTGCTATAGCACCGGCCATAGAGTATTCTTCGCTCACACAATCGAGGAAGGCTTCATCAACGACAAGCGTTCGGCCTGGCTTTCGCAGCGTGGCCAGCTGCGCCGGAGTAAAAACCTGGCCTGTTGGATTCGTGGGGTTGCCAATAATCACCATATCGATGTGATCGGGAATCTCAGGCAGCTGATCAAAAGGGGGATCCACGATGAGCTGCTCTGGAGTGTAGCCAGCGTCGATAAGCATGAGCTCGGGCTCGCAGAAGCCAGGGTGGATCACCGCTGGGTGCGCTGGTTTAAGGTGCGGTAGCATCGCGAAACCCTCGGAGGCGCCGCTTATTAACAGAATATGATCGGGTGGGACCTGATGATAATCAGCAATCAATTCTTCCACTTTCTCTACCTCTGGGGCCGCTGGGTACCGGTGGATCTCCCCGAGCGCATCGATAAGTGCAGTGCGTAGCCATGGTGGTGGTGGCCCTGTGACATTGACCGCGAAATCGAGGTGGGCCCCGAGGGCGTCGGTATCGCCGTGGGTTCGAGAAAGCATGGCTACCACTTTAATAGTAGGAGAAAAATCTGTGGCACTATAGAGCGTATGGCCCTGCTGATCTTCGACGTCGACGGAACACTCATCGACTCCGCACCTGGGATTATCCACAGCGTGCGGCGTGCCCTTAATGATCTGGGGGTTCCAGACCCTGATCAGCAGTGGTTTCAGGATCTCCTCGGACCACAGATTAATGTCAGTTTTGCCCGTATCGGTTTAGGCGATGAGGCCGTAGGGCGGTTTCGGGGCTATTATCTCGACTCCGGCATCCAACACGCGTCGGTATACCCTGGCATCATCGACGTGCTCGAGGTTGCGCTAAATAAGGGGCATGTGCTGGTCACGGCGACTAATAAACCTCAGGCCACGGCTGAAAAATTTCTGCAGATTCATGGCCTCGCCGATTATTTTGCAGCGATTATTGGCTCCACCCCAGAGCGTGATTCCAAAGAAAAGGTCATTGCCCAGGCTCTTGCTAAATCGCGACCGGAAGAGACCACGCTTATGATTGGCGATCGGGACCACGATATTCTTGGCGCTCGGCTCAATGGGATTCCCGCTGCGGCCGCGACGTGGGGCTATGGGAGCGCTCACGAGTGGGAGCAGGCCCGCTATAAGTTAACCAGACCTGCTGATTTGAAAGGATTACTATGAGTTATCACATCACTGTGCTGTGCACGGGGAATATCTGCCGCTCCCCCATGGGCGACGTGATCTTAAACGATGCGATAACCACAGCGAACTTTAAAGATCTCGTTCGCGTGGACTCCTGCGGCACCGGCGGCTGGCATATCGGCCAGGGCGCCGATAAACGTGCAGTCGCCGAACTGAACAAGGCTGGATATGACGGCTCGCAGCATCGCGCCCAACAGTTTGGCGAGGACTTCGAGAACGCCGATCTCATCATAGCGATGGATCAATCCCATGTGGATTTCCTCAAAAACTACGGAGTGAATCCCTCTCGAGTACGCCTCCTGCGCAGCTTTGATCCCGATGCGGATTCCCTCGAGGTGGAGGACCCCTATTATGGTTATCCTTCGGATTTTGAGGTGGCCCGGGTGCAGATTGAACGGGCTGTTCCAGGTATCTTGAATTTCTTGCGTCACGAACTTGATCTCGACGAGTAGATCATGATGCGTTCTCGTCCCACCACCACTGGCATTAAAGCATTTCTTAGCCCCGGCTGGGTTATCACCACTCTCCTGGTCGTGGCATTTTCCTATGCGGCTTTTACCATTTTGTCCCCATGGCAGTTAAACAAAGACGCCATGATCGTCTCCCGCAATGCCCATATTGAACAAGCCTTCAAAGAGGCTCCGCAGCCTTATGAAGAAATCTTCGATGCCTCGGGGGCAATTACCAATGATCAAGAATGGATGCGGGTCAGTCTGACCGGGCATTATCTCCCCGATCAGGCGGTAACCCTACGGCTGCGGCCCGTAGGTGGCACCCCTGCGTACCACTCACTGACCCCTTTTCAGCTCGACTCCGGTCCAACAATCCTCATCAATCGAGGTTTTATCCCATCAAAGGCCGGATCAACCACAGTCATCCCGCCGGCACCCACCGGAGAAACCACGATTATTGCTCATGCTCGCACCAATGAATCTGTGCCCTCGACTCAGCCTATGACCTCGACTCAACCTATCCAGGTCTACGGCATTAATACTGCACAGATCGCTGAGCTTACCGGGGCTGATCTGGGGCGAGATTACGCGCAATTAGCTGAAGATCAGCCCGGTGGATTACAAACCATCCCCATCCCTAAGCTGGATCGAGGTAATCATCTCTCCTACGGTTTCCAGTGGATCGCCTTTGGGGTGATGGCCCCATTGGGTCTGGGATATTTCATTCTCACGGAATCAAAAGAGCGTAGGCGGGCACGCGAGGAAGAAGAGCAGATGGCCCAATTGGCAAGCGATCATCCCAGTGGCCCCGACCCGCTACGTACAGATATACCGGCTGAAGACACCATAGAGAAGAACCAAGAGTCAAGCCTAGAGGACGCAATTGATAGAAAGATGCGCTCTCGCTACGGTGACCAGAAGCGCAACTACTACCAGCGCGATTACTGACAATCCCAGCAACACGTGGGGGGGTATCGCCGATTTAAGGGGTTGAGCGCTTCTTATGTGCTCGCCATATGAGCGGGAGCGCGATGGCGAAATACGTACCCCATTGGGTAAAGCGGGAGAGCTTAATGGCCCTCTTAATTGCTGGCACATCTGGGGGTTGGCCGAAACCTAGAATGGGTCGCATTTCCACCCCATGGTGGTAGTGCGTTGGACCTCCGAGTTGTATTCCTAGCGCGGCGGCAGCGGTGGCTTCCACGGGCCCTGCATTAGGGCTGGGATGATGGGGGGCCTGGGTACGTAGCGCTCGTATCCCCTCGGGCAATCGACCCGTCCTAAGCGCATAGATAAGGTGGAAGAAGGTTGTCACCCGGGCCGGAATATATGCGGCTATATCATCGAGCTGTGCCGCCGCCCACCCAAATTCTTGATAGCGAGGGTTCTTATACCCCACCATGGCGTCGAGAGTATTAATAGTGCGATGAAAAACCACTCCCGCTGGGCCACAGAGTGCCCAGCACAGCGGGGCTATCGCAGAATCAGAGGTATTTTCTGCCAATGATTCCGTGGTAGCACGGGCCATCTCGGCGCGGTTGAGTAGCTCAGGGTCGCGCGAACATAACCAAGGGATATAGGAGCGGGCGTGCTCGTCATCCCCAGCTTCGAGCGCGGATGCCATTCTATCCCCAATTCTCTCTAAGGTGGTGCCACCGAGTGAGGAAAAAAGGCTAAGTCCTAGGAGAAGATCGCGTCCGCGTGGGGGCAGCATTCTACTGATAGCTAGAGTTGAAACTACTGGAGGGATAACGGTGAGTGCCACATAGGCGGCCCCAGCTGTGCGGGTGGGTTGATAAATTCTCTTTTCAACCCATATTGCATACCGGCCAAAGATAGCTACCGGGTGGTACGCATTAGGGGGGTCACCGCATAAACGATCAGCAGCCATGCCTAAGGTGATACCTAGAAACATGGCTGCTGATCTTTTCTCTTGGTGCGCCCTGACGGGCTCGAACCGCCGACCTGCTGGGTGTAAACCAGCTGCTCTCCCAGCTGAGCTAAAGGCGCTTATACTCGCTGTGTACGTCTTGCGTACTGCAACGAGTAGTTACTCTAACAGTAAATCTTTAGGTTATACAAAACAGCAGCTTATACACGTTAACACAGATCTTTTTAACGAGCGCTGCTACCGCTTTAACTGTGCTTGACTCCACCTGGCACCAGGCAGGACCCTTGCCATTGGCTAAGGCGCTCCGCCTTAGTTTGTACGAGCCCGGCAAGCTGTGCTGCTTCGGAGATGATTCCCGGCTCGAGAGCGCCTAGTTGCCCAGTTCCTGGGGTTAAAAGCCAAATACAGCCTCCCTCATCGAGGACTCGAATGGTGTCGACGAGGGTATCGACAAGGTCGCCGTCTTCGCTGCGCCACCACAAAAGGACGGCATCGCAGGGTTCAATCGAGTCTTCGTCGATAAGCTCGGAGCCAATGACGTCTTCGACTGCTTCACTGATGGTTGTGTCGCAGTCTTCGTCCCAACCTATTTCTTGGACTACCATCCCGGGTTTGAAGCCGAGACGCTCGGTGCCGGTGGTAGGAGTATTCTGATTCAAATCTTCAGCGTTCATCAGAAGACCAGAATACAAGCATTCCTGCTTTTCTACACCTTCAATCCTCGGCCGCTTCCTCACCTTTACCCCCATGTGGTGAGGGGCACGACATAAATGCTTTTCCTAGTTATCCACCACAGGGCCATAAAGGTGCATCAAGGCGAAAGGGGCGGCACTACCTAAAATGGTGGCAAGGCACGTAAAGTAAAAAGTTAACGTAGTCTGTCTATAGACTATGAGGGGAGTTGCACCCACTCTTTCGGGGTCTTTTCCTCCCCCTGAAGCTGCGCGCTCTCACGTTCGCTGTGAGTTTGGGCAATCTGATAACTACATATTTTTTACTAACCCCAATTACCCCCCCCCTTGGAGGTGTGGAATGGCTGAACCAGTAAACGGTAAGCACACAGAAGACACCAATTTCGCCATGATCCGTGACGGCGTGGCCAGTTACTTAAACGACGTTGATCCTGAAGAGACTCGCGAATGGATGGAATCACTCGACGGCATGCTCGCCGATTCCAGTCCGGAGCGTGCTCGTTTTATCATGCTACGACTACTCGAGCGCGCCTCGGCGAAGCGCGTCCCGCTGCCGCCGATGACCTCGACCGATTATGTCAATACCATCCCTACCACCATGGAGCCGGAATTTCCCGGCGATGAGAGTATTGAAAAGCGCTACCGGCGGTGGATGCGATGGAATGCCGCAGTGATGGTTCACCGCGCGCAGCGCCCTGGTATCGGTGTTGGTGGCCATATCTCCACCTATGCTGGTGCCGCTCCCCTCTACGAGGTTGGCTTTAACCATTTCTTTAGGGGTAAAGATCACCCAGGTGGCGGCGATCATATCTTCTTCCAGGGACATGCATCTCCTGGTATCTATGCCCGCGCCTACCTCGAAGGTCGCCTATCCGAGGATGATCTTGATGGATTCCGCCAAGAAGTATCCCGCCCGCAGGGTGGTATACCTTCCTATCCACACCCGCACGGAATGACCGATTTCTGGGAATTCCCCACGGTGTCTATGGGTTTGGGCCCTATGGATGCGATCTATCAGGCTCGCTTCAACCGTTACCTGCACAACCGCGGTATTAAAGATACCTCGCAGCAGCATGTCTGGGCCTTCCTTGGTGATGGCGAAATGGACGAGCCCGAGTCGCGTGGCCTCATTCAGCTAGCCGCTTTGAATAATCTCGATAACTTGACCTTTGTTATTAACTGCAACCTGCAGCGTCTCGATGGTCCTGTGCGTGGTAATACCAAGATCATTCAAGAGCTCGAGTCATTCTTCCGCGGCGCTGGCTGGTCGGTTATTAAGGTTATTTGGGGTCGTGAGTGGGATAAACTTTTCGACGCCGACAAGGAAGGCGCCCTGGTGGAATTGATGAATACCACCCCCGATGGCGATTTCCAGACCTATAAGGCCAATGACGGCGCCTATGTGCGCGAGCACTTCTTTAATAGGGATGAGCGTACCGCCAAGCTAGTCGAGGATTGGACTGATGATGAGATCTGGCGCCTGCCTCGTGGTGGACACGATTACCGTAAGGTTTATGCCGCGTATAAGCGCGCGATGGAAGTCAAGGATCGCCCCACGGTTATCCTCGCGCATACCATCAAGGGCTACGGCTTAGGCCATAACTTCGAGGGCCGCAATGCGACCCACCAGATGAAGAAGATTACTCTCGAGGATCTCAAAGTCTTCCGCGATAAGATGGAAATCCCCATTAGCGATGAGGTTTTGGAAAAGGATCCTTATCTGCCTCCGTATTATCACCCGGGTCCAGATTCCGAAGAGATCAAATATATGATCGAGCGCCGTAAGGAACTCGGCGGATATCTCCCCGAGCGCCGCGTGGACTATACCCCCATCCAGGTGCCGCCTATTGAGAAGATGCGCAGCCTCCGCAAGGGTTCCGGGAAGCAGCAAGTTGCTACCACAATGGCGGTCGTCCGTGCCTTCAAGGAACTCATGCGCGATAAGGATCTCGGCCGGCGCGTGGTGCCTATCATCCCCGATGAGGCTCGTACCTTCGGTATGGACTCCTGGTTCCCCACCATGGGTATTTATAATCCTCATGGTCAAAACTACGTGCCCGTCGATCACGATCTGATGCTCTCCTATAAGGAGAGCAAGGATGGTCAGATCATGCACGAGGGTATTAATGAGGCGGGATCGGCTGCCGCCTTTATGGCTGCCGGTACCTCCTATGCCACCCACGGCGAGGCCATGATCCCGCTGTATATCTTCTACTCGATGTTCGGCTTCCAGCGCACCGGCGATTCCTTCTGGGCTGCCGGCGACCAAATGGCTCGAGGCTTCATCTTAGGCGCCACCGCTGGGCGCACCACGCTCACGGGTGAAGGCCTGCAGCATATGGATGGCCATTCCCAGATTCTGGCCTCTACCAACCCGGCAGTAGTGTCCTACGATCCCGCCTTTGCCTACGAGGTTGCCCACCTGCTCCACGAAGGTATTGACCGTATGTACGGTCCAGGCCGCGGTGAGAATGTCATGTACTATCTCACCATCTACAATGAGCCCATCACGCAGCCAGCGGAGCCCGAGGATCTTGATATCGAGGGTCTCCACAAGGGCATGTACCTGTGGAAGAAGGCCGAGGAGACACAGTCGCACGAGGTTTCTCTCCTTGCTTCTGGTATCGGGATGCAGCAGGCCATCAGGGCCCAGGAGATTTTGGCTAATGATTATGATGTAGCCGCCAATATCTTCTCTGTCACCTCGTGGGTCGAGCTTGCTCGCGAGGGTCACGCTAAGTCGAGGGAGCAGTTACGCCACCCCGAAAAGACCATCGAGGAAGCATTTGCGACACGCCAGTTGAAGAAGGCTCGAGGCCCGTATATTGCAGTCTCGGATTTCGCCACCGATTTGCAGGAGCAAATTCGTGCTTTCGTCCCCGGTGATTACACCACCTTAGGTGCCGATGGTTTCGGCTTCTCCGATACTCGCGAAGCAGCCCGTCGCTTCTTCAATATCGATGCTGAATCTGTTGTGGTTGCTGCTCTCAGTGCTCTCGCGCGCGACGGTCAACTTGATATCTCCGTTGCCGCCGAGGCCGCTCAGCGATTCCACATCACGGATCCAACAAAGGCCTAGGTCCTAGATAAAAATTAGAGGGCTTCTTTTTCCTAACCGGAAAGAGAAGCCCTCTTTTTCTAGCGGTTACGACTGTGATGATTATCCTCTATCACTTGTGCAATGAGGTCGGCGATCTCGGCGTTGACGATCCCGGGATTCTCCATGGGTAGCATATGTCCCACATCAGGCACCACCACCAGGCGGCCCTTGGTTAATTGGGACAACATGAAGCTTGACTGCGATTCGGGGGTGAAATCGTCCTTATCGCCCACCATGATACGGGTGGGGATATCCCGTATATATTTCAACGCCTCCGACTCGTCATGTGTTTCCAAATCGTCGAGGAAGCCCACCAGGGTCTCAATTGGAGTCCCATCGATCATCTTAATGTGGTGCTTGCGTGTCTCCTCCGTGGAGCGCGTCACGATAGCTAAATTGCTCAACAGCGGCACGAGGGTTGTTTGCAATACCTCGCGCACATAGTCAGTCTCCTCCGCTGCGGCTCGCGCTATCGAGCGAATATCGTCCACGATAGGAAGTTGGAGCACCTGTGACAGCCCCGAATGAGCAAATGGCCTCGCTGAGGTGGAAATGAGGGCAATTCCTGCGCAACGAGAACGCAGCTGCGGGTAGCGGCGCAAGAGGTTCAGAATCACCATGCCACCCATCGAGTGGCCCACCAGAATAATTGGCCCCGTAATCTCAGCATCGTCAATAACTAGCATAACGTCATCGGCAGCTCCATCGATGGAGCATTCACTGACAGGGATGACCTCTGATTTGCCGTGCCCCCGCAGATCCATAGCCACACAGGAAACCTGATGAGCTAGCGATGCGATCTGTAAGTGCCATGAGGTGGCGGTCAGGGTATACCCGTGGACGAATACGACCGTCACGGGTGCGTCGTTTGAGGGTTCCCCTTCGCAGTAATAGCGGACGCCGTCGGCGTTGAAGCCAGTACTGAACTGGGGTGGTCGATACTCCTGCTCCCGGGTATTCTGTGCGATTCGCCATCTCTGATAGCGCTTCTTTAACTGACTCAGGAGCATAAATATTACACTACCGCATGAGGCGCGTAGCCTTAGATGTGATAGTTAAAAAATAACAAGAGCGCGGTATGAGATAGTTGACATTTCCCTCTTTCTCAGCGCGCGTTGGAAGGATCCCCCAATCATGTCATCACTCCACGATCAACTGCAGGCTCTGATTACTCCCGATGAACCTGAGGAAATGTCCGAGGACTATCCCCAGCTTCGGGCTTTACTATCCCGCCTCAGTGGAATTGATGCCGAGAGCATCCTCCCGGAGGCAACACTTAAGGAAGGGCTTGGTTTAAGCTCGCTGGATCTTATAGAAATCGCCATTAGGATTGAAGATCAGTGGGGCTTAAAGGCAAGCTTTGAACGCTACGCGAAGGTTGAGACAGTCGCCGATCTGCGCGCCTTAATTGACGGGCGTGAGGGAGACGAGGAATCCGAACTCGGCGGCGAGTGATTTCATCATGGACTCTAGTTCCGCGAACTCTTTCGCTTCAGCGTTAAGTACTTGACGGCAGTCTACTGCACCCCTTTTACGCGACTTTCGCCATGTTGTGCATTGCGCTACGTCTAAATAGTCTGTTCCCGGCAATGCTGCGACAGGTTCAGACTGTAATGCCGAGGCCATTGCTTCTTCGACTCGCATGCGACAGCGAGTCGGCATCCCCCAGATTTTTAAGACTGCAAAATTCAAGGTGGTGGGCATGGTGGTGTCCTTTCGTTTAACAAGTTCTGTCTTCCCCAACAAACTTGTGAATAAACAAAAGGAATCACCCTATGATTCAACGCAGAATGAAGCCACAAATCAACTCTCAAGGCGAGCTTTAACCCCCAGCTCACCACCTATTTATTAAAGCTAAAGTTAAGCTTTAAAGATCTCTTCGTTGGCCACAGCCCACAGATCTTTAGCCCACGGACCAAAGGGGCGATCAGTCAGCACCACCGCACCTTTGCCGCTACGGGGGTGCACCCACATAAAAGTGCCCGACTGCCCAAAGTGGCCCACTATATCGGCAGGCATGGACCGACCCAACCAGTGCGGCGATTTTTCTCCATGGATCTCGAATCCTAAGCCCCAGGGGCAGGGTTTGTGCATGCCATAGCCTGGCACAATCCCATCTAGCTGTGGGTACTGGACGGTCCACGCCTGTTTTAGGGTTTCAGAGGCAAGTAGCTGAGGGTGAGTGAGCTCTTGCATGAACGCTAGGAGATCTCGCACACAACTTCGCGCCTCGTGCCCTGCCGATCCCCATAAAGAAGTAGCAGTCATTCCTAAGGGCTGGAATATCGCTTCATCGAGGTAGGTGGCAAAGCTCATCTCTGCTTCTGCTTGCACTTTCTGCGCTAGCATCTCAAACCCGTAGGAGGAGTAGATGCGCCGCGTCAGTGGTGGCTTTGCGCTGTCAGAGGCGCTAAAACCGACTCCCGAGGCGTGGCTGAGCAGGTGTCTCGCGGTGATGTTGTTGGGGAAGATCTCCTCGTCCAGCTCGAAAATGCCTTCTTCATAGGCGATGAGGAAGCCGTAGGCTGCAAGAAGTTTCGTCACACTTGCGAGCTCAAAAATATGCTGCGGATCGCCGTATAGCTGAGGTGGCTGCGCAGGATCGCTCATGATTGCTGCGGACACGGTATCGACAGGCCACTGGCTGAAATCGGAAGACATAATTCTTAACTTAGCGCGCTTGCTTGGTGTTTTTAAACTCCCCCTCGAAGGTGGGATTAGAACCGCGCCCTTTATTCCACCCCTTGCGCTCCGCGCGCTTGATAAGAGCTCTCAGCTGGGCTGCCGTCATATTCACAGGTGCCCACTCGGAGCTTCTAAAGAGGACCCATCCGCGCCAGTAGGCAATAATCGCAAGACCCGCCCCAATTAGTGGCGCAATAATCATCCCGATAACGTCATGGCCTGCAGCATGACTAAAGGCCATGGCTGCGGCACTCGCAGAAGCAGGTACTGCATAGAGTGTGCCTCCGCCGAAAATTGTGGGCACTTGCCCGGTGACAACATCTCGGATCATTCCGCCGCCCACGGCGGTTATGACGCCCATGAATACCGCAGAAACAAGCGGCATATCGAAGGTCACTGCCTTCACGCACCCGGTGACAGCCCAGACACCTAGGATAATGGCATCGGCATGTACCTTGAAGAGCTCCCACGCACGACCTTTGAGTGCGGTGACGAGGGCAATCACCGCGCCGAGTAGGGCAAGGAGGAGGTAGGTGGGATCAGCGATGGCCGCAGCGGTACCGCGCTGCATGAGCACATCACGGATCATACCACCACCGAGTGCCGAAAATAGGGCTAGGAAGACAAAACCTACGAAGTCAAAATTCCGCTGCCGCGCAATCGTGCCCCCAATGATTCCATTGAGGACAACCCCTATGAGGTCAAAAATTTGGTAGAGATTCCAAATCAAGGGGTCGACGTCAGCCACTTCGCACCGAGCTTTCTTTTTGTACAACGACGATCTAATGGCACAGCAATCACTAACTGTACAAAAATTTTTGGCGATATCCTAAGAGTGGTTCATCCTCCACCGTGGGAAAATCTAGCAGTCCATTCGTTGGGGTCTACTGACATAAATGCGAGCCAGCAGTCAGGAGCTGAATTTATATTTTTCTCACCTGATCATGCTTTAGCATGTGAGGCGTGCGATCTAAGGGTAGGGTGCAATTCTCCGCTTTAATTTTCTCGGTTGTTAGATGAGGCACACCTCCCAGGTTTTTACCTTGTGGACATGAACCCCGCGATCTACTCGAGGAGGTCGCGCCGGATATAGCCCTGAGCAGCGTGAATGTGAGCTCGTTACGGTCTGAGCACACTACAGCACAGAGATCCTGCACTGGCTGCTGCTAGGGCCTCCACTAGTGCTCGCTCCTCGCGTGTAGATCGTAGGGAGATAGCACTCCCCTGCAGGCAGGCTTGTGGACTGCATGCATCTGGGCGCGGCTCACCAAATAAATTCGCACCAGCTAAGGTCCAGAAGGGAGCATGTGCGAAGCAAGGCAAAACGCATACGAAAAAACCCAGACTGTTGATTATCAGCCTGGGTTGTTATGCTCCCCCAACTGGACTCGAACCAGTAACCCTTCGATTAACAGTCGAATGCTCTGCCAATTGAGCTATGGGGGAATATGCTTTGAGAAGCTTTGTACTTAAAGCGCCTCCGTGGCAACGATTGAAACTATACACAGGACCGCAAAGTGGCACAAATTAGCAGCTCATCGCCAATAATTTTACTCGCGATCTGAGATGAGTTTTGCCAATTATTCTTCTGAGTACTTAGCTGGTATTTTATTTTTTGGGGCTATAGCTCAGTCGGTTAGAGCCGCGGACTCATAATCCGTTGGTCCCGGGTTCGAGCCCCGGTGGCCCCACAAAAGATCCCTGCACCTGTATGGTGCAGGGATCTTTTTCTTAGCTGCACATCAAGGGTATTTTCGGTAGAGTTGGAAGTCAGATTTCAACCGAGCAAAGGGAGTTTTATCCAGATGTTTCAATTCGTCGTCGGGGCCGCTGCTGGCTATATTTTTGGCACCAAGGCCGGTAGACGCCGGTACGAACAAATGAAGCGGGGTTACCGGGCGACGATGAACTCCCCCGTCACCAAATACGCGCTCGGAAAAACTCGTTCCGCTCTTGCCAATAAGCTTGACCCTCAGCCTCGTTTGCGCGAAGTCAAAGGCGTGAAGAAGAGTAAGAACGACCCCGAAATCTTTGAAGTAGACCACGATTAATGACTAGAAAGACATTTAAGGACACGATTATGGCACGTTCCCTGCGCTTTTCCGCAGTCGCCCTCTCATCCCTCACCATTGCAGGACTCGGCCTTGCGGCATGTACCCCTCCTTCTCATATTGATTCCGACAAGAAAGTCGATACCGCGGTAGACGGTCAGGTGGCCGTTAAGAGCACCGAGGGTATGGAGGATATGGAAGCCGCCGAGATGACCACGAGTGTGGAAAAAGCCGCACCCAGGGAAGAAAACGTCACGGTAGCTCTCTCCGCAACCGAACTCACTGAGGGAGAGCTCGTCGATGTAGAGATCACTGGGCTGGCCGCGGAAGCTGGTTATTATACGGCTATTTGCAAGACTCCCACCCCCGATGGTGCTGCACCACTATGTACAGGCACCTTGACTGACCCCAATACCGCTGCGTGGCTGAAAGGCGACGATAGCGGCACCGTGAAGATCTCCGACGACGGCACCGCTACTTTTACCTTGACTGCTACCGCTGTTGGTGAGGGTGTCGATTGTTCCACTGATGCTTGCTTATTGCAGGTTTTCGGTGATCACACTGAGGGCTTCCGCCCTGTTGCTGCCATCCCTGTTGCGTTTAAGGCCTAGGAATCTCAAAAATAAAAAAGCCCACTTCGGTGGGCTTTTTCTTTAGGAGAATATCCGCTCGATGAGTTCTCGACGGGCCTGCTCAAGGGCCACCAAATCGGCGAAGAGATCACGGTAGGAATCACCGTCCTCGTCGGGGCGCATTCTTTGCAGCTGGCTTTTCAAAATGGCAATCTGATTACCTACTCGCTTCTCCTGCAGGCGTGAGAGGGCCTTCGTAGCATAGGCATCAAGATCTGATGGATCATCAAAATCAGTGTGGAATTCTTCCACTACGAGTTCCGAAAGCACGGAGCGTCCAATAAGGTCAGGAATTTTTTCTGCCACCTGGGCGATGAAATCTTCAGCAGCGTGCTCACAACCCCCGACCTTAGCAATGGCCCGGGCGATCACCTTATAGGTCTCGTGCCCAAAGCTCTCCTCACTCAATCCGTCGAAAAAGCTCCCCGCGGTCTGAGGAAATTGCAGCGCCAGTTTCAACACTTCCCGCTCCGGCCATAGCTGACTATCTTTAGGATCGGGGTGGCTGAGCATCTGGGTGGCAGGAGCCTGGTCGGTGTTGGGAGAAAAGCGTTGGGCACGCCTAGGCGGTTGGGATTGTTGAGGGGATTTCGCTGCCGCTCGTACCTGGTTGAGAACCTCTCTTTCGTTGGGCCAGCCCACCCATCCGGCGAGTTGCCGTGCGTACTCGTCTCGCAGCGCCCGGTCATGTATACCAGCGACGATAGGGACGGTGCGCCGCAGGGCTTGGAGGCGCCCTTCGGCGGAATCAAGGGGGTAGTCACTGATGAGGTTGCGAATGATAAATTCAAACATTGGTTGGCGCTGCGCCACCAGATCCCGCAGAGCTGCATCGCCTTTTTCCAGCCGCAAATCGCACGGGTCCATCCCGTCGGGAGCGACGGAGACATAGGACTGTCCGGTGAATTTTTGATCCCCATCGAAGGCACGCACCGCGGCTTTTTTCCCGGCTTCATCGCCGTCGAAGGTATAGATTAATTCACCGCGGAAATAGCTATCGTCAAGCATGAGCCGCCGAATCATCTGGAGGTGATCCGGGCCGAAAGCGGTACCGCAGGACGCTACAGCCGTGTCGACGCCGGCCGCGTGCATAGCCATGACATCGGTATAGCCTTCGACGACCACGCACTGATGCTTGTGGGCGATACTTTTTTTGGCTTTATCTAAACCAAAGAGCACCTTGGACTTCTTATACAAGATGGTCTCAGGGGTATTCATATATTTTCCCAAAGTGTCGTCATCGAACAGCTTGCGGGCGCCGAAGCCGATAACATCACTGGAGGTGGATTTAATGGGCCATATTAGCCGCCGCCTGAAACGATCCACGGGGCCGCGTTTGCCCATGGTAGAAATTCCGGCCGCCTCCAACTCTTTGAAACTAAAGGATTTCAGCAGGTGCTTGGTCGTGGTATCCCACCCTTCAGGTGCGTAGCCGCATTCGAAGGTATAGATAAGATCCTTGCTAAAGCCTCGGTCAAGCAGGAAACGGCGCGCCGTCTCTGCCTCGGGAGTTTCAAGTTGTTCCCGGTAGAAGCGGTGAGCGGCCCGATTGGCTTCAATCAGACGTTTGCGGGTGCCGGGCTCAACGGCCGGCGCACCTGTGGTTCCGCCTTGGTAATTGATGCGGTAATGGATGTGCTCGGCCACTGCTTCCACTGCCTCAGGAAAGGACATATGTTCCATTTCCATGAGGAAGGTAAAAACATCTCCGCCTTTTCCTGTGGAAAAGCAGTGGAAATAGCCGTGTTGCGGGCGCACATGAAAAGACGGAGTCTTTTCATCCTTAAAGGGGCTTAAGCCCTTGAGGCTATCGGCTCCGGCGGGTTTGAGCTGGACGTACTCGCCGACGATCTCCTCGATCGCTGCCTGTTCGCGTATGGCCTGAATATCAGATTCCGGAATTCGTCCTTTGCCCATAGTGTATGAGTGTAACAAGAGCCGATAATTTTTCCGCTCCCTATTCCACCGTCACACTTTTTGCGAGATTGCGCGGCTGGTCCACGTCATAGCCCTTGGCTTTAGCGACGGCTGCTGCAAAGATCTGCAAGGGCACGGTTGCAACCAATGGCTGCATGAGGCTGGGGGTGGTGGGAACGCGGATAATATGGTGCGCGCATTCTGTCACCTTCTCATCCCCTTCCTCGGCGATCACGATGGTATAGGCGCCGCGGGCATTAACTTCTTGAATGCTCGAGAGCACTTTGGCGTGTAGTAATCCTCGTCCTCTCGGGCTAGGAACCACCATGAAGATAGGCTGCCCTTTTTCAACGAGGGCGATGGGGCCGTGCTTGAGTTCGCCCGCGGCGAACCCTTCCGCATGAATATAGGCGATTTCCTTGAGCTTTAAAGCCCCTTCGAGGGCGACGGGGAAGCCAACATGGCGACCAAGGAAGAGGACAGATTGTGCCGTAGAGAGCCTGCGCCCTAGGTGTTGAATATCAGGCTCGGATTCTAAAACTCGTGCGATCTTCTCTGGGATGCGGCGCAGTTCCCCGTAAATGGCTGCTACTTCGTCGCTGAACATATTTCCGCGCAATTGCGCAAGGTAGAGTCCAAGGATATAGGAAGCGGTGATCTGGGCTAGGAATGCTTTCGTGGAGGCCACAGCGATTTCGGGTCCGGCGTGCGTATAAATTACTGCATCGGATTCTCGCGGGATTGTGGATCCGTGGGTATTGCAGATGGCCACCACTTTGGCTCCTTGTTCACGGGCATGGCGAACCGCCATGAGGGTATCCATAGTCTCCCCAGACTGGGAGACCGCCACAACGAGGGTCTTTTCGTTCACGATGGGATCGCGATAACGGAATTCATGGGCGAGTTCCACTTCCGTAGGGATCCGGCACCAGTGTTCGATGGCATAGCGCGCCACCAGGCCAGAATAGGCGGCGGTACCACAGGCGATGACAATGATCTTATCCACCGACCGCAGAATGCTCTCGTCGATATGGAGTTCGTCTAGAACAATATGGCCGGTGGCATCGACCCTCCCGAGAAGAGTATCGCGAACGGCGGCGGGCTGGTCGTGGATTTCCTTTTCCATAAAGGAGTCGAAGCCCTCTTTTTCGGCGGCTTTGGCATCCCACTCCACCCTGAATGCGCTTCCTGTGATGGGGGCTCCGTCGAAGTCGGTGATCTCGTATCCGGTGGCGGTAGCCGTCACGATGCTGTCATTTGCTATCTCAACGGCATCCCTGGTGTAGTCGATAAAGCCGGAGACATCGGAGCTGAGGAAGATCTCGTTATGGCCCACACCGAGTACTAGAGGAGAATTGCGGCGAGCGGCCACGATTCGGTCGGGGGCATTCTGGTGTATGGCCAGGAGTGTAAACGCTCCTTCCAGCCGCTGGCAGACAGCCCGCATTGCGGATTCAAGATCACCCAACTGGTGTAGCTCATAGGCAATAAGGTGAGCGACAATCTCGGTATCGGTATCAGAAATAATTTCGATGCCAGTGCTTATTAGCTCGGCTTTTAATTCAGCAAAATTCTCAATGATGCCGTTGTGAACGAGTGCAAGCGCCCCATGATCGGCTAGGTGCGGGTGCGCATTGGCATCGGTGGGACCACCGTGGGTTGCCCACCTGGTGTGTCCGATCCCGATCCGAGAAGGCTGCACAGGATGAGCCGCGATCTCTGCTTCGAGGTCTTTGACCTTCCCGGCTTTTTTGCGCATATACAGCTGCTCGTTAGCTATGAGCGCCACACCAGCAGAATCGTAACCTCGGTATTCGAGGCGCTTGAGTCCCTGAAGGACCACGTCGAGAGCTTGGGGTTGATCTTGGCCAATATATCCTACAATTCCGCACATAGCCCCAAATGTACTGCAGCTCTGCTTTCTTGCACTAATTTTTTTTTAAAAATCTGCGAGAATATATAACTATGCGTCGACTCCTCGTAGCCCTCGGTGGTGTGATGATAATAGCCATGTTTTTCTTCGGCGAAGAGTTTAACACCGATATGAGCTACCCAGATTTTCCAGGTAATGCTTTTTCCGAGTGTTATGTTAAAGATCTCCCCGACCAAGCGTGGGAGACTATCCGCGATATCCGCAGTGGTGGGCCGTATGATTTTCCGGCCGATGATAATCGGCACTTTGGCAATTACGAGGGATTGCTTCCTTTAGACTCGCAGTACCGCGAGTACACAGTTAAAACTCCAGGCCTCAACCACCGCGGCCCCCTGCGCATCGTCACAGGTGGTGGAAGTGACACAGACCCGGATAGGTGGTACTTCTCCCCCGATCATTATCAGTCTTTCTGCCTGATCCCTGATGCGGAGAGTAATCGCCTAACTGAAGTAGGACCGTAGCTCAGCGCTACGGTGCGCCACTCGCTCGAGGCGCGACTCTGTCATGGAGGCAATGGCATCGATTATTACCCGCTGACGCTGGGCTGAGGTTTGGGCCCGCTCGAAAAAATATTCGTAGAGCGGATCAAGGGCACCTGGACCCGAGGCCTCAAGATAATCATAGACTCGGAAGAGTCGATCGCGTTGTCGATCTTGACGCTGCTGGTGGTGCTCGTCTTCCATAACATACAGCACCGCAATGGTTTTGAGTAAGGTGACCTCGTTCACAACGGTCTCAGGTACCACGAGTGTGCCTAAGCAGCGTCCGACGGGCATATCGTTGGCTAACCGGGTTGCGGCGACTACCGCCGAGATATACCGACCAACGAGCTGCGAGGTCAAAGCCTTGAGATCACAATAGCCTTGAAAAGTCCCCGAGAAGTCTGCGGCGCGTTTGACCACCGGTAATTCCCGCAGTGCGCCGGCTGCATCGATGAGGCCGTCGATACTACCTCCGAAAGCCTCCGCACCTTTATCCGCAAGCGCAGCCAGCTCGACGAAATCCCAGAGCACTGCTAGATCAATGCGGCCGGACACGATCCCGTCCTCGACATCGTGAACGCTGTAGGCGATATCGTCCGAAAAATCCATAGTTTGGGCTTCCATGGAGCTTTGTTGATCCTCATGTCCGGCGCGCACCCACTCAAGAAGCTCCGCGTCCTCGTCATAGCAGCCGTATTTACGGTTGGTGCTGCCGTCAGGGTTGGTGCGTGTGCGTGGATATTTACATGCCGCATCCAAACTGGCGCGCGTGAGGTTGAGTCCTACACTCTCCCCTGAATCAAGAAGCACTTTTGGTTCTAAGCGGCTTAGGATGCGCAGGGTCTGAGCATTACCTTCGAAGCCTCCGCACTCGGTGGCGAGCATATTGAGGGCTTGTTCCCCGTTGTGGCCGTAAGGCGGATGCCCAATATCGTGGGTGAGTCCGGCCATCTCGCAGAGATCGGCATTCAGCCCCAGGGACGACCCGATACCGCGGGCAATCTGAGCTACCTCGAGCGAATGGGTGAGCCGAGTGCGGGGGGTGTCTCCGTCGCGGGGACCTACGACTTGGGTTTTGTCAGCAAGGCGCCGCAGGGCTGCTGAGTGCAGGACCCGTGCGCGATCACGGGCGAACGGTCCGCGTTCCTCAGGGGTGGAAGCCAAACCGTGGTGCTTAGCAGGCTCCTCATAAAGCCGCTGACGGTCATGGTCGGAGTAGCCGTATGCGGAAATCATGCACCTATTCTAAGGCTTTTTCCAATAGCTTTGCCCGAGCAAGGCGGTGTGGTGTGAAGTATGCCTGGAGGCGGCGAAGCCAGCGCTGGACGACTTTGGCCAGCCTGGGCGAGATAAATCGCTCAACTGCTAATACTGTCACTCCTCCCATTTCGTGAATGAGCGGACCCACTTTTACTACACCTGAATGATAAGGCGTAGGTGACAGCTGAAAATCAAAGCCTTCCAGTTCCCCCAAAAGATGCACCCGCAAGGCATGGGAGGGGTGAGTAACCACGATCCACGGTGGTGGGCACATAGCTGCGACATCGATAAGGGAGCCGCGGGTGTCATGACCTGAGGCGATCACCCGGATCTTGTCCGCTGCTACCCCCATCTCTTCAAGAGTCTGGCGGCCCACGTCGGCCTCAGAGTGGGATTCTCCCGGCATCTTTCCGCCCACCGTCATGATTTCTTGATTGCGATCACGCTGGTGAAGCTCTGCAGCCCACTTAAGGCGCTGGGCGAATATGGGCGATGGCCGGCCCTCTTTTTGGGCTGCACCTAGTACGAGAAACGGGGCGTGCGTATGGGGCACGCTGCCTGTGCGCAGCACCCCGTAGCTCCAGATCGTGAGGCCTAGAAAAAAGGGCGGGAGGAGGACGAGACGAAACATGGGTGCCAGTGTAATCGCCCCTAGAGATATGGCTGTGATTAGCTATTGTAGAGGGTATGACATCATCGCTATCACGCACCTTTACTACTGCCGTGGGGATCTTGGGATTCAGCGTCTGCGGATTCTTAGCAGCTGCTCCCCTGGCCTATGCCAGCACCCTGAACGTTATCGCGGAACCCGCGGTGAGCTATCCCCAAGTCGTGACTGATTTCACCGATCGCTTAAGCGCCAATGATATCGAGTGGATTAATGAGCGTGCTGCTGATTATGCTGCCGGTGAGGATGGCACGTTTACCTTGGTAATGGTCAATGATTTTGATGGCTTGACCCCCGAGGCTTGGAGTGAGCAGGTCCTCAATGAGGGTGCGGCGCACCCCCGGGATATCGTTATGGTGATTGGGGCAAATAGTTATGGTTTTACCGGTGGCTCTGGCTTTAGTTCCGCTGAGCTCGATGCCATGTGGAATGCCTCCTCGCAGGCGTTGAGTGCGAGAGATTTTGCGGGATCTGCCGTGGCGTTGATGGATGCCGCACATCCTGCCGGCACCATGATTGCCGTAGATCCTGCCTCGGACTCAGACGGTTCGTGGGGATGGGTTGTCGGAGGTCTCGGCGCCACTGCCCTGGCGGGAGGGGGGATATATGCCGCAACTCGTCGGAAGTCGAAGAAATCTACTCAGGAGATTTTAGAGAAGGCGCGCGCTCTTGATCCCGCCCAGCCCTCTGCGTTGCAGCAACTACCGCTGGATACTTTAGAGCAGCTTGCTGCTGAGGAGTTGGTGAGTACCGATGAATCGATTCAGCGGGCGCGCACCGAGCTCGATATCGCTATGGCAGAATTTGGGGCCGAACGCACTCGGGCCTTCACCAGCGCAATGAATCATTCCACACATACCTTGCAGAAGGCCTTTGAATTAAAGCGCCAACTCGACGGCGGCCTCTATGCGGGCGAGGTCGAAAAACGCGGATTGCTCGTCGATATTATTTCCTCGTGTGGCCAAGCCGATGATGCACTCGAGGCACAGGCAAATAATTTTGCCCAGTTGCGCAACCTACTTGTCCACGCCCAGGATAATTTAGACCGAATTACGCGAGAGACAGTGGAATTATATGCACGTCTCCCTGAGGCTGAGGCGCAGCTCGACGCCCTCAAGGAAGAATTTGAGGAGCCAATCTTAAGCCCGATCGCTCATAATATTGAGATCGCCCAAGCCGCCCTCAAAGAAGCTGACCAGCAGCTTGATATCGGGCGCAGTCTCCTTAATCGCCCCGCAGGTGAACAAGGTGGGCTCGTCGATGCCATTCGCCTGGCCGAAGCCGCGAGTGCGCAAACTGATCGGATGCTTAAAGCTATCGAACATGCGCACAGTGATATTAATCGCGCGCGTGCAGGCATCGGAGGTCTCATTACCGAAATTGAGGAGGAGATCCAGCAAGCCATAGATATTCGCGCGCAGGGCGAATCTCAGGGGACTCCGATGAATTGGCAGGCTGTGGAAGAGACTATTGAGCAGGCGCGCCACGTGGTTGAGCAAGCTCGGACGAATGCCCAGACTGATCCCCTGGGTACCTGGACTCTATTGAGTGATTGCGATGCGCGTCTTGATGAGATGCTCGAGCAAATCCAGGAGGGTACCACAAGTCATGCTCGCCTTCTGCAGGTATATACGCAACAAGCTGATGTCGCTGCTGCTCATATTCGGGCCGCGCGGGATCTGATTTCTACGCGAGGGCGCATCGTCCGGGCGGGGGCGCGCACCAAGTTGGCGGAGGCTGAGCGGTCCTATGCACAGGCTGAAAATGAACGTAACCGTCATACCCGTCAGGCGATTAATTACGCAAGGCAGGCGGCTCAATTAGCCCAGTCCGCGCTCACCTTAGCGCAACGCGATGATGACGATTACCGGATGCGTCACTCCACTCCGCGTTCCGGGGGTGGAACAGGTTCATTTGTCGCCGGAATGGTCATTAATGAACTTCTGAGCGGTGGCCGCCGCGGCGGGGGCTTCGGCGGAGGTTTTGGTGGCGGTTTCGGCGGCGGAGGCTTCGGGGGAGGCGGTTTTGGGGGCGGCTCCCGCGGCGGCGGTTTCGGCGGTGGCGGCTCCCGCGGAGGCAGCTTCTAGTCCCAAAAAGATCCGGTTCACAGGCTATGTGAACCGGATCTTTTTTTACTGGGTCAGTGCGATTAGGTTAGCAGGGTGAATATTGTAATCGCAATGGCCATGAGGGAGGTGAGGATGAGCGCCAGAGTCATTGACATCATCTTCGACTCTAATTGCGTGCGAGTCACCCACGAGAGGAATACGCGCTGCTCAGGGCTTAGAATATCGTCGGTACTGCGCCCGGTCTCGTCGGCGAATTCCGTAATGGCTTTCCGAACCCCGTTATTGCCGCCAGAAAACTGCCCGACTTTGCGATTGGTGGCGTCGAGGTATACCCAATCTTGACCACCTTCATTGACGGCTCGGATTTTAGTTCCGGCAAGATCGATGGTGATCTCATGCGATCGACCAAAGGGCTTATCGCCAGTGGTTGCGCGATACACCTGCGCGGTTGGCAGCGTGGCCTCGAGCTCGTTCTTATCGGCGCGTACCTTCCACGGACTAGTTCCCACCATGGCAGTATCGGGCTCGGAGCCGACCTTGAGTGGGAATACCGCGATTTCATCTTCCACTGGGTCGAGCAGGCGTGCAAACTCGCCCGTGCGCTTGGCCCACTGGGTGTATATGGGATCGGACATATCTGTTAACAACCTACCAATCGGGCGGCTAGATAGGACTCCAGTTCGGAGATCTTGACGCGTTCTTGCTCCATGGTATCGCGTTCGCGCACGGTTACGGAGTCATCGTCGAGTGAATCAAAATCGACCGTAACGCAGAAGGGGGTGCCGATCTCGTCTTGTCGACGATAGCGGCGTCCAATAGCACCCGCGACATCATAATCGACATTCCAGAATTTCCGCAGCGATTGCGCAATGCGCTCTGCTGTTGGGGTTAAGGTGTCTTTTTTCGATAGTGGCAATACCGCGACCTTGACGGGAGCCAAACGGCGATCGAGGCGTAAAACTACGCGCTTGTCCACCCCGCCCTTGGCATTCGGGGCTTCATCCTCGTAGTAGGCATCGCATAGGAACGCCATCATGGCGCGGGTGAGGCCGAAGGAGGGCTCGATGACATGTGGGACATAACGCTCGCCGTTGACCTGGTCGTGGTAGGAGAGGTCCTCACCGGAATGCTCAATATGGCAGCCGAGGTCATAGTCGGTACGGTTAGCCACGCCCATTAATTCGCCCCACTCGCTACCTTTGAAGCCGAAGCGGTATTCGAAGTCGATGGTGCCGGCGGAATAGTGAGCGCGCTCCTCCTCTGGGACATCAAACTGACGCATATTGTCGGGGTTAATACCGAGGTCGATGAACCAGTTCCAACAGTCATTAACCCACTGGTCGAATTTTTCTTGAGCCTGATTTTCAGGTACGAAATACTCGATCTCCATTTGCTCGAATTCACGGGTTCGGAAGATGAAGTTGCCCGGAGTGATTTCGTTGCGGAAGGCTTTACCAACCTGGCCGATTCCAAAGGGTGGTTTCATGCGGGCGGTGGTCATGACGTTTTTGAAGTTGACGAAGATACCTTGAGCAGTTTCAGGGCGCATATAGTGTAGCCCCTGCTCATTATCGACTGGGCCGAGGAAGGTTTTCATCAGTCCGGAGAACATCTGGGGTTCGGTCCACGCACCCGGTTGTCCGGTTTCTGGGTCGGGAATATCAGCGAGGCCATTTTCGGGCTTGTGGCCGTGCTTAGCCTCGTAAGCTTCGATTAGGTGATCGGCGCGGTAGCGCTTGTGGGTGTGCAACGACTCCACGAGGGGGTCGGTGAATGTGGCTACGTGGCCGGAGGCCTCCCAGACTTGGCGCGGCAGGATAATAGAAGAATCGAGCCCAACCATATCGGCGCGACCTTGAACGAAGGTGCGCCACCACTGTTTCTTAATATTTTCTTTGAGCTCGACACCCAAGGGGCCGTAGTCCCACGCGGAGCGGGTGCCACCGTAGATTTCGCCACACGGGTATACGAGGCCGCGGCGTTTGCAGAGGTTTACTACGGTATCAATGACTGAGCTTTGAGCCATGGAAAAAGGTCTCCTTGAGGTTTCTTAGTAATTAGCCTTCCCCCAGTTAATCGCGGGGAGTTCCTCCAACTTTACTAGTTCTTGACTGAGAAGCCTAAGCCGATTGCCGAAGAGAATCTCCTCCACGAGTTCCCTAAGAGAATTGGTGCCCTACGGCAAGCACTTTTGAGAAGTATAAGGCTTACCTAAGTAAACAAACAGGCCAAATACCTTATATATGGGCTTTTGTTCGGGAGCAGTTCTTAAAGTTCTGAGCGAGGAAGTGGTACGAGGTAGAATCTCCGCTATATTTAAGTATCAGGAACGCTACAGTTTAGGTATATACACGTAACCACTGTCGACCTATCGATTTTTCCACCTCCATTAACACCGAAGGGGATATATCGATTGAACAGTGTTTAGTTAGCCAAACGCAACGACTGATGGAGAGATGATGGGATCATTAACCGGCACCCAAGAAAACCGCAATACCTCGATGAATTGGGGCCACGATTTCACAATGGCTGCGGGGTTTTTTACCTCCCTTAGCTGCAGCACTCGTTTAAGCATCATCCAGCTTTTAAGCGGCGGCCCCCTATTTGTTAACGAAATTGCCGAACACTTAGACTGCAGCCAACCGCTCATTAGCCAGCACTTGAAGATACTTCGTACAGCTGGCATCGTGGGTAGTACCCGAAAAGGCCGAAAAATCGTTTACCACATTAGCAATCCCCTCGCGCTCGACATTGTTCAACGGGTCACCATGCAAGCGGAATCATCGAGATAAATATCTTTTAAAACAAAAAACAACCCCTCGGAAAATCCGGGATCAAACCGTAACCCATGATGGCATTTTGCGGCTAATGAAAGCGAAATCTAGTATGATTTGAGTCATAGCTAGACTGTAAAGTGCTGTTTGTTCCAGCTGACCGGTCCCCGCGACCAGTGAGCACCCTATGGAAGCTAGTCAGCTCAGGCTCTTGAAATTTTCCATCACGTGGCCTGTTTACTTCTAGCTATAGCAATGTTTTGCTTCATCTACCACCTCCTAGGTCTGACACCCTACCTGGTGCCAATAGCGCTCTGACAGGCGCGTATGAAGCTAAAAAATCATAAAAGGGAATGGAATCATGAACCGCACTTTAGAACCGAGGGTTCCGAAGCTCGGTGTCCGCAGCACCCGCCAACGCGCCGCTGTCGTCACTGTTCTTCGCGACTTTGATAATTTCGCCTCCGCAAAAACGATCCACGAGGAACTCACCAAGAGAAATCTCAAGGTAGGGTTGACAACCGTTTATCGCACCCTGCAGTCGCTGACTGAGATCAAAGCAGTCGACGCTTTGCACATGTCCAACGGCGAAACCCTTTATCGGCAATGCCTCAATAACGCTCACCATCACCACCTCGTGTGCACCCAATGTGGACACACAGTTGAGGTCGAAGGTGGCCCGGTCGAAGAGTGGGCGAAGGACGTCTCCCGCGCCCATAGCTTCACCCTTACAGGACATGACGCCGAAATATACGGCACGTGCTCACAGTGCGCCGCAACTATCTAGCCCCTAACCCAGGGCACTAACCCTGGGTTCAGCCGATAATCGTGCCAAAGGCCATACCCAATACATAGGTGATACCTGCAGCACCGAGTCCTATTAGCAGTTGACGGATCGCCCGGTACACAGGAGGTTTCCCGGAGAGTACACCGGTGAGACTACCCGTAGCAATCAGGGCGATGCCAACTAATATAATGCCTGCTAGACCCAAGACGAGGCCACTAAATTGAAAAGCCAGGATAAACGGGATAAGCGGGATAAATGCTCCCCCAGCAAAGCAACAGAAGCTGTAGATGGCCGCATGAATAGCTTCCTTGGAGTCGATGTCGCTGTTCACCCCAAACTCTTCTATCAACGCCTGATCATGGGAATCCGCTAAGGAATTTAAGACCTGCTCTGCCTTGAGTTGAGCCTCGTGATCACCTAATCCACGTGCTCGGTACACCAGCGCGAGCTCATTGGCATCCACATCGAGTGCCGCCACACTGCGCTGCGCCTTCTGATCCGGGGCGGACGCCTCGCGCAGCTCCTGAGAACTCTTCACCGAAATATATTCTCCGGCCGCCATAGACAGAGCCCCTGAGAGCAAACCAGAGATACCCGCAAGAAGGACGAAGCGAGAATCGACGCCCGATCCCATCACTCCCAAGACGAGCGCCAAATTGGAGACGAGGCCGTCATTTGCACCGAAAATAGCAGCACGGAAGGAGCCACTCATTTTCTCCCTGGCATCCGCAGCTAAACCACGAATGACCTCGCCATGCATCATCTCATCAGCGTGCATTTGCGCCGTGGCATCCGCATCCTTCTCATAGGGACTGCGCATTTCCGCGTTCTGCATTAATGCAAGAGCAAAAAGAGAACCGAAGTGCTTGGTCATAAACGCCAGCACTAAGGTGCTAAAATCTGGGCGGCGCGGGAGCCCGACATCATCACCCAACTTTTCGCGCCAGTATTTCTCGTGGCGTTCTTCGGCACGCGCCAAACTTAAGAGGATCTCTTTCTCCTCACCGCTTCTCTTATGAGCTAACTGCCGATAAACCGCGGCCTCGGCGCGCTCATTGGCCAGATACTGCTGCCATTTGCGGATTGTTTTGGCATCCGGGGTAGGGGTCACTTCACTCCTCCGAAACGACGGTCACGATGAGCATATTCAATAACTGCGTCAAAGAGATCAGCAGGTGTGTAATCGGGGAAGAGCTTATTCTGATAAACCATTTCCGCGTAGGCAGATTGCCATAACAAAAAATTTGAGGTTCGCTTTTCCCCCGACGGTCGCAGGAATAAGTCCACGTCGGGCATATCGGGCTCGTCGAGAAAGATGTGAAAATTCTTCTCCGTTATGTCTTCTGGATCTAAAAGGCCTTGCTGAACCTTCCGGGCAATATCGCGAACCCCGTCCACGATCTCCGCGCGACCACCGTAATTAACACACATATACAGCGTCATCGCCTCATTATTCTTGGTGAGCTCTTCCGCCGCTTCAAGTTCGTTAATGACACTGCGCCATAGCCGTGGGCGCCGGCCAACCCAGCGAACTCGCACCCCACGCTCATGAAGCCACATTTTTTGGCGCGATAATACATCACGGTTAAAGCCCATGAGAAAGCGCACTTCTTCTACGCTGCGCCGCCAGTTCTCGGTGCTAAAAGCATAGGCGGAGAGATTTTTTACCCCTAGCGCTAAACAAGCAGAGACCATATCCAACAGTACGGCTTCGCCGCGCTGGTGCCCTTCGGTACGCTTTAAGCCGCGCTGCGTAGCCCACCGCCCATTGCCATCCATAACGAGGGCGATATGATTGGGGATAAACTGCGGATCTATTTGAGGTGCCTGTAGATTATCGCTCACCTCTCCTATCTTGCCATTAGCGACAGCCGAGTCCTAAACCTGATCGAGAACTTCTAAGGCGGCAATTTTGCGTTCGGCATACCACTGAAAATGGAGGCGCACGAACTGATGAACTTCGGCCTGAAAATGCGAAGATTGCGCAATGATCTCGATCGCGTTGTCAAGGAATTGATGCTCGAGAAGCCACGCTATATGCAAGGCTTCGGGATCTAATTCCTTGGAACCGGGGGGCCGACAATTCACACATACCGCACCCCCAGGTGCCGGGTGAAAAGCATGATGGGGCCCCGGTTTCTGGCATTGCGCACACAGGAAGAGGCTGGGCGCCCAACCCGCGATATGCATGGCTTGCAATAAGAATGCATCCAGGACGACCGTGGGATAAGCCGTCTGCCGCATCAGTTCGATATGGTCGAGAACGAGATCATAAAGATCATCTTCAGCCAGGCGCTCCGCCACTTCAAGAATTGCTGTGGCGGCAATAAAACGCTGCGAATCCTCCACAATTCCGGTGGCAAAAAAACGCACCGTATCTGCTTGGGTAAGAGTCTCCAGATTACGACCCGGATAAAGCTGTACATCTATCTCCACAAAGGGCTGCAGCCTCGATCCGAAGCGGCTTTTTGCGCGCCTGACTCCCTTAGCTACTGCACGGATAATGCCATGCTCTTTACTTAAGAGAACAACAATACGATCGGCTTCTCCAAAATCATAAGTGCGCACGACAACCGCGCGCACCTTATATGATTGTCTAGCCACTAGAATCCAAGGCGACCGAGCTGCTTTGGATCAGACTGCCAGTTCTTCAACACCTTCACCCGCAGGTCAAGGAAAACATTGCTGCCAAGTAGCTCGATAATTCTGGGTCGAGCTTTAAAAATGATCCGGCCCAGACCGCGTCCGCCGCGACCGATAATAATGCTCTTCTGCCCCGGGCGTTCCACATAAATCACGACATGAACATCGAGAACTCCCTCACGTTCGGTGCTCGGGATGATCTCGTCAACCTCCACGGCCACCGAGTGAGGCAATTCTTCCTTGAGGCCAGCAAGTGCGGCCTCGCGCACGATCTCCGCAATCCGAGTGGGGGTATCGTCGTCGGTGATGTGATCATCGGGGTAAAATTTCGGGCCCTCGGGAAGCTGATTGATAATCACATCGATCAGTACCTCACGCTGTTCACCCGTGATCGCCGAGACTGGTACCACCTCGCACTCACTACCGAGAAGTTCATGCAAAGCCATCAGCTGCACGGCCACTTGATCGCGGCTGACCTTATCCACCTTGGTCACAATGCCCATCAGAGGCGTTCTCGGGGCGACGCTGCGAATATTGTCCACAATCCAGCGATCACCCGGCCCAATCTTTTCATCGGCTGGGATCGTGACCGCAATCAGATCCATATCCGCATAGGTATCTTTGACCACCTCATTGAGGCGCTCACCCAAAAGCGTGCGCGGGCGGTGTAGACCCGGGGTATCCACGACGATGATTTGGGCGTTGTCGCGGTGCACCAGGCCTCTAATGGGGTGGCGGGTTGTCTCGGGCTGATTGGCGGTAATCGCAATCTTTTCTCCCACCAGTGCGTTGGTGAGCGTGGACTTTCCCGAATTGGGTCGTCCTACAAATGAGATGAAACCGGAGCGGAATCCCTCGGGGGTATCGGTAAAATTCACCCTTCTCCTTAGATTGAGTGTTGGGATTTCTTTAGCTTAGCGGATTTTCGACGCCACAAAATGATGGTGTGGATTCACAAAGGAATCTTGGGCCTTAATCAACAGCAATTCCCGAGAGTTTTCTTCGTACGTCATCGAAATAAGATCAAAGATGGCGGCCGCTGTTTTTTCTAATGCCTTTTTGGCATCGAAATCGCGAATATAGTGGCCGGTAAATAAAGCTGCGGTGACATCCCCGGAGCCATTACGCTTAACGTCGAGATAAGGGGTTTGGATGATCCACGCACCCTCATCATTAACAACCACCATTTCCACGGTGTGCTCTGGCCGGCCCGGACGCATCACAGAGGTCACTAGAACCGTATGCGGACCGAGGGCGCGCGCCTTATCAGCTGCAGCGATAGTGGACTCAAGATCGCTCGCCTCCATCCCCGTGAGATAGCCCAGTTCAAACTGATTGGGGGTGATGATATCTGCCACAGGCACGACGACGTCGCGGAGCAAGGGCGGGATTAATTCCGACACAAAGCACCCCGACTTCGCATTACCCATAACGGGATCGCAGGCATACTGAGCTGAAGGATTCTTTCTCTTTATCGCAGCAACCGTCTCGGTGATAACCTCAGCGATATCGGATCCACCCTGATAGCCCGAGATAATGGCCTCGATATTGGCGAAAGCACCGCGGGCGGAAATTCCGGCTATGACATCGCGAACGTGGTCAGCCGGAATGAGCTGACCACCCCAATCTCCGTAACCGGTATGGTTAGAAAAATTAACGGTATGCACGGGCCACACCTCGTGGCCGATACGCTGGAGGGGGAAAACTGCCGCAGAATTACCCACGTGCCCATAGGAAACGTGGGATTGAATCGAAAGAATGCTCATATCGAGTATTCTTCCACGCTCCTAGGCGGAAGTGGAATTATCCACCATGTCGATAAAGAGCTCGTGGACCGTGGTATCTTGTCCCAGCTCGGGATGAAAACTAGTAGCAAGCACATGATTGCGCTTTACCGCCACAATCGCCCCGTTCGCGGTACGAGCGAGAACTTCGACGCCGGGGCCAATCTCCTCCACCCAGGGAGCCCGGATAAAGGTTGCATTGACCTTCTTACCAGCTATATCGAGAGTTTCCTCGAATGAATCGACTTGACGCCCAAATGCATTGCGACGCACCGTTATATCTAGTGCCCCTAGGCAGTGCGCATCTGCTCTGGTATCAAGCACACGTGAACTAAGGAGGATCATGCCAGCGCATGTGCCATAGGCGGGCAAGCCCTGCTGCACCAGGTGGCGCAGCGGTTCTAATAGGCCCCCTAATTCGAGCAAGGTCGATATCGTAGTGGATTCGCCGCCTGGCAAGATAATCCCGGTAAGCCCCTCAAGGTGCTCGACCCGGCGAACCAACCGGTACTCCCGACCCAAAATTTCGAGCATGCGAGCATGTTCGCTGACGCCCCCTTGGAGCGCCAAGATGCCGATCATCTACCAACCGCGCTCGGCCAAGCGATGCGATACGGGGATCTCATCGACATTAATGCCCACCATGGCTTCGCCCAGACCGCGGGAAACGCGAGCGATCGTATCGGGGTCGTCATAATTTTGGGTTGCCTGAACAATTGCGCGGGCCCGTTGTTCTGGATTACCGGACTTGAAGATGCCAGAGCCGACAAAGACTCCCTCCGCCCCCATCTGCATCATCATGGCGGCGTCAGCTGGGGTGGCAATGCCTCCAGCAGTAAAGAGCACAACTGGGAGTTTCCCAGTGCTGGCTACCTCCACGACTAATTCATAAGGGGCTTGGAGCTCCTTGGCCGCCACGTAGAGTTCATCACGAGACATGGAGCTGAGGCGATTGATCTCAGCACGAATGGTACGCATATGAGTGACTGCATTGGATACATCACCGGTGCCTGCCTCACCCTTGGAGCGAATCATAGCTGCACCTTCGTTGATGCGGCGCAATGCCTCTCCGAGATTGGTTGCCCCGCAGACGAATGGGATGTCGAAGGCGAATTTATCGATGTGGTTGGTGTAATCGGCAGGGCTGAGCACCTCCGACTCATCGATGAAGTCTACCCCTAGAGATTGCAGTACTTGAGCTTCCACGAAGTGTCCGATCCTCGCTTTGGCCATCACGGGGATGGTGACGGCGTTGATGATGCCGTCGATCATATCGGGATCTGACATGCGCGATACCCCACCTTGGGCACGAATATCGGCTGGCACACGCTCGAGTGCCATCACAGCGGTGGCTCCCGCGTCCTCGGCGATCTTGGCCTGCTCCGGGGTGACCACATCCATGATCACGCCTCCTTTGAGCATCTCCGCTAGGCCACGTTTAACACGCGCGGTACCAGTAAACTTTTCGCTGCTCATCAAATCTCCTTGAAGTGAGGTACAAAGGTACTGCTTTATCATAAGGGGTGAGCCGGCTTCACGCCCTCACCCAGGTGTTATTAATAATGGATTTCATCGAAAACGTCCACATCAGTGGACTTTTATTCAAAAATCCCTCATTCTTGATGCGTGTCCAAAAGGGTGACCAGAACAGAGCGCACACGTACCCGCCCACGCGTGTCCCGTCCCCCTTCGGCCTGTAAACGCAGACCGTTAGTTTCAACGACCGTGCCAGGCAAGGGCACGCGGCCTTCCTCGAAGGAGATGAGCCCCGCCACGGTTTCCACCTGGTCTTCAATTTCATCTGAGAATTCGAAGTCAATGCCGTGCTTTTCTCGGATATGCTCCACTAGTTCCTCGAGATTCAGGCGTGCCACCACGCGGTAGCTATAAGAATCATCGGCGAGATCCTCGATTGGAGCCAGTTCTTCCTGATCGTATTCATCAGCGATCTCGCCAACGATTTCCTCCAAGATATCCTCGATCGACAACAGGCCAGCAACTCCTCCAAATTCGTCGATGAGGATGGCCAGGTGGAAACGCTCGGTTTGCATCTCCTGCAGTAAAATATCGAGTTTTTTTGAATCTGGAATGAATTTTGCTGGCCTGAGGATATCGTCGATAGGTGTAGTGCCGGCATCATCGTTGAGAAAGGTATTTTTCATCACATCCTTGAGGTAGACAATACCGACGATATCGTCCACATTCTCCCCGATTACAGGAAGCCTAGACAGACCCGAGCGCACAAAGACTCCCGTGGCCTGGCGGGTAGTAATGCCGGAGTTCAACCACACCATTTCAGGGCGCGGCACCATCACTTCGCGGGCCGTGGTATCAGCTAGATCGAAGACATTTTGGATCATCCGCCGTTCTTCGTTTTCCATGACGCCCTGCTGCGAGGCGATATCGACCATCTCACGCAGCTCGATCTCCGTCGAATACGGACCATCTCCATAGCCAGCGCCGGGCGCTATGCGATTTCCCACATAGACTAAAACCCGAGTTAGCGGGCCTAGGATGACGGCCAGCGTATTCAGAAAGATTGCCGCATTCACGCTAATCGCATAAGGGGCGGCCCGGCCAATGGAATTAGAAATAACGGCCAGCAGCATATAGGCGATAAGAGTGGCAAAAACCAGGCCCACTGAGATTCCCCAATGGTGCCACGTGGAGTCAGCGAGGAAGCCCGCACTCACGGCTGCGATAGCACCGAAGAGGGTACGAGCGAGACCAAGTATATTACTGTGTTCTTCGCGGCGCTCTAGAACCTTAACCAGGCTCTTATGGGTCTGGGTGGGGGCATCTTTGACATCTTTGATCGCTCGCGCTCGGGAGACATGCGCGATAGCGGCCTCGATGACGCCTAGAGTTGTGGCGATCAGGAGGCTTAAGACAATAATGACGATGAGGCTAAGCGAGTTCACTGTTCTCCAATAGCAGGGATTGACTGCTCAGAGTCCATCTGTTGATCGAGGGCCAACCGCTGGGCCGCGGTGGGAAAAGCCCCCTCATTTTCAGGGCGAGGCTGGAAGTCCAGACCGCGCGCGGCGCAATCGTCGTACCAATCCCGCAATAAATCATTCTGGAGGGCAAACATATATTGCTCTTCGCGCGGCTCAATATGGTCATAGCCTAAGAGATGCAAACAGCCGTGCACGGTTAATAACGCCAATTCATGGGCGAGATCGTGGCCGGCTTTATCAGCCTGTTGAGCGGCAAATTCGGGGCACAAAATAATGTCGCCGAGCATTGCTGGCCCTAGGTCCACAGCATCTGGGCGCTGCGAATGCGGAGTGAGTTCATCCATGGGGAAACTCAAAACATCCGTCGGTCCCGGCAGGTCCATCCATTGCATATGCAAATCACTCATCGTGGCGGTACCCACCAACGAAATAGTCAAGAGCGCCTCCGGGTGAATATCCATCTCCCGCAACACAAAACGAGCGCAATCGACGAGTGCTACCTCATTGATGAGCGTATACCCAGATTCGTTGAGAATTTCGATGCTCATTGTTATCTTTCTTGTCGACGCTTTTCTTCCGCGGCCTCATAGGAATCATAAGCAGAAACGATGCGACCGACGAGCTGGTGACGCACCACATCCTCAGCACCGAGTTCAGCAAAGTGGACACCTTCCACCCCACGCAGAATGGAGCGCACGAGGCGCAGTCCAGACTTTTGGCCACCAGGAAGATCCACCTGGGTGATATCGCCTGTAACAACCATCTTGGAACCGAATCCAAGCCTGGTCAGGAACATTTTCATTTGAGCCGCAGTCGTATTTTGAGCTTCATCCAAGATAACGAAGGCATCGTTGAGGGTGCGGCCGCGCATATATGCAAGCGGGGCCACTTCGACAATACCTGCTTCCATGAGCTTAGGAATAACTTCCGGCTCCACCATATCGCGCAGCGCATCGTGCAAAGGCCTCAAGTAGGGATCAATCTTGTCGTTGAGAGTGCCGGGTAAAAAGCCCAGCTTCTCCCCTGCTTCAACAGCAGGGCGAGTCAAAATGATGCGGCTCACGTGCTTAGCTTGGAGAGCTTGGACAGCCTTAGCCATGGCGAGATAAGTTTTACCCGAGCCCGCAGGACCCAGCCCGAAAACGATCGTATTATCGTCGATCGCGTCCACATACTCCTTTTGGCCATAAGTTTTGGGGCGCACTGACTTTCCGCGGCGCACCACAATATCGCTAGCGAGCGCCCGGGCTACTGACTGGGGGGACTCAATGGTAATCATCGACAGCGTATGTTTCACAGCATCTGGTGTGATCTCCACTCCGCGGCGCGCCATAGACTGCAATTCCTTGAGCACTTTGATCGCCCTGGAGACCTCATGGTCCACCCCATTGAGAGTGACAACAGTTCCGCGTATATGAATGCTGCAATCGAGGTGGTCTTCTAAGACCTTGATATGGCGATCATTAATGCCGAAAATTACCGGCGCATGATTACTATCTACTTCGACCGTGCGTACTATCTGACTCAAAAAAATTTACCTTCCACAAGTATAGTGTCCACCTCACAGTATCAGAGCGACCACCGTGGGGTGAGTACGCCCAGAGCCGCTAAGGCCGCCATTCCAGCTGCAGCAGTGCGCAGTACCTCGGGGCCCAATTTGACCAAATGCGCTCCGAGGTCGATGAAAACCTGGTATTCCTCTGGGCTGATTCCCCCCTCCGGGCCAACAATGAGTGCTAAGCGCTGGACGTGGGGATAATCACGCAGAGCCTGAGCAATAGGTTGCGCAGAATCCTCCGCCAGTACGAGGACCAGGTCCATTTCGGTGCAAATCTCCCTTAATTGAGGTGTCGAACTCAGGGGATAGATCTCGGGGAGATAGCTTCGCCGGGATTGTTTTGCGGCGGCTAGGACTGCGGATTGCCACTTCTTTATTCCCTTGTCCGCTTTAGGCCCCGACCATTGAGCGATGCACCGACTCGCCTGCCATGGCACGATGGCATCCGCACCAGCTTGGGTGAGCAGGTCGACGGTGAGCTCACTGCGTTCAGACTTCGGCAGCGCCTGAATCACCGTAATATGTGGGCACTGAGGAATTTCTTTATCGCACTGGAGGATCATTCCGCGCAGAGTATCTTTGCCCGAAATCTCCTGAACCTCGATCAACGCCCGGGAACCGTGGCCGTCGACAAGCTCAATATGTTCCCCGATTCCAATCCTTTTAGCGCTCACCGCATGCCGCCCTTCCGACCCTGTTAGTTCAACGGCGCCTGTTTGGGGCAGCGGGGCGGAATGGAGGAATACTGGTAGTGACATGACTACTTCCGGAATTTATTACGGATCCGCGAGAAGAATGAATTATCATCCGCGGATTCATGGACTTGTGCTAAATCTTGGCGGTGATCTCGCAGAGACTGCAGAATCTTGCGCGATTGTTCATCCAATTCTCGCGGAACCATGACATTGATATGGGCAATCATATTGCCGAAGCTGTCCGCGCGCAGCTGCTTCATGCCCTTTTCCTCGATAGTGACAACTTCACCGGGCTGGGTACCGGCTGGGATCTCGAAAGTGATCTCGGCCCCGTCCAGACCTGTTACTGATAAGTCGGTGCCTAAGGCCGCATCAACCATCGGGATATTGGCCCGGAAATGGAGGTGATCGCCTTCTCGCTCGAAGATAGGATGCGGTGCAACGGTGATCTCGATATACAGATCACCGGCAGGGCCACCGCCCAAGCCCACCTCACCCTCGCCACTTAAACGCAGTTGCATACCACTGGCAATGCCCGCTGGGATACGAACCGACTTATTGCGTCGGGTGCGCACCCGGCCGTGGCCGGCACACTTATCACACGGGTCTTCGATGATATCGCCGAAGCCCTCGCAGACTGGGCATGCGACGGTGGTGAGCATATTGCCGAGGAAGGAGCGCTGCATCTGCTCGATATGACCCGAGCCTTGGCATCGAGAACACCTGACGGGCTGAGCCTTGGTTTTCGATCCCGAACCGTGGCAGATATCGCAGACCACGGCGGTGTCGATGGTGATCTCCTCATCGACACCTTGGAAAGCGTCTTCGAGAGTGATCGACAACCGCACCAGGGCGTCATCGCCTGGGCGTACCCGGCTTATTGGGCCCCGTCCGCCACCACCGCCACCGAAGAAGGCGTCGAAAATATCTCCGAAACCGCCGCCGAAGCCCGGATGCTGTCCCCCGCCGCCCTGCTGCATGGGGTCACCGCCCATATCGACAATGCGACGTTTTTCCGGGTCGAGGAGAACCTCCTGGGCGAGGGAGATATCACTGAATTTCTCTGCCGCCTCTGGGGTGTCATTGACATCCGGGTGGTATTTACGAGCCAACTTACGGTAGGCCTTCTTGATTTCGTTATCAGATGCATCCTTGGAGATATTGAGAATGCCGTAGTAATCGCGAGCCACAAAAAGTCCTTTATTATCTACTAGTTCGAAACGGTGATCGTGTCTAAAAAGCACATTCTAGTCACGTTCCCATAACTAGGCCCTAATCGCCCTCAATGGATAAACCGCCCCTCGGCTAACTTGACCGAGGGGCGGGAGAAAGAAACTCATACTACCGGCCGAGGAGGAAGTGATTGAATAGCCCACCAAAGATTCCCACAATCGAAATGAGTGCTGCGATCACTGAGCCAATGATGGCGCCGCGGCTACTTCCGGTGGACTGCTGAGGGGAGTCTTGGTCTGCCGGAGGAAGTGGCTGAGCAGGTTGCGAAGGCTGAGAAGGTTGAGGCTGGTTTTTGGTAGCGGTAGGGATAGGCCGTGGCTTTTCTACAGCGGGCTTCTCTTGGGTGCTACTGGGAGAATGAGGACGTGGCGTCGAGCTGGGTGCATGAGGACGCGGTGTGGAGCTGGGTGCATGAGGACGCGGTGTGGAGCTGGGTGCATGAGGACGCGGTGTGGAGCTGGGTGCATGGCGCTTCGATATCAATGGAGTGTCGAGAGTGAAGATCGCCGAGCAGATGGGTTCAGCCGAGGGGCCCTCGCTAATCGGTGCAGACACTTCTAGGTGTGCGGTGCCAGCGGCGATATCTTCGTGAGTCAGCGTGCGAGTATAAGTGAGATAGATCGATGATCCGTTCTCGACTACCGGATCTCGCCGTCCATCCTTGACGTGCCAAGGTAGGTACAACAGGAAGAGGTTATCACTGTTGGTGTGGAAATTGAGGAAGGGATCAGCTGTGACACCGACATAGAACGGCCCACGAGAGAAGCCATTATTACGGATTCCCAGTTCGTAGGAAATTGTATCGCCAGCGCGCGCATCGCGATCCTGCCATGACACGGTGACCTCAGGATGGGTGGAGACATGATCGCAAGCGACTGTGCGCCACGGAAATTCAACTCCCTGTGGAGGCTGGGTTTGGGCTTGGGACACAGGGGCGATGAGGCCAGCGGTAAGAACCGCGAGGAGGCCGGCAGCTCCAAACCGGGTGATGGATCGCGAACCAGCGAAGATACGAGGCTTCATGATGAGATGACCTTTCCTGTCGTGGGCACTAGAGATTGGTAAATATGTCCAGAAAAATATAGCTCCCACCATTTTCCCTTGCAAAACGAAAGCTCAACCCTTATTTTCGGAGCATTTTTGGCCATACTGGAGATAAAAATCGAATCTACTGCCCGCTGTCATCATCCCTTATAGGTATTAACCATCGTTGGCTGATGATTCTTAAGGCTTTGGACTGCGCCGCGTCGAGTATGGGCGAAAATTCTCAGGTCTCTAACAATAAGTTTTCCGACGCAGGGCCGCTCTCATATCGATAGCGCTTAAGCTAGCAAGCTCAAGCGTAATCGATCCTCTCGCTCTAGGTCCCTTAGATTTTTCTTCTTCTAGTAATTGATCACAGCTTTAGAGACATAGTGCGCTACCGCCTGCACCTTGGCCATTGTTGCTGGGTAGTCCATGTGGGTGGGCCCTACAACCCCCAGACCGCCCACCCCATAGCTGGTGGCCACCACAGATGCTTCGCGCATCTTATCGTCACGGGTTTCCTCGCCAATCATCACGCTCGTTGTCCCGAGATCTTGCACATTCGCTAAAAGTTCCAGCACCACGACTTGCTCCTCGAGTGCCTCCAGAACACGGGGGAAATCAGCGGAGAAACGCTGCAGGTGCGGGGTTCCAGCCAAGATGAGGCGATCACTAGGGTGCTCGATAAAAGTATCGACCAACGCACTCACACAGCTGATGAGGTGCGGGCTTAAATCTGCTTCAGCACGGGCCATCAGCCCGCTGAGCGCTAGGGCGGCCTCGGATAAGAAGACACCGTCCAAGGCACTATTAATCAGATATTTCAGGCGCGCTACTTGATCCTCGTCGATAGCGGCGTCGAGGTCGACAATGCGCTGCTCTACGCGACCGGTATCGGTGATCAGCACTAAGAGCAGCCTGGTGGGATTGAGAGTCACCAATTCGAGGTGCTTAACGCGCGCCGCTTTTAAAGTCGGCATTTGCACCACTGCCACCTGATGCGTGAGCTGCGCGAGCAGGTGGACCGAGCGCTTGAGCACCTCTTCAAGGTCGATGGCCCCTTCGAGGAAGCTCGAGATTGCCCGACGCTCCGCGGGATTCAGGGGTTTTACCTCGTGCAGTGAGTCGACAAAAAGCCGGTAGCCTTTATGCGTCGGAATTCTGCCTGAACTCTTATGTTGCTGCGCGATATAGCCTTCTGCCTCTAGTGCGGCCATATCATTGCGGATGGTCGCGGAGGACACGTTGAGTTGATGGCGATCGAGTAAGGCTTGCGACCCAACAGGTTCTTGGGAGCGAATATAATCGGCGACGATTGCACGCAACACTTCTTGCCGACGCTTCAGTGTGCTCATATCCCTACCTTTCTCCTGCTACTAGGATATCTGCAATCATTCCGTCGGCAAGTAGTCGCCCCCTATCACTGACCGCGACGCGCTGCCCCACCGTCAGGAGGCCGCGTTCGGCGAACCGCTGAATCACCTGCACCTCCAGCTCGTTGAAATGCTCTTTTCCCAAACCTTCCTTAAGCCGAAGCCCCAACATGACTTGCTCTTCGTGGCGCTCTTGAGTGCTCAGCACCTCGCGTTCTGCGATAGGCAACTGACCTGCATTGATCATCTGCGCATACCGCGCGGGGTGTTTAACGTTATAAAAGCGTGTGCCGTCTAGATGCGAGTGAGCCCCTGGCCCTGCTCCCCACCAGTCGTGATTGCGCCAATAACCTAGATTATGGTGGCACTGCCCGCCCTTTTTTGCCCAGTTAGAGACCTCGTACCAATCAAAGCCTGCGGCCTGTAAGGCACGATCGATCATCTCAAAGCGGTCAGCGTAAATATCTTCATCTGGTGCGGGAATATGGCCGTTTCTAATTTTCCGGGCCATCCTCGTGCCGTCCTCGACAATTAGGGAATAGGCCGAGATATGGTCGATATCTAAAGCAAGGATCTGCTCGAGGGTGGCGCGTATATCTGAGTCGCGTTCAGTGGGGGTGCCATAGATCATGTCCAGATTGATATGGTTAATGCCCGCCCGCTGAGCCTCCCGCACCGCCTCGAAGGCGCGCCCGGGGGTGTGTTGGCGCTCAAGAACTTTAAGAACCCTAGGGCTCGCAGATTGCATGCCGAGACTGAGTCGGGTGAACCCCGCCTTCAGCAGAGAGTCAAAGAACTCGGGTGAGGTTGACTCGGGATTGGATTCCGTAGTTATTTCCGCACCACGGGCGATTCCGCACGTAGATCTAATCGCATCGAGGATTCGGCTCAGCCCCTTAGCCCCGAGAACTGATGGGGTTCCCCCACCAATAAAAACGGTATGTGCTGGACCTATATCGTAGCTTTGAACCATGAGCTGAAGCTCGCGCTCCAGGGCGTCAAGGTATGTAGCGGGTGAAAACGCACCTAATTCGCCTGGGACGTAGGTGTTGAAATCGCAGTAACCACACCGGGATTGACAAAAGGGGACGTGGATATATACGCCGAACATCTGAACCTAGGATACTTTGTTGTGTTTTTTGGCTTTGACCCGAGCCACCACAGCATCGATACGCGCCCGCTCACTCAAGAAAGCCGGTGGGTGAGATCCGCGCAGCCCAGCGGTAAAACGTGGGTGTTCGGTTGCTACCGTCTGCAACCAGGCATCGCTGGCCGCTGTGACTGCTTCAAAGGTGCGGGCATACAGCAGCGGCAGACTAAGGCTGTCAACGTCGCGAGCCGCGCGTTCCGTTTCTTTGAGTTCCCACTGCACAATATGGTCTAAATATTCGCCTATGAATTCAGTGCGAGCCCGCAAGGCTATGCTCAGTTCTTGAACACTCACCGGCGATTGCCGGAGCGGAAAACGTTCTCTGAGACTAGCGCTATTGACGATCACGGGCCGATCCGTCTCTTTTAATCGCGGCGCAGCCATAGATACTGTTCCAGAGGCAAGACCAGAGGTTAGGGCCTGACGCAAGCCGATCAGCTCGGCCATCACGCGCCGAGAATCATCGCGAGCGTCTTCGACAATCAGGGAAAATTCTTCGAGGCAATCCTCAACCAATTCGGCATCCCAATCGGCGATGGCTTCGGCCAAGTTTTCGATATAGGTGGCAACTTCATCGCCGATATTAAAGATTTCCTGAGTTAGTTGCAGGTGTCGAACGGTTGCATCGAAAACATGTAGCACCCGTTTACACCCCCTTTTTTTGTCGAGACCTGTAGGCGGCACTCCTAGGTTGTCGCCCTCGCTTCGATCACTCTAAAACATCTGACAAGCAAAGGGGGCACGGCTCGCCGTGCCCCCTTTATAATTTCTTCTTCGCTACTCAAGCGCACCCTGGAAGATTACTGATTGCGCTGGTAGAGGTGCTCAATCTCGGCTGCGTAGCGGCGCTGTACCACGGCGCGCTTTACCTTCATGGTGGGGGTGAGTTCATCATCACCCTCGGTGAGATCGCGATCTAAAATATAGAATTTTTTGATCGCTTCCGCATGCGAAACACTCGCATTGGCCTGATTGACGGCATCCTGTATTTCAGCCCGCAGCATAGGGTTGGTAGCGAGATCGGCGATACTGCGCGATTCCGGAATATTCATATTCAATTTCCACCGTTTCATGGCCTCTTCATCGAGTGTGACCAATAGGCCCACGAAGGGTTTGCCGTCACCAACCACCATGGCTTGAGAGATCAACGGATGAGATCGTAGCGAGTCTTCCATGGGGCCGGGATAAACATTCTTGCCGCCGGCAGTGACAATGAGATCCTTTTGCCGCCCAGTAATAATGAGGTGACCTTCGGGGCTCAACTCGCCAAGGTCTTCTGTGTGGAACCATCCCTCTTCGTCAAAGACTTTGTCGGTGGCTTCGGGGTTATTCCAGTAACCATCAAACACAGTGGGACCTTGGATGAGAATCTCAGAGTCTTCGGCGATGCGGACACTCATTCCGCCGATGGGTGGGCCAACGGTACCAATCCTTTGATTCTCGAAGTCCACTGTTACGGCAGCGGCCGTTTCAGTGAGGCCATAACCCTCGTAGATGCGGGCTCCTATCCCGCGGAAGAAGTGCATCAATTCTGGATCCATCGCACTGCCGCCGGAGATGGCATATTTCACTGAATCACCCATGGCTTGGCGAATCTTCGCATAGATCAATTTATCAAAGCCTGCATGTTTAATCTTTAATACCCGAGATGGCCCCTCAGGATCGTCGAGTGCTTTGGAATATTCGATCGCAACTCTTTCTGCACGCGCAAATAGCGCCGCCTTCACCGGTCCCCCCTCCGCGGCATTAGCCGCTGCGGAGTTGCGCACCTTTTCAAAAACTCGAGGGACCCCCAAGATAAGATTGGGGCGAGAGCGTTGGAATTGCACGCCGAGAGTGGAGAAATCTGACCAGTGCGATTGCGTGGCGCCACTGATTGCCACCGCAAGTGATACAGATCGGCTGAAAACGTGCGCGAGCGGGAGGAAGGTAAGCACCTGAGTTCCCGGAGCAGCAATGCTGCCAATTTTGTTGGTTAATAATCCCCACGCTTCGGCAAGCCAGTTTTTATGTGTTAACCGGCATCCCTTCGGCCGCCCTGTCGTACCGGACGTGTAGACCAGCGACGCGAGATCGGAGCTCTTAGTTGCAGCGATGCGGGAGGAAATATCCTCATCGGGTATATCGCGGCCCTCAAATTTTAACGTTGAAATAGCGGAGGCATTAATCTCGAGTACCCGGCGCAATTGCGAGGTGGACCGAAGAAGTGGCGGTGTGCCCGACTCGTCGAGGACGAGGTTCTTCATGAGCTCGGTATGCTCACGTGTCTCGGTCACGGCGAAAACCGCACCCGAATCTTCAATAATCCACTGCACTTGACTGATCGAGGAGGAACCATAAATGGGCACACTCACCGCTCCCGCCGCCCAGATGGCAAAATCGAGGAGCGACCACTCGTAGCGAGTCTCAGAGAGCAATGCAATGCGATCGCCCTGCTGCACCCCGTTGGCTACAAAGCCTTTGGCTACTTCGAAAACCTCGTCGATGAATTCCTTAGCGGAGACATTGACCCACTCGAAATTCTTAGGCCTGGTAAACATCACCCCATACGGGCGGGCTTTAGCGGTAGCCATCAGGGCAGTCAGACATGTATCGTGCTTGCCTATCGTGTACTCAGCTTCGGTAGTCACTAACTGCATAACGTGTCTTTCATCTCCATCTTCTCTCCGAGGTGCATCTTCGACCTAGCACTATACCCCCGCCTGCCCAGGAAGCCCGTGCCACGCGTAACTTAAGAGATCATCATATTCATCACATTTAGGCTGAAAAATTCCCACCTTCACTCACGGTGGTGGCACAATGGGCAACTGTGGGTTATCAAGAATCTTTGCGCGAATTAGCCGCTGCATACGCAATATCAACGGGCTACACCGGATTCGGTGGACAGCCCATCGAAGTGTCTGACGACACCTTAATCAAGACGCTGAAAGCCTTAGAGGTTGATATCAGCGATCACCCTTCCGAGGAGGAGATTCACCGCAAGCTCCAAGAGCGACACGACGGCGAATTCTCAAGACCGCTGCCGCGCAGTGTGGTCATGATCGATGAAGCCAACTATTACCTGCATGTGCACGTCCATGATGGTGCGCCCGCAGATATTTCCATCACGCTCGAAGATGGTAGCTTAGCTAAGGCCGATCAGGTAGAGAACTGGACTCCAGCTCGCACGATTGCCGGTGTTACATGGGGGGAGGCAACTTTCGAGATCCCAGCCGGACTCCCGCAAGGCTGGCACACCATTACGCTGACCTCTACAGGGATACGTGAGACCTGTCCTTTGATAGTGACCCCTGCGCGACTGTCTACCACCGCTACGTATATCGACCGGCCGGTGCATGGAGTGATGGCACAAATGTACTCGGTGCGCAGCGAAGACAGCTGGGGCATCGGCGATTTTCACGATCTTGCCACCTTAGGTGCTTTTATCGCCGAGCAGAAGGCAGGCGACTTCCTCCTGGTCAATCCGATGCACGCTGGGGAGCCGCTACCCCCAGTGGAGGATTCCCCCTACCTGCCTACCTCACGTCGTTTTACCAATCCGATTTATATACGCATCGAAGATATCCCCGAGATTGATCTCCTTGATAGCGATATTTTGGAAGATATTGCTGATATTGCTGAGGAATTCCAATCCCAGAATCGTGATGCCTCCATCATTGACCGCAACCCCATTTATGCGGCGAAGTTACAGGTACTTCATGAGGTCTTCAATGCCGGGCGAAATAAGAAACGGGAAGCTGAATTCCAGGCATATATTGCCCGCGAAGGCGAAGGTCTCGCACGCTTTGCATCGTGGTGTGCCAAACAGGAAGCTAAACTCGCCGGCGGCCACGCCATGGATAACGCAAATGCTGTGGAATTTTATATGTGGCTGCAATGGATCTGCGATAGCCAACTCGCTGCCGCCCAGCAGGCATTGCGCGATGCCGGTATGAAGATTGGCATCATGGCCGATCTTGCGGTGGGCGTACACCCAGGTGGATCCGATGCAGAAAACCTCGCCGAATATTTGGCCCCCGACGCCAGCGTCGGCGCCCCACCGGATGCGTATAACCAGCAAGGCCAGGACTGGTCGCAGCCTCCGTGGCATCCGGAGAAACTCGCTGCTGCTGGATACAAGCCATGGCGCGATATGCTGCGCACAGTATTGCGCAATTCTGGCGGCATTCGCGTTGACCACGTGCTGGGCTTATTTAGGCTCTTCTGGATTCCGCGCTTACAAGACCCATCCACTGGCACCTATGTGAACTATGATTACCGCGCTCTCGTCGGCATTCTGGCTCTCGAGGCTGAGCGCGCAGGAGCTGTAGTCATTGGCGAAGATCTCGGCACTTTCGAACCATGGGTACAACAGGCTCTCGCCGACTACGGCATTATGGGCACCTCCGTCTTGTGGTTTGAATCCTCGCCATCTCAGGGAGGGCCACGCTATCAAGGCGAGTACCGTCAGGCTGCACTAAGCTCGGTGACTACCCATGATCTTCCTCCTACCTGCGGGTATTTGGAAGGTCGCCATATCACTTTGCGCGAGCAGCTCGGCTTGCTGATTACTGATGCAGACCAGGAAATTGCCGAAGATCTGAATTGGCAGGCTGAAGTACTCAACCGGGTCAAGGAGCAGGGCGGTTTCGAGGGCGAGGATAACTCAGTGGAAAACTTCCACGGCGTAGCCCGCGATGAGCGCGGCGATACCGAAACTCTCGTCGCAGCTCTACACCGCTTTATCGCCCACACCCCATCCGCGCTGACCTGCACAGCTTTGGTAGATATGGTTGGCGATCGGCGCGTGCAGAATCAGCCAGGTACCACGAAGGATCTTTACCCGAACTGGTGTGTGCCACTTACCGATCATGAGGGCAAGGCAGTGCTGATCGAGGATCTGTATTCGAGCTCGAGTTTCCAGCATATTGCGGCCGCCTCCGCGCGACCCTAATGCGCTTCTGATGCAGGCTTTCGGGCCTGCATTTTTTAATTCTCGCTGACGTATGCGGCCTCATCTGCGTAGAATAAATGGAGTACGAAGTGTCATCGCAGAAATGTATGTCTCTTCAAGTAGTGAACAAGAAGGCACAGATTTCCATGACTCCAGCTCCAGCCCTGAGCGCCCGCGGTCTAGCAAAAAGCTTCCGCAGGGGCTCTATTCATGCCGTGCGCGGTATTTCCTTTGATGTCCAAGAAGGCGAGGTCGTTGGCCTCCTCGGCCATAACGGAGCCGGCAAAACAACCCTGATCGATCTCATCGTAGGATTGACCTCCCCTACCGCGGGCAGCATAGAAGTCTATGGACTCAAACCCCGCCAGGCTATTGCTCGCGGACTGGTAGGCGCCATGCTCCAAAACGGCAGTCTATTGCCTATCCTCACCGTTAGTGAAACTTTAAGAATGGTGCAGGCAACCTATAGCCAGCATCTCCCCTTAGAGGAAATTCTCGAGATCTGCGAACTCAACGAGCTGGCATCACGCAAGGTTGCCGCCTGCTCTGGCGGAGAGCAGCAGCGTGTCAAACTCGCCATTGCTCTCCTCGGCGATCCACACCTCCTGCTCCTGGACGAACCCACCACGGCGATGGACCCGAGTGCCCGACAAAAATTATGGGATGCTCTCGAACGCTTCGCCGCGCGCGGCAAAACGGTACTCTTTTCCACTCACTATTTAAAGGAAGCCGAAGACTTCGCCCACCGGCTTATTATCCTTAAACGAGGCCGCGTTATCGCCTCTGGGACTCCACAGGAGATTCTCCAAGCCCAAGGTGAAATCAGTATCGATGTGGACTACCCGGGTGATATTCCCCCGCATATTATTGATCTCAGCTCTGGGTACAGTCGTCATGGGCACACCCACCACTTCTTAACACGCGATTCTGATTATCTCGCCAAGGCGCTGTTGTTATTGGACGGTGCTCAGAATCTTCGCATTAGTGCCATGAGCTTGGACGAGCTCTTTGCCTTAGAGAAGAACTAGAAAGAAGGCCGCCTGTGCTCGATTATTATCTGTTATCCATTAAGCGTCCTTTTAAAGACACCACTAATGTCATCCTCACCTCGGGTCTGCCCGTGGCCTTGTATATTATTTTCGGTGCCGCCCAGGACTATCAGGGGGTAACGCTTAAAGGTGGGAATGTAGAAGCCTATATTCTCATCGGTCTCGCCCTTTATGGAGGGGTAGTGGCGGCAGTCAATACCGCTGGCAGCGCGGTGGTTGACCAAAACAGTGGGTGGGGTCGCATGATGGCTACCACGCCCTTGCGGTTACGGCATTATATCGCTGCCCAAATCTGTACGATTTTCGCTTTTACGATGCTACCCGTGGCGGCCGTTCTTGCGACTGGCTATATGCTGGGCGCACGAATGGATGAGTGGATACTCACTTTTTTCGTCACCGTCGCGGTCGCTGTCCCCTTCGGCTTTTATGGGCTCTTATGGGCCAGCTTCCTCCCCTCCTCCACCTCGATTACTATCGCCACAACCTCGATCGTGCTGCTGGCTTTTCTAGGCAATCTCTTTATGCCCATGCCGGAGGCAATCGTGCGGTGGGGGGAGTGGACCCCGATGTTTGGCAGCGGGGTATTAGCCCGGTATTTCGTGGCAGAAGGCTCTCAATTCACCCAAGATGCTGGGCTGATGACCACCTCTTTGGCCCTTGCCTTCGCCAATTTCGGGATCTGGACCACGATCTTAGTCACTGGTTGTATTTACGCAGCAACGCGGGATAAAAACCGGGCTTAGTAATAGAGCGAAATCACGGCGAAGGTAACGATCATCCCGGTGAAATAATTCATCACGAGAAATACCCGCCACGCCTTATTGACCTCCTCACAGGTCTCGTCGGTGATAAAGAAAAACCGTGCCGTATTGGCCACATATCCCAGACCGCACACCCCAATGAGCCAACCCGGGAAGGGCAGGGCGAAGAGCATCACTGCAGCCACGAGGTAGAATAGACCCGCTAATCTTGTGGTCAATCTAGGCCCTAGTGCGGTTGCGATCGAGTGCAGATTCCCCTCTCGATCCGCCTTCACATCTTGGACTGCCCCTAAAGCATGGCTAGCCATCCCCCAGAAGAAGAAGGAGAGGATAGGTAGCCAATACGTGGGCGGAAAATCCGGGTGCTCAATGGTCAACCCCACCAGTGCGGGAGTAGTAAAGTGCGCCGAGGACGTAATCGAATCTAGCACCGGACGCTCTTTGAAGCGCATCGGAGGTGCAGAATATGCCACCACGGCACCCACAGAGAGAGCCAACCACGCTCCACTGGTGAATGTACCCACAAGGAAGAACCAGATGAGGAAGGGTACCGTACTCACCACGGAGGCGATAAGCAGTGGCTTGTGCATAGACCGCGCCAAGATGGCGCCCTCTACCCCACCCTTGCGTGGGTTGCGTATATCGGATTCGTAATCAAAGACATCATTGATGCCGTACATCGCAATATTGTAGGGAATGAGGAAAAAGAAAACCCCACCGAAAAAGAGCAGGTCAACCTGACCGCCAGCTAAGAGATAGGCTAATCCGAAAGGAAAGGCCGTATTAACCCAGCTAATAGGCCGAGAGGCTTTAAGGATATTTACACAAGTAGTCATGGCTTCCACCAGGCGGCAATAAAGAGGGCGGCTACGATGGGATAGAAGAAATCTTCAACGGGAACAAGTCCGAGGTGTAGTCCAAGGCGCTGATCCTGGCCGTAAGCGACGAGCTTCGCCCAAATCATAAGGTTGTCAAAAATAGCGGTGAGAATGAGCAACAACGCAGTCACGATGCCCAGTTCTTTAATATTGCGGTGCTCAGATCGCCACCACATTACCCCAGCCCCGAGCACAAAGGGCACACTAATCAGGGTATAGATCACTGCCGAACCTCCTGTGCGCGGCTCAATCGCCTCACAGCTGTGGTGAGGTTGATGGTCAGATAGGACAGAAATATCAGAAAGATTGGCTCCTCGAGAGGAAGTTCAGGAGCGAGAAGAATCCCCGTCATATACGGCGATCCCCCGCGAAAGAATGTTCCAGTAATAATTCCTAGCCCGTCCCAGATTAAAAAGATCAGCACGAGCAGGGCAATGATGATCCCGGCGTGACGGGCGTTGAGAAAGAATGCTAATCGATAGCGGTAGTCGCAGGCCACCATAGCGCTTAGTGAACCGAGCAGGATCAGCAGATAGACCAGACCCGTCATGAACCCACCGTATCTAAAGGACCAGGAGAAGTGTCGCCGTTGATGCGCTTAAGTACGTTCTCTGCAGAGATTAGGCACATGGGAACCCCAACACCTGGCAGCGTGGTAGCACCAGCATAGTAGAGGTCTGCGACTTTCGAGGACTTATTTTTGCCCCTAAAGAAAGCGGACTGGCTCAAAGTATGCGCCGGACCGATCGATCCGCCCCGCCAGGCATGGAAGTGCTCGGCAAAATCGCTCGGTCCTAGGCTCTTGCGCACCACAATGCGCTCGGCGAGATCTGGGACCTTGGTCCATGCAGCGATTTGCTCGATGGCGGCGTCGGCAATTGCACTAATCGCGGGGTCTGCCTGCTCGCGGTAAGCATCCCCATAGCCGAAGGTGGTGCGCGCCGGGGCCGGGATGAGAACGAAGAGGTTTTCGTGGTCCTCGGGGGCGACCTCAGGGTCTGTCTTCGACGGCATAGATATATAGATCGAGCGGGATGCTTCGAGGGGACGCTGATCACTGGGGCCAGAGAAAACAGCATCGAAATCGTGGGACCAGTCCCTGCTGAACAGCAGATTATGGTGATCTAATTCGGGCAGCCGGCCGCGCACGCCAAGAAGGAGCAACACGGTGCCAATGCCTGGATTTTTCTTACCAAAGTAGGCATCGCTATAGGTGCGCAGCTCGGTGGGAAGTAGCCGGGTTTCGGTGTGGTGTAAATCGGCGGAAGACACCACGATATCGGCGGGGAGTTCTTCGAGGTCACCGTCTTCGTTGCGAACCCGCAAGCCGGTGGCTTTTTTATTCTCGGTGGTAATAGCAACGACGGAGGTATTAAAGCGGAATATTGCACCGTGGTGCTCGGCGAGGCGGTGGATGGCTTTCGCCACTGCCATGAAGCCACCTTGCGGGTATTTTACTCCCAAGTCCAGATCGGTATAGCTCATGAGGTGATAGAGCGCGGGTGTCGTCTCTGGGCGGGCGGATAAAAAGACTGCTGGGTATTTAAGGACCTGGCGCAGCCTCGTATCGCTGAAGCGTTCATCGACGAAATCCGCTAATGACTTATACAGCAATGTCGCCAGGCGCCCGAGGCGTTGGCGAACCGTGTGGTGGATAAAGGGGTTGATGGAGGAAAATGTTGTATATAAGAAGCGCTCGATGGATAGATCGTAGGCATCTTTGGCGCTATCAAGGTAGAGTTCGAGGGCTTCACCGGCCCCTTCTTCGATACTCTCAAATAATTCGATGGCGGCGGCGCGGTTGGAGGGAATATCAAGGGGCGGGCGCCCTTCTGGGAACAGGCGGTAGCCGGGCTCGAGATCCACAAGATCGAGTTCCTGCCCGGTGCTGGTACCCATGAGCTCGAAGAAATGATCAAAGGCATCGGGCATGAGATACCAGGACGGGCCAGTATCCCACCGGAACCCCTGGTCGGTGATTTCACCGGAGCGACCTCCGATGCCGCTGTTTTTTTCTATCACTTCCACCTGCATACCCGCTTTGGCCAGTAGTGCGGCGGTGGCGAGGCCCGCAAAACCGGAGCCGATGATGAGAACTTTCATATCCTATCCTTTGATGTAGTGGTAAATGCGCGCTGGATTGCGCGCACAAAGATTTTAGTTTTCGTGATCGAGCTCACACTGACTCGCCGGGAATAGATATCCGAGGTTGGTGTCTGATCGAGCAACCTGGTTAACTCCGCAAAGAAATCAGTAGCTGCGATCACCCCCATGCGAGAGGAATAGGGCAAATGGGGAATAACAGTTCGGGCGAGACGGAGGTCATGGCGGATATCGTCGATGAGCTCTTTTTTAGTTGCATCGTTCAGTTCGCGTTCTGCAAGCTGGGGGAAGTATCGGCGACCGAGAGCGTGGGAGTCTTCCGATAGATCGCGGAGGAAGTTGATCTTTTGGAATGCTGCTCCCAAGGCTCTTGCCCCCTCCTCCATGAGCTCTCTTTCTTGGGTTGTGATAGGGATATCGACGATAAAGGCTTGCAAACATAATAGTCCGATGACTTCAGCTGAGCCGTAGACATAAGCGGCGAAATCTAAAGCATCGTATGTTGTTTGATGTAAATCGCGGCGCATCGAGGCGAAAAAGGCCCGGATATATTCTTCCTTAAAGCCGCAGCGTCTAGCGCTTTGACCGTAGGCATGCAGCACCGGATCAGTATGGAAACGCTGCCTGGGAGCTAGTAAAACCCGCTGTTCATAGGCGTCTAATTCCGCACTTACGTCGGCTGTGCTGAGCTGAGCCTCGCCGGCGGTCCCATCGACGATTTCGTCGGCAATGCGCACCATGGCATAAAGGTGGGCGATATCGCGTCGTACGCGGGGTGCCAGAAGTTTCGTTGCCAAAGAAAAACTGGTGGAATACGAACTGATAATCTCCCGACTAGCGGCAGAGGAGGCGTTATCGTAGCGCTCTAAGTAGCTAAGGCTTGGGCGAAGTCGCATTATTTTTCCCTCCCACTGACTAGTTTTTGCATGGTGGAACCCAGCACACCGCGGTGGCTCAAACGCAGTGGTGGAGGTTGGGTACGGAAATTCTTAAACATGGTGTAGAAACCTCGTGTGAAGCGAATAAAGAGCTGCCGCGCTCCGAAAAGCGCTCTGGGATCCATCTCAACGAGGAGATCATCCTGGTACCAGACGGTCTCATGGGGGCGCACCGCGAAGGAGAGATTCAAATCTTCGTGGACGAAAGTATCAGTGAAATCGACCTGATCCCGCACCTCTTCCCACCAGCTGCGCCGAATGGCAAAATTGGTTCCGTAGAACGGGTAGTGCCCTAATGCGGAAGCTGTGGTGGAGAGATAACTACCCACATAGAGCTTGCTTGCGATACGAGACCAGGGGGATGGTAATTGGAATCGTGCATTGCCTGTGATCCCTACCACGCGCAGACCAGGATTTTTATCGGCGCGATCAAAGGTGGTGTGCAGCTTTGCAATATAGTCACGGGGCAGAACTGCATCGGCGTCTGTGCGCACCATAATATCGCCCGTGCTCGCCTCGAAACCGGCCCACACCGCTCGAGTTATTCCGCGGTGTGGTTCGCTGACTACTCGCGCCCCAAATTTTTCTGCCACCTCGGCGGAATGATCTTCCGACCCATTATCAATCACAATGACTTCATCTGCAGGAATAGTCTGGTCGCTCAGGCTTTCCAGCAGCCGCGCTAACAGGGGGGCATCATTGAGGCAGGGGATGATCATGGATATGCGTCGAGAATGCATCAAGTGGGGTTTCTCCAGACTGCCTCTGCTTGACTCGGGCTCGAGTGGCATGGCGACGGTGGTGGCTGCGTCCTTCTATCTTAATCGACACCCCTCAGCTGCGGGGGCTTCCTTTTTAAGAATATTGGCTTATTATCCACGCGATAACAACGACCGCTAGCAACAGATACAGTGCCTGGGTGACTCGCGAACGTGGATAGCTACGCCTCCGTTTAGGGAGGTTTTGATCTTTTTTCCGGAGTTCTTCGGGGTTAGCCATTAGTTCCTTTCATCCCCAGTATTCACGGTTTTCACACGGGCATTCTTCACCCACGCCACTATGCGCAGCCACAGTGACCCTGAAATATCCACCACCCGCAGCCACACCACAGCGATCATAGCGCCGAGGGGGACCACCACAACAAACACCACAACAACCTGCAACCAGAAATTGGTGGTGGTGAGGAATTGGGTGAAGGCATCCATAATTTTATAAGCTACCCGCTAGTCCACGACGGCGCAGCAACGGAGTGATATCTTTTTCTCGGCCGCGCAGCTTGATAAAAGCTTCGTGGTAATCATCGGCTCCACCCCGGGAGAGAACGAGGTCACGGAATTTTTGACCTGCCTGCCGAGCCGCTGCATCGCCAGCGTGTGCTCCCGCAGCGTGACATTCGGTAAACCAATCAAATCCATCGGCGTCGAGAACCTCTGCCCATAAATACGAGTAGTAGCCCGCTGAGTAACCGCCAGCAAAAATATGCGCAAAATAAAGACTCCCATAGCGCGGGGCTAGATGGGCCACCTCAAGCCCCGCCTTCGCAAGAGCTTGGCGCTCGAACTCGGCTATATCTTCAGGGCGCAGTTTGTGTGCTTCGTCCGGAGAGAGGCTGTGCCATGCGAGGTCGATGATTGCGGAGGCGAGGTACTCAGAGGTTGCACAACCTTGACCGAATTGCTGGGCCTTTGTCATGGCCTCTCGCATCTGGGTGGGAAGTGGCTCTCCTGTGTCAATATGGAAGGCGTAGTGGGAGAGGATAGCGTCATCAAAGGCCCAATTCTCGTTGATCTGGGAGGGGAATTCCACATAATCTCGAGGCACCCGGGTACCCGAAAAGGTGGGATATTTCACCTGGGAAAACAGTCCATGCAGACCGTGGCCGAATTCGTGGAAGAGTGTGGTGACTTCATCGAGACTCAGCAGCGGATCGGAGCCATCGACGGGCTTATTAATATTGAGCACGTTGACCACGACCGGTTTATCCCCCAGTAGCTCGGACTGATCCACAAATGAGCTCATCCAGGCTCCTCCACGCTTGGATGGGCGGGCGAAATAGTCCGTGAGCACTAGCCCGATCCCTTCCCCATTTTCTTCCAGGATCTCATAAATCTTCACATCCGGGTGGTAGGCCACCAAATCGGGGCGTGGCTGTACAGTGATGCCATAGAGCCTAGAAGCTGCATAGAAGAGGCCATCGTTAACAACCCGACTGAGCGGGAAGTATTTCTTCAGTTCGGTTTCATCGAGGTGATAGTCGCGGTGGCGTATATAAGTTTCCCAGTAAGGCCAGTCTGCTGCCCCGATAGTCGCACCGTGGTCTGATTCGCTGTCCAGATCAGCGGCCTCATGGAGTAATTTGAATTCATTGCGAGCATTTGTGGCGGCAGCGGGTGCCAAATCTGATAGCAGTTGCGAGGCTGCATGACTATCAGGGGCGGTTTCCTCTGCGATCACGTACTCGGCGTGATTGTCATAGCCCAATAAAGCAGCTCTCTCAGCGCGCAGCTGCACCGTTTTGATAACGGTCTCAGCATTGCTCGCACCCCGGTTCTTGGATGCTTCATAGAGAGTGGCCCGAACCGTGGGGCTTTCTAGATGACTTAAAGCCGATTGTGCGGTTGGAAGCTCGAGTGGCAAGACATAGCCTTCGCGCCCTAGATCCTGAGCATAATGGCGGGCTGACTGAATAGTAGCCTCATCGAGCCCACGGAGGTCTTCCCGGTCAAAAGTAGGCGCATCCTGAGTAGTGGATTTCCGAAGCTCGGAATTAAAGCGCTCGGATAGCGAAGAGAGCTGCGCGTTGATCTCCTTTAACCGCTGCTGCTTATCCGCGCTGAGATTGATCCCCCTCCTTGTAAATTGCCGCATCAGGTGGTCAAAAAGTCTTTGAGATTCAGGGGCAACGGGAACTTGCACATCCTTAAGCCGCTGATAGAGCTGAGCATTGAGGAAAATAGCATCAGTATGGGCTGCTAACTGCGGGGCGACGGTGGCCGCAATATCTTCTAACTCGGTAGTCGAATCGGTGCCAAGAAGATTGAAGAAGACCGCGGCTACGCGCTCGAGATTGCGACCGGATTTTTCCCAAGCTTCTACAGTATTGTCCCATGTTGCTGGATCTTCGTTGGTGGCAATCGCGGTGATCTCAGCGTCGTGCTCGGCTATGGCCGCTGCGAATGCTGGCTGGAAATGCTCAGTTTTGATGTCCGCGAAGGGCGGAAGTTGGTAGGGCAACGTGGAGGGGACTAAAAGGGGGTTATATTCGCTCATGGCTACCTATGCTAGCTGCTAAAATCTAAGGCTATGCAACCAGATGTGCAACCGACGGTCGAAGCGATCGACAATCCCTTGGCACCGTCTACTGCGGTGCGGTATTTCCTGGCCAGTTATGCCAGCTACCGCCCCTTTGAGCCCTCCTATCGCACCGCCTTTGCCGGCGAGGCCCTGAGCACCCTCACCCTAGCGCAGCCGCATCGCGGTGCCGATCAGATATCTTTACTCCCCCTTCTCATCACGGCACCACAGTCGGCTGAGCCACTGCACGATTGCCCGGTGATGGTTTTTATTCACGGTGGTAGTTATGAGTCGGGGCATTTCCGCGAACCAGTATTTGAGGCTGCGGCCTTGGCTGAGCAAGGCTTTATTGTAGTGAGCGTGGAATACCGTTTGGCTATCGAAGGCTTCGTTCGCTTTTCAGGGGAGAAGGATTATCGCGGAATCGAAGATTGCCGTGAAGCAATTGGGTGGGTGGCTGATAATATTGAGCGCTTCGGCGGTGATCCCACCAATATAACGGTGGTGGGGCATTCTGCGGGGGCAGGCATAGCTCTCTGGTTGGGGCGCAAGGATCATTACGACGGCACTTTTCGACGCATCCTGGCTGTTAGTCCCGCTTTTCCGCGCCGTCCTTTCAGAAAAAATCTCTTGCGGGCATGTTTGCGCGTACCGTTGACTCAGGACGACCTGAGGCGTCTTGGACCTAGCCGGCTGGACAAGGGCGCGCAGCGATTTAGTGGACTGGTAGCAAGCGATCTCGCTTTCGGCCCTTATCCTTTCGAGCCTGCGGAGATGGCGGATCTGCCCATTATTATTAGCTGCACCGATGGTGAGATGTTTGACCTCAAAGAGAAGCCCTTTATTCCGGGTTTTATCCTGCGTAGGATTTTCGGGATGCCACAAAGCTATGAGCCTGATGGTCCCCTGCTCGGTTCACTTGTCGGAGATACTATGATCCGGCAATGGGCCCTCGGTATCGGTCAGGTGAGACCAAAAGATACGTGGCTTATTGATTACCAGGGAGACCCTCCGATCATTCATGGGGCGGATCTACGCTGGGTATTCGGAAGCGCCCCCAATCCCCCGATCTTTAATATTGTCAAGGACTACCTTCGCGGTGTGCTTCCCTCCTGGCCTGATTATTCCGCCAATAGACAGGTTCTTATTGCACCGATCGGACGCGAGCCCTATCCCGAGAGTGACCCGTATGGGCAGTTGCGGGTGACTCTCGGCCTATGATTAGTATTGCGGGGCCGGCATTTCAACGCCTCAGCGGTACCCAAACCAATGCCAGTTATATTCTCGGCGATCAGGTGTGGAAGGTGCTGGCGCATCCGGAACCTGGAATTCATCCTGATGTTGAAATCACAGCTGCGCTTCACCGACACGTTGCAGAATTTATTGGTGAGATTCGCGACGGTGATGCCACCGCGGTCATCATCACCTCTGTCCTGCCCGATGCCCAAGATTGCTGGGCGGCACGAGAGCAACTAGATCCTCATAATGCCTCTGCAATGGGCGCGATCCTTAAAGAAGTGCACGAAGATCTAGCCCATGCCTTTCCTACGGGCCAGCGGCGAGATCTGCGGGAGACATTTCTTGAACGCCTACACCTTTTTGCCTCGCGTACCAAGATTATTGCGGAATTTCTCCCCGCGGCGGAGCGGACATACTCGATCTTTGATCGCCCTATCCCTGTGCAACGCATTCATGGGGATCTTCACCTTGGCCAAATTCTTCGATCACACGGGGCGTTTTACCTCATAGATTTCGAAGGTGAGCCTACTGTTCCGCTATCCCAGCGCCGACTCCCGGATTCTCCTATGCGAGATCTCGCGGGCATGATCCGGAGCTTCGATTATGCTGGTCTCGATTACGGGGAGGATTTCCTCACTGGCTACGGTGACTATGACGCACAGCTTCTTGAGGCCTATATGGTGGATAAGGTGCTCTACGAGATCGACTACGAAGCACATCACCGTCCCGATTGGGTGCAGATTCCCCTAAATGCGGCGCGGACGCTACTTTCCTAAAAGCCGGCGAGGAGTCGCTCGCGCAACTGCTGGTGACCGAGTTGCTCAACCATCCACGGACTAAAAGCAAAAGGGGTTGAGTCAACGGCACGGATGAGATCGGTGGCATTCACCCACCGGTAGGAATCCACCTCGGTTGGATCGGGAGCTATGTCGGCACTAATGCGGGCGATAAAAACGGGGCAGATTTCGTATTCCACGATCCCGCTGGAATCAACGGCACGATAGCGGAAATCCGGCAGCACAACCTCAACCTTATCGAGGCTCTCTATTCCCAGCTCGTGGGGAACCCAGCGGTGCACGGCGTCGAGGGCGGTTTCGTGTGGGCCTAAATGCCCGCACGCGGAATTGGTCCACACTCCAGGCCACGTGGCCTTTGAGAGGGCTCGCCTGGTCATGAGAAATTGGCCGTGGGGATTGAAAACATAGCAGGAAAAAGCCAAGTGCAATGGTGTGGTGCTGCTATGCACGGTTGCTTTAGGGGCAGTGGAATATGGGGTTCCCTCATCGTCGACAAGCACAACGGTATCTGTCATATCACTGCCTCTTCTTGGTTGGGTACTTATACGCTATTGAGGTTGCCCTCAAAGACGAGGTTACCTACTTTCAACCGCGCTTGGGAGAGCTGATAATAATCGATGGCAAAGGCATACTGCAGATTCGTCGAAGCCCCAGCACCTAAAGGAAGGTCTAGGTCGATGGTGCCTTCAGGAACGAGTTCAGCACCATCTAAGCTCACCTGTAGTTCTTGAGGAGGAAGCGCTATATCGCCAGTATTGGTGACAAGCAGGTAAATAACTGAACCTGTTGCTTGCTGGTTATATCCAGTTGCTTGCAGTTCCACCTTGATATTAAGCCCTGGGTCCTCGGCGGGTTTTGTTAAGTCTGTGACAATCTTCTCGGGAATATCGACGGCACTAAATTGGGGTGCGGCTGACGTTTCCTGGGCTTGGGCCACCTGCGTCTTAATGGGCTCTTGCTGTTCCGACGCCGCGCAGGCACCAAGGCTTAATGCCAGTGCCGCAGCGATAAGCATATTCGCAGACTTTAGTATCTTCATCGTCCTCGACCCATATTGTTGGTGAACTATATTCAGGAAAATAGTAGCAATAAATGAGCCGATTAGTCACGGCTCGATCTCAGATGAGAAAAGTGCCCGCGTTGCTGTATAGTTTGTACAACTTGTTCTACACCCTTTATTGGTTGTCTGCAGCCACCATCACCGCAGGATGAACCAGCTACCTTAAGTATCCAGTTTTGGTAGGGGCACGGTCTTGATGAGCGGCTACGAGGCCGCTCTGTGCGATACCAAGAAATAAGCGATGAGTTGAGCATCTATCACCGCTGCTTTACTCGATCACAGTCTTTAACGATTAATTTAAGGAAAGCTCCCGCTACCTATGTCTTCTCAACCCACCGTGATTAAGAAATCCGGCAGTGCCTCGATACTGAGCCCACGGATCTTAGCCCCCATCGCGCTTATGCTCTTTTCGATGTTCTTCGGCGCTGGAAACCTCATTTTCCCGCCCGTTCTGGGGGCTGGCGCAGGCGCTAATTTCACACCCGCGATTATTGGTTTTCTTCTCGGTTCTGTGGCCTTGCCCATTATTACCGTCATCACCATGGGGTTATCGGGGCATGATATTCGCTCGTTGCCAGCGCGTGCCGGCAAGATCTTCGCCGTTACCTTCTCTGTTGCCGTGTACTTAGCAATTGGCGCTTTATTCGGTATTCCGCGTACCGCTGCCGTGGCTTATTCCGTGGCTATTAGCCCCATCACGGGATGGACTTCAACGAGTGCTTCCTTGTTTTTTAGCGTGCTCTTCTTTGTTATTTGTTATGCATTAGCCTTTAGGCCTGGCAATTTGGTGAATCGCTTGGGTGCCATTTTGACTCCCGCTCTCTTGCTCCTCCTCACCGTGTTAATTGTGATGAGCTTTTTTAAACTCAAGAACCCCTCCCCTAGCCCACTGCCGGATTACGAAACCTCCCCGCTGGCTACCGGTTTATTTGCTGGCTATATGACTATGGATTCCGTGGCCGCCCTCGCATTCGGCATCTTGGTTATTTCCGCTGTCAAGCGCTCGACGGCGGGCACCTCAATTCCCGTTCATAAATCCACCACGGTAGCCGCCTTAGTTGCGGGGCTGCTCTTGGCAATTATTTATTTCGGACTGGCCTATATCGGCCTCCACTTAGAAGACAGCCAAAGCTATCCCGAAGGTGCTGCCCTATTATCTGCTGCCGCGCTGCGAGTCCTTAACTTCCAAGGCCAGGTTGTTTTCGGAGGCATTGTGGTTTTGGCGTGTATGACCACTGCTACTGGGTTGTTGGCTGCAACCAGTGAATTCTTTCAGTCTCTGGTTCCAGCGGTGCGTTATCACTACTGGTTGACGGGATTTGCCGTTATTTCCTGCGTGATTGCCACCACAGGATTGGAAACGGTATTAGCTCTTGCTGTCCCGATTATCATTTTCCTGTACCCCATTGCTATTACGGTGGTGGCCCTGACCTTCTTCGGTCATTTCCTACCTTTACCGCTCTTTTATAGTTTCCGCTTTGCCGTGTGGACGGTGGCGGCATGGAGTTTTACCACAACCGTCATGCCTGATTTATTAAGCTCCGCTCCACTTCAGGAAGCCAATTTTGGGTGGTTGATTCCCGCTCTGGTGGCTCTAACCATTGGATTATTTCTAGATCTTTTCAATCCTGAGCGATCTCGTGCCGCCATTAAGAAGGCATACGAGAATATCCAAACCCAGTAATATTAAATAATCACTAATACTTATTCAGCGAAAGTATGAGTGCTCACAATTTTCGAAAAAGAATTGTGAAAACTAAATAAGAACCGGACATGACCTCTACCGCGTAGGCCAGTCCGGTTTCTTGCTGTCTACCCCTATGGCAATCATCTCAATTACGGCGCAGAACTGCCAGTTCCGAGGCTGAAACCACGCCTGTCATTGGGGGCGTCACACCCCCGGCGAGGAGGGTCGATTCTTGATGTGAATCCCCTCCCTCAAATACCGTCTCTTTAATCTTGACTTTAGTGTCCATACGGGGGGATTTAAGTGTGTGTGAAAATTTTTTTTACACGCGCAAACCACTACTCTTGAACCATGTCCAATAACACTCGCATCGCGCTTGCTAGCATCGCGGGAGCCGGAATTTTTCTATCTGGTTGCTCTGCGGGCAGTACCGCCAGCCAAAGCGTGCACGAACAGCTCTCAGACTCCAACGCCGTAACCGTTGGAGTCTCCGCCGCCCCTGCGAGTCTTGACTTCACGACCACCGGCGGCGCGGCGATTCCTCAAGCCCTCATGGGCAATATCTACGAAGGTCTCGTTCGCATTAATCAGGAGGGGGACATTGAGCCCCTCTTAGCCCAATCCTGGGATAAGTCCCCCGATGGTACCGAATATATCTTTTATCTCCGCGAGGGTGTCACCTTCTCTAATGGTGATAGCTTTAATGCCGAAACCGCCCGCTTTTCAATCGAACGGGTCCTTGGTGATGCTTGGTCGAATGGATTGAAAAAGCAAATGGATGTCGTGGACTCAGTAGAGGTCATCGACCCCCTCACGCTCAGAGTCACTCTCAAACGTCCCTCGAATACCTGGCTATGGGCCATGGGTACCCTCGTCGGCGCTATGATGAGCCCGAATGGGGTAGGCAACCTCGCGGAAGAACCCGTCGGTACCGGCCCCTACACCCTCGACCGGTGGTCCGTGGGAACGTCCTTGAGCTTGGATGCGCGTGAAGATTATTGGGGGGATCCCCCAAAGAATTCCCGAGCGGTCTTTCGCTATTTCACCGATGCAATCGCTCTTACCAACGCGGTGCGCAGTAATAATATCGATGCCGCCATCGGCATCCAATCCCCAGAGCTGCTCGATAGTTTAAGGGCTGATAAGAATCTATCCGTTGAGGTTGGTACCACCAACGGCGAAGCTCTACTCAGCATGAATAATGCCCGGGCACCTTTTAACGATATCCGGGTACGCCAAGCGGTGATGTATGGGATCGACCGCCAAGCCGTTATCGATACCACCTGGGAGGGCTATGGCACCGATACTGGTGGCACTCCTGTCGCTCCCACCGATCCGTGGTACACCGGCACCTCCAGCTATCACTATGACCTGGAAAAAGCCCAGGCGCTCATGAAAGAGGCCAACGCTCAAGGCACTCCGATTACGATCTCGGTCCCCTCTTTGCCCTACGCCCAAGCTGCGAGCGAATTACTCTACTCTCAACTGACCGATATTGGCTTTAAGGTCACCATCGAATCCACCGAGTTTCCAGCGGTGTGGTTAGCGAAAGTTTATAAGGCTAAAGATTATGATATGTCGCTCATTGCGCATGTTGAACCGCGCGATATCCCCAATATCTTCGGCAATCCCGACTATTACTTAGGCTATAACGACAAGAAGGTTCAAAATCTCCTCGAGGCCGCAGACCAAGCGCCCGCGACTGAGTACCCATCGATGATGAAAGACGTCGTCGCCGAAATCATGGCGCAGGCCCCAGCAGATACTCTTTATAATTTGCCGCTCGTGGTGGTGACTCGCCAAGGAGTGTGCGGTATCCCAATTAATTCGGTGGCAGATGGACTCCTGCTTGCCGATATTTCCACCCAAGGAGACCAAGCATGCGAATAGTTAACGCTCTGATCCGCTATGCGCTCACACTATTTATCGCCAGTGTGGTTATCTTCATCGCCTTGCGTATTATCCCTGGTAATCCGGCTGAGATCGCCCTGGGTGTCACCGCCACGGCGGAATCGGTAGCTGATCTAGAGGCGAAGATGGGTATTGATCAACCCATGTGGATCCAATATGCCCAATGGATTGGGGGGCTTTTACGAGGAGATCTGGGGATCTCGCTCACCTCGGGCACCGATATTTCTACCCAGATATTTGATCGCCTTCAGGTCAGCATGATCTTAGTTATCTGCGCGATGGTTGTGTCCCTGTGTATCGCGATCCCACTAGGTATGTGGGCTAGCTACCGCGCCCACAATCTCGACGGAGTGATCATTACCGCTCTAAGCCAAGTGGGTATTGCGGTCCCCTCTTTTCTCGCTGCGATCCTCTTAGTGGCCACCTTCGCCATCCGGCTTGATTGGGTCCCAGCCAATGGCTGGGAGGTGCCTAATCAGGATTTTGGGGGATTCCTTTCGCATCTCATCCTTCCCGTTATTTCCCTGGGCCTTGTTCAAGGCGCCATTATGACCCGCTATATTCGAGGCGCCATTTTGGAGGTTATGAACGAGAATTTCATGCGCACCGCGAGAGCTAAGGGCTTAAGCCCCGCGCAGGCATTGCGAGCTCACGGCCTACGCAATGCAGCCTTGCCCGTGATAACGGTCTTGGGTTTGCAACTTACCTCGCTTCTTATCGGCGCGGTGGTCATCGAGAAGGTTTTCGTGATCCCAGGTTTGGGTTCCTTACTCCTCACCGCTGTGACTAACCGCGATCTTCCTACGGTTCAAACAATTGTGATGATCTTGGTGATCTTCGCGGTTGTGGTTAATGCCCTTGTTGATGTCACCTATGCCCTGGTTGACCCCCGCACCCGAAGGAGTGTCTAAATGTTGCGGAAACTTCCCCCCACCGCCATGATCGGTGGAGCCATTATCGGTTGCGTGGTCATTCTTGCTCTCATCTCACTGGTGTGGACTCCCTACGATCCCTTACAAGCTCATCCCAATGCACGGCTACAATCAAGCTCTTTTGCCCACATCATGGGCACCGATCGCTTCGGGCGGGATGTCTTTTCCCAGATCATGGTAGGCGCACGTATCACTTTGCTGGTGGGTGTCGTTGCGGTAGCAGTGGCCTTATTATGTGGTGTGCCCTTGGGGATCTGGGCTGCGATGCGCCGAGGCCTGGCGGAAACCATCATCATGCGCGCCTCAGATCTCCTACTGGCCTTCCCCGGCCTGCTGCTCACAATCATTGCCACCGCAATCTTTGGCGCCACCACAATCACTGCTATGGTCGCCATTGGTATCGCCTCAATCCCTGCCTTCGCTCGCGTATCCCGGGCGGCGGCGCTATCGGTAATGGGGCGCGAATATGTGGCAGCAGCGCGAACTGCACAGAAGTCCAACATATATATTGCCTACCGCCATGTGCTGCCCAATATCTTGGGTGTGATTATCGTTCAAGCCTCCGTCTCCTTTGCGCTAGCCATCTTGGCGGAGGCAGGACTGAGCTTCCTCGGTTTAGGCACTCCTCCCCCTGATCCTAGTTGGGGAAGAATGTTGCAGACTGCACAGTCCTCGCTGGCAACCGCTCCTAGTCTTGCCCTGTGGCCGGGGCTATCCATCGCGTTGACGGTGCTCGGGTTCAACCTCTTAGGCGACGGCCTCCGCGATGTTATAGATCCCCGTTTTAATAGAAAGGCGGCTCTGTAATGCTGAAAGTCGAAGAATTGAGAACCCATGGCGTCATCGACGCCATCAGCTTCGAAATTGGCAGGGGCGAACGCGTTGGTTTGATCGGTGAATCAGGCTCCGGTAAAACACTCACTGCTTTAAGCATTATGCGTCTGATCGATTCAACTGGCGCCATCAGCCTGGATGGAACCCGGCTCGATCAGCTCTCGGAGCAGGCTTTGTGCGGGTTACGGGGGAAGAAAGTCGCCATGATTTTCCAGGAACCCATGACGGCGCTTAATCCTCTGATGACTATTCGGGCGCAAGTCTCCGAAGCGGTGCGGATCCACAAAAAGGTTTCGCGCACCAACGCCGACCGCAAGGCAGCGGCGCTCTTAGCCAAAGTAGAACTAGATAGTGAATTACTAGGACGTTATCCGCACGAGCTCTCCGGCGGTCAGCGTCAGCGTGTTCTTATTGCCATGGCGCTTGCGCACGATCCAGAGCTACTGATCTGCGATGAGCCGACCACAGCATTGGACGTCACCAGCCAGCGGGCGATTATTGAGCTCATTATGAAGCTGGTGCGTGAACGTGGCACCTCACTGCTCTTTATCACCCACGACCTCGGGTTGGTGGCCTCGACCTGCGAGCGCATCCTCGTCATGCACAAGGGGACAATTGTGGAGACAGGCACCACCGATCAGGTGCTACGCCAGCCACAGCATCCCTATACTCAGATGCTGGTCTCAGCGTCTATCCTCCCGCAGGCTCGCAAACCTCAAGTATCCGATGAGATCGTGGCTGATATGCGCGGTGTGTCAAAGCGCTTTGGACGCCATAGCCTTGCGGTCGACGATATTGATTTCACGGTTTACCGTGGGCAGCGTTTAGGTATTGTTGGTGGTTCTGGTTCTGGGAAGACAACCACACTCAAACTGTTGGCTGGATTAGAAAAGCCAACGTCCGGGGCTCTGTCCACCACGGGTTGCATACAGATGGTCTTTCAGGATCCCATGGGCTCCCTTAATCCGCGAATGAAGATACGCGATATCATTTCCGAGACTCTTCCTCGTCGAGATGATGCCCGAATACGAGAAGTTCTTCACGAGGTGGGTCTTGATCCCGAGATGATGGATCGCTATCCGCACGAATTCTCGGGCGGCCAGCGGCAACGTTTGTCATTAGCCCGCGCCCTGGCTCCTCGTCCTGATATCCTGCTTGCCGACGAACCCGTCTCCGCGCTCGATGTTAGCGTTCGCAAGAAAGTCCTCGAGCTGCTCGATTCTTTGGTTGATCAATTAGGACTCACCCTGATTTTTGTATCCCATGATATCCACGTGGTGCGAAGCGTGTGCACCGATGTCCTGGTGATGAATAAAGGCCATATTGTGGAGTCGGGTCCCGTGTCAGACGTACTGAGTACTCCCCAGAGCGCCTATACGCAGGCGCTCATTGACGCGGTCCCCGACCTCATCCGCCACGCTTAAATCACTAAAGGCCACGATTTTCCATCGTGGCCTTTATCTTATGCTTTCATTTTATAGGTGGGTTATATCTCGACGGCGGCATAATGCCACAAAGAAGGCGCCGGAAATATTGTGCCATACTGCCGCCACCGCGCCGGGTAGGGCAGCTTCGGGGCTGAAGAATTGCGCGGACATACCAGAGCTGAGACCGGCAGATTGGGTGGCAACCTCGGTAGCGACAGTGCGGCGCTGTGCTCTCGATAGTCCCGTGATTCGGCCGGTGAGGTATCCCAGTAGATAACCCAAAGCGTTATGAATGAGAACGCTGAGGAAAACAATCAAACCAACCGTAGCTAAATTATCAGCGTTTTTTCCCACCACCCCGAAGACCACCGTCCCGATGAGGAAGATAGAGATCCACGGTAAAAATCCCACGATACGCGCCACTAAATGGGGAGCAATTCGATTAATAACCAAACCCAATACCACTGGAATAAGCACCGTTTGCACCAAGGCCCACGCCATCCCGGTGGCATTGACCCCAGTATGAGCATTGGCAAGCAAGAGCATAATCAGCGGGGTCATGATCGGCGAAATAAGAGTGGACACCGAGGTCATTGCCACTGATAGCGCGACATCGCCGCGAGCAAGGAAGGCAATGACATTGGAAGAGGTTCCGCCAGGTACGGATCCAAGCATGAGCAGCCCGACGGCCAGGGCGGGGTCAAGGTTAAGGGCGCGTCCAACCGCTAAAGCCAAAAGAGGCATTATGACAAATTGCGCGATAACCCCGATGATAATCGGTAGTGGTCTGAGCATGACCTGTTTGAAATCAGGAATGCTCAGGGTGAGACCCATGGCGAACATAATCACCATGAGAAAATAGCTTATATATCCGGTAATCGGGACGAAAGGGGCTGGAAAAATGAGAGCCACAATGGAGCCGAGAACAATAAATGCCGGAAATATCAGAACAATCGCCTGTGCGCGGCGGGCTTCGGGTGCAGCCAAAACCATAATCCTTCTCTAATTAACTGATGGGAATCGGCACTTTTTGGCTATGGGTGGGCTGCAGCGCTCAATATATAATGCTCACCGCGGCGCGGATGGGCGCGGTGAGGTCGATAATATGAGAAATTGGACTTCTTTTCAAACGAGACCTTATATTTCTAATGATCGAGCAATTTGCGGTGCAGAATTTCGAGAATTTTTGCTCCGTCTTCACGCAGACCATCGTGCTGGTAATAATTCGTCATATGCATCCTCATATCTCCTAAGGTATGTGCTGTAGCTAGGGATAATTCAAAAGGGACGAAGATGTCATCCACGTACACAGCTGCGGCCATGCGCGATGCACCGGCAAGGATCTCGGGGTTATAGGGAGAATGCGTAAATTCGTGGTGGGCCAGTTTCTCCGCGGCCTCCTTAAAGGGCTGTAAAGCTGGATCCTCATCAAATTGCCACGGATAGATATGCTCGCCCGTCAGATAGTAATTCTCTGCTGTAATGGGGTCGAGATCCTCGGCGAAACCGTCTATAAGATTCCGCATTCGCTCCGCTGACCATTTCGTGGCTCCTAATCCGCCGACTCCGGCATAAATGGACTCGTGAATAGCTCCATAGAGCGGACCCTGTTCGAAACTTACCTGTGCAGAGATCCGATCGAGGACATCGCGGCGGAGCCGCTTCTCTCCTCTAACTATGTGGAAGGGTTCTTCCAGCAGCCACGCCAGATCCATAAAACCGCTCCCGCGGCCTAGGTTTATCCCAATAGTTCGAAAGCGACGCGAACTCAAGCGTTCCCCGGTGGGCAAGATCTCCTCGGAGTTATCAAGGTGATAAGCGATCTCTCGAATCCGGCTCTCAGCCCAAGGGATATGCCGGTAGAATTCCTTATGCCGCTGCGCTAGCTTGCGGTAGGTATGGGTATAAACTTCATCAGCGCAGTGGTGGATTGCTGGAATTCCACCAGTGAGGTAGGCCTTGTCAATGACCTCGGGGTGCAGGGAATAATAGCTATGTATACAAAAACCACCGTAGCTCTGCCCCATGACACTCCACTGATCAATGCCAAGATATTCTCGGAGCGCCTCAGCATCAGCGATAATATTTTCTTGCCGCAACAATACGAGACGCTCGAAGGTTCGATCGCGGGGATCACTAGCAGCGTCGATCCGATGCGAATACCCGGTGCCGCGTTGATCCAGCAGGATAAGGCGATAGTGTTTCAACATAAAGCTCAGCCAACCCGACGCTGATACCGGCCGCGGCGCAGGAAAACCTGGTCCACCATGGAAATACACCATGGCGGGAAGATTCTCATCGGCGTAGATCTCACGAGCAAAAAGAGTGAAAGTATCAGAATCTTTGTCGCTAGGATCCCACGGTACCTCGAGTCGGTGGTCAACGATGGTGTGACCAAAATACCGCATGGGTTGGGTGCTTGTTGCGTTCATGCCGTCAATTGTAGGCAGGGTTTTAGGCAGCGTACAGCGAGCACACCACCCGCTAGCGATTACACTTTATTCATGATGTCTATTTCAATTCCCGAGCACCCTATGAGTCCAGACGATATTCACACCCGCTATATGGCTCTGAAAAAGGAGATCAGCGCCGCCGCGTCTGATTACGGTCGCAGCGATGGCCCCGATATCCAACTTTTGGCCGTCTCAAAAACCTTCGATATTGAGATAATTAAACTCGCCGTTGCAGCGGGCATCAAGGAATTTGGGGAGAATCGTCCCTTAGAGATGGCATCCAAAGCCCAAGCACTCCCGGGTTTGCAGTGGAATATTATCGGCCCTGTCCAGCGCAATAAAGCGCGCGAGGTTGCCCAGTATGCCACCAGGCTGCATTCACTCGATTCTGTGCGCTTAGCCCAGGCTTTAAATAAACGCCTTCTGCACTTCGATCGGCATCTCGATGTACTCATTCAGGTCAATACTTCGGGCGAGGAATCTAAAAGTGGAATTCACCCGAGCGACGCTGAAGCGATAATGGCCGACATTGCTCCGCTCGAACGCCTACATATTCGCGGACTGATGACAATTGCTCCTTATTCTCCGTCGGAGCAGGTTGTCCGAGGGGCTTTCGAGCGCCTGCGGCTGCTGCGTGATCGACTCCTGTGCGTTATACCCGATGGGGTTGAACTGAAGGAATTATCGATGGGGATGAGCAGTGATTTTCGCTGGGCCATTGCCGAAGGATCCACTATTGTGCGGCTAGGAACAGCCATATTTGGCCATCGGCCGACCTCAGTTTATTCCTAAAGCTGTACTCCTAGGCATACGATCTTTGGGATCATGTGCATAAGAAACAGGCCGGTTTCCGGTAACGCACATGGCCCTTATTGGCGCTATACTGTTAGCGCACTCGCGACATTAGGGCTAGGAGTGATAGCCCTGGTGCCGCTTTCCCTTTATACAAAAGCTATGTTAAAGCTACGGATAGATGAGGTCACGATGCCGGATAGCGCTGGAGCCGATGACGTATTCGGACGGCGGATGCAACGAATTTTCAACAGCCCCATCGCTGATGCGCTGATTCCGCTGGCCCTTGCAGTGGTGCAATCCACGCCCCTAATCTGGCGCAGAATTCCTGCCATTTATTCCTATATGCTCGACGAAACTCCACCTCGCCAGGATTTTGCCGCAGCCACCCTCGTAGGCATCAGCCCAGATCCTCAGCACGAGGGGGTCGAACGGTGGTCAATCGGCAGTCCGAGTATGCGGCGCGTCGTCGAGGTTCAGGTGGTACGCCCGCGTGATAGCGATAGCCCCGCTCCCACCCTCGTGCTACTTGATGGGGTATCGGCCCCCAAGGAGTCTGGTTGGCTTCGCGAAGGTCAGCTCTCGCAGTTCCTCGCCACCACTAATGCCACGGTGGTCATGCCTACCCAGGCACCTGGTTCCCTCTACGAGGACTGGGTGCACGACGATCCAGTTGTGGGCCGCCACCAATGGGAGTCTTTTATCAGCAAAGAACTGCTCCCCATTATAGAAGATCCTCTCAATGGTATTAAAGCTAACGGACACCATATTATCGGCGGATTGTCTATGGGAGCCGCTGGAGCCGTACGAATTGCGGCCCGTCATCCCGATATTTTCCACGGTGTTATTGGTCTCTCAGGCTGCTATTCCACGTCTGGGGCTCTCGGACGTGGAATGGTTCTAGCCATTGTGCGCTGCGTGGGGGCGGAACCCGATAATATTTGGGGTCATGGGATGACAAAGCGACGCTTGGCCGCAGATATTGCGGATCATCCTCACGGGCTCGGAGCACTTCCGGTTTATCTTTTTACCGCTAATGGTCGTATCACGGATGAGGATATCAGGCTGCACCGCGGCCATCCTCGCTATGAACTACCAGGTGCGGTGGTTTTGGAAAAAGCAGCCTATCGCTCGACCCGCATCCTTATCAAGCGCATGCGCGAACTGGGCCTCCCACAGCCTGAAACTGATATTGGACATAGCGGGGTGCACGCGTGGGCTTATTACGGCCCCCAGCTGTGCAAAGGGTGGAACTCGGTCTATAGCCGCGTGTCCGACAAAGAGCCGGCTAGTTCCTAGCACCGAAAGCTGCACATCCAGATCTCGCCGAGGACCTCGTAGACCACCACCAGATAACCATCATGGTAGGCAAGGTCGATATACCCGCACGGCCCTGTGTGGAATCGCAGAGGCGGTTTCTGCGAGATAGGCTGGGTGGGGTCTGAGTAGGTGTGGGGGTCGACGATCTCTAAGAAACCGTCCTGTCGCCCTGCTCCGCTGTAGGCGAAGACGAGGCCGTGAGGCGTATCGACGAAGCTGGCATTGCAGGCTGCAGCCGGGGGCGTGGAGGAAAAACCAATAGTATTCCAGCTGCGCCCATAATCGGAACTGATTGCCCTATAGCGGCCAAGCTCCCCTGTTTCATAGGCTGAGGTACGGCGCGCGGAGAGATATAACTGGCCTAAGTGAACGCCGTAGCAGGTTTCATCCATATCGTCGCCGATAACCTCTCCCACACTCCACGTGTCACCTTTATCGTGGCTAATCAGTGCGCGATGCCACGTTCTGCCCTGGTGGTCGCGCATAACGACGGGAAGAATCCAGTGCCCCTGGTTGACTACCGCATGCCCAGAGGTCACAAAAGCCCCTGCATAATCGCCGACAACCATATCTGTGAGAGAGTGGGTTCTAAAGGTGCGTCCACAATCGTGGGAGATCGCAATTTCACTGTGCAAAACCTGGTCGCTGTCACGGCCTTGAGAGCCGAAGAATCCCACCGTATGACTGCGCGCATACACTACTGCGAGGTTAACACCATCCACAATGATGGCGGGATCAGAGAATCCCTGACGTGGATGAGTGGATCCGGAACGGAAGATCTCGTATTCAATAGGTCCATCGATAGTACCGCGACCGATAATGAGCGAATTGGGATTTGGTAAATCGCTAGGCATCGCGCCGCCAAGCCCGGTGTCGTCGTCAGCCGGCAATCTGCTATCACATAAGAGCAGCACATCACTCCCATCGAGGAATGCAATGGCTGGGATCCGAAGTTCTACGGTACGGGGATCAACGGTGCCGGCGGCACTTAGCTGTGCGGCATTCACGAGAAGGTGGGGTGGTTGGTGGGGGATCATAAATGTCGATGGTACAGATGATGGACCGGGGATCACCTTGTGATTTTACCCACTAAGTACCCCCGATTATCCCCCATCTACCGCATTAATATCACAGAGAAAATACCCCCTATCACCCCCAATAGACTCGCCGCATATACGCCCCACAATCGGGGGCTCCACACCCCCTACCCGATTAGATAAGTTCGGTAAAAACTGCTACTTTCACCCCCTTTTTCCCGATTTACCACCCCCTAAGTTCTATAAAACCAGTTTCAATAGCGGCGAAAACTGCACATTTTCGGGTTATAACCCTAACTGCCCCTGAACTGCCAAAAGTCCGAGCGGGCTTATTTGTCAATAAGCCCACACATTGAATCTATGGAAATTCTTATTAGAACGGGTAGATTGGTTCAAGGTAAGGACGTTGAGGAACAGCGTGCCTGCTCAAAAGCGGCATGCCGGAAGCGGTGCACGTCGAAGTCATACTTCGACCATCCAGGGGCGCCGAGAACTTTAGGGATTATTCCTCAGCACTACAGTCGACTTAGAAAATTAATATATGCAGAAAGGTCAAAGACTACTCGTGAGCACCACTGCTTGGCAGGATTTTGCACCCGGAAATTGGCAAACAAATATTGACGTTCGCAATTTCATCCTCGAAAACTACACCCCCTACGAAGGTGACGCCTCATTCCTTGCAGGCCCCACCGAAAAAACTCTCCGCGTCTGGGATCAACTAGAAAATAACTACCTCAAAGTGGAGCGCGCGAAGCGCGTCTACGACGTTGATACCGAAACCCCCGCGGATATCGACGCCTTCAAAGCTGGCTATATCAGCGAAGACGATGACGTTATCGTCGGTCTGCAGACCGACACCCCACTCAAGCGCGCCATGATGCCTAACGGCGGATGGCGCATGGTTGAGACGGCCATTCGCGAGGCTGGGCTTGAGCCAGATGAGCGCGTCAAGGAAATCTTCACGAAATACCGCAAGACCCACAACCAGGCGGTCTTCGATATCTACACTCCTCGCATTCGCGCGGCTCGATCTTCCCATATCATTACCGGCTTACCCGATGCCTACGGTCGCGGCCGCATTATTGGCGATTACCGCCGTGTAGCCCTCTACGGTGTGGACTTCCTCATTAATGAGAAGAAGGCCGCAAAGGATTCTGTCAATGGTGCAGATTTCTCTGAGCACTGGGCACGCTACCGCGAGGAGCACCAGGAGCAAATTCGCGCCCTCGAAAAGCTCAAGACCATGGCACAGTCTTATGGTTTTGATATTTCAGGCCCCGCGACCACCGCTAAAGAAGCCGTGCAGTGGACCTACTTCGCCTACCTCGCCTCTGTGAAGAGCCAGGATGGCGCCGCTATGTCCATCGGACGCCTGTCTGCCTTCCTCGATGTCTACTTCGAGCGCGATCTCAAGAGTGGATTGATTACCGAGGCTGACGCTCAGGAAATTATCGATGCTCTGGTTATTAAACTTCGCATCGTCCGCTTCCTGCGCACCATCGATTATGATCAGATCTTCTCGGGCGACCCTTATTGGGCAACCTGGTCCGATGCTGGTTTCGCCGAAGATGGTCGCCCCATGGTCACCAAGACCTCCTTCCGTCTGCTCCAAACCTTGCGCAACCTCGGGCCAGCACCAGAGCCTAATATCACCATCTTCTGGGATCCGAACCTGCCTAACGGTTATAAGGAATTCTGCTCGGCAATCTCCATCGAGACCTCCTCAGTACAGTACGAGTCCGATAAGCAGATTCGTGATCGCTGGGGCGATGACGCAGCCATTGCCTGCTGTGTATCCCCGATGGCGGTTGGTAAGCAAATGCAGTTCTTCGGCGCTCGCGTCAACGCTGCCAAGTCCCTCCTCTACGCCATCAATGGCGGCCGTGACGAGGTGACTGGCAAGCAGATCGTTGAAGGATATGAGCCTGTTCAGGGCGATGGCCCACTCGATTTCGACGATGTGTGGAATAAGTACGAGGCCATGCTGGACTGGGTTGTTGGCACCTATGTGGAAGCCCTCAATATCATCCACTACTGCCATGACCGCTACGCTTACGAGTCCATCGAGATGGCACTGCACGACTCTGAGATCATTCGTACCATGGGCTGCGGCATTGCTGGCCTGTCCATCGTGGCAGACTCCCTAGCCGCCATTAAGTACGCCAAGGTCACTCCCGTTCGCGACGAAACAGGTCTCATCGTCGACTACGTCACCGAGGGCGACTTCCCGATCTACGGCAATGACGACGATCGCGCCGACGATATTGCGGCCACCATCGTGCACACCGTGATGAGCAAGATCAAAGAGATCCCACTCTACCGCGACGCCATTCCTACCCAGTCGGTGCTGACCATCACCTCGAATGTGGTCTACGGCAAGGCTACTGGTGCATTCCCATCCGGCCACAAGGCTGGTACCCCATTTGCACCGGGCGCTAACCCAGAGAACAGCCTCGACTCCCACGGTATGGTTGCTTCCATGCTCTCGGTGGGCAAGCTGGATTATGAGGACGCCCTTGACGGCATTTCGCTGACCAATACGATCACTCCTTCCGGCTTGGGCCGTACCAAGGAAGAGCAGGTTGCGAACTTGGTTGGCATCCTCGACGCTGGCTTTATCATGGATACTTCCTGCCCAAACGGGTAGGCCATATTCCAGACTAAAAGTCTAGAAATTGGGGCTCATCTTCGACTAAGATGGGCCCCAAGCAGGAAAAATCCTCAAATATTTGAGGTGCATATACAACTACTTAGTTTCAGAAAGGTTCTACCCAATGTCTGCAAAATCCTTCGAAGAGCGCATGGCTGATATGAAAGCTGCCCGTTCCCGCAACAATATGGGCTCTGGCCTCTACCACGCCAATATCAACGTGCTCGACCGCGCTACCCTAGAAGATGCTATGGAGCACCCAGAGAAGTACCCGAACCTAACCGTTCGTGTGTCCGGTTATGCTGTGAACTTCGTGAAGCTCACCAAGGAGCAGCAGCGCGACGTTCTCTCGCGTACCTTCCACCACAACGCTTAAATAGAGCGTAGATCTTCGGACGCGCGAAAACTGATAATTTGCAGCTTTCGCGCGTTTTCTTATACTTCTTTCGAGGACGTGAACTTTTACTATGGCTGATGGAATTAACACCACTGTAACTCTCGCCCCTGGCTCGGGCCCGCGTATTCGCGGTGTTGCCCAGGGTATCGGTGCAGGCATCGACCTCACCATCGAACGCCCCGAACTCATTGCCGCCCGTCGCACTGGCGATATCGGCCTCGTTCACTCCTGGGAGCTTGTCACCGCCGTCGACGGCCCAGGCACCCGCATGACACTCTTCCTCTCGGGTTGTCCACTACGCTGCCAATACTGTCACAACCCCGACACCATGGAGATGAAGGAAGGGACCCTCGAGAAGGTCGAGGATATTGTGCGCAAAATCAAGCGCTATTCCACCGTCTTCCGGGCCAGCGGCGGCGGGCTGACCATTTCCGGCGGCGAGCCCCTCTTCCAAATCGCCTTTACCAGGCGAGTGCTCAAAGAGGTTCATGATGCCGGCATTCACACCTGCATCGATACCTCAGGCTTCCTTGGCTCACGTCTGAGCGACGACGATCTTGAAAATATCGATCTCGTGCTCCTTGACGTTAAAAGCGGTATCCCGGAGGTCTACCATGAGGTTACAGGGCGCATTCTGCAACCCACCTTGGAATTTGGCGATCGCCTCAACGCCCTCGGTAAGAAAGTGTGGATACGATTCGTCCTTGTTCCAGGACTCACTGATTCCGAGGAGAATATCCAGGCAGTCGCCGATATTGTGAGCAAATGGAAGGACAATATCGAGCGCATTGAGGTCTTGCCCTTCCACAATATGGGTGAAGATAAGTGGAAGAGCATGGGGATGAAGTACACCCTCGAGGGGGTCAAACCTCCCACACCAGAGTCAGTGGAGAAGACTCGAGACGTCTTTAGACAACTCGGCTTCACCGTTTACTAAAAAATTTACCCGCGTGCCAAACTTCTGGCATGCGGGTAAATATTTTAGGGCTTTTCTAGAACGGCAACTAAAAATTCAGAATCGGCTTCGAAAGGTCGTCCATCCCAACTCTCTAGCAGCAGTGACTCTTTAAAACCAGCTTCGCGTGCCATCTCGAGAAAGTGGGGAAAGAGCCAGCCACGGCCGATTCCAAACCCAATAACAGCGCGACCGTTCGCGCTCAACACTCGCGCGATATTCTTCAAAGCAGGCAACCTTCCCTCAGGTGGCAGGAAGCCCATCACATTGCCGGCTGAGACAATTAGATCGTAATTGTCACCCGGGAGTGGATCAACGCATAAGTCCCCGACCTCCCACCGCGCCTCGGGGTAATCCTTGCGAGCATAATCAATGAGCACGGGATCGAGATCTGTGCCTACAACATGGTGACCCTGCTGGGAGAGGTATCCACCTATCCGGCCTGTTCCGCAGCCGGCGTCGAGGATTTTCGCCCCCCTGGGCGCGAGCGCATCAATTAAACGTGCTTCACCAACGATATCGCGGCCCTCCGCTTGGAATCGATACCAGCGCTGGGCGTACTGCTCGGAGTGGTTGGGGTTATGGTCGAGAATTTCTTTCCATGTAGGCATAGCCACAGTGTATCGAGGCCTGTTGGCAATTACGAGCTGTCGAAGGCTCATGTCCTAAGCACCGAACACGACGCTCTCACTAGCAGCGGAAAGTCTTACGTAGCGACACCGCTGCGTAACAGCGCCCTCAGTATGGTCGTACTGATTCTTGTAATCTCGAGGCGTTTCGCTCCCTAGCTAGGTAGCGGGGATCCGTCACCCCATGCATCGCGGCGTAGCCCACACACAGATCCTTTTGATTAAGCTGAGCCATCCTTCCCCGCCGCAAATTTATAGGGGGACGATTAGATCCAAAGCTAATAGTCTTTCGAGCATTTTCTTAGGATCTGATTCCTGCCAGCCAGTGATTTCACCATGAGCGTTTTCGTATTCCAGGATATATTTATCGTTTTTTACGATACCGAGCAGATAGTAATCAGTTCCTCTCCGCATGTGTAATTCAATGAAATCAGAGATTCTAATCGCTGGTTCTATGGGCATGTGGAAGGTTATAAGCGCGTCGAACAGCTCGTGGACCCACGTCCTTAAGGGCTCGGGGGCGCCTTGTACTGCCATATATCGGCGGGCATGCAGGGCTTGACTGCGCTGGTGGTCGCTGAGGGCGAGCGTAGGATCAATGGCTCCGTGCTGAGTAAGAGCGGTCCGAATCTGGTCAATCTCTTCATACTCTTCTTGGCTATCTATTTCGTTGACAAATATCGCCTGGAATACATAGCTGCCAGTACGGCTTATCGTTACGCTAATCTCGTTGAGGTTAAAGGCCCAGTGAAATTCTGGGCATGGGGTGCCGGCTACTAATATTTCACCGAGTTCGCAGTCTTTGACCCCCACCCACTGGCGCAGTGCGTCCATGAGGGCTGCGGTCGCTCTTTCCTGTGCTTGATTGAATCTACTCATCATTCTCCTTCACCCGCCCCATGATCTAAACCACAGTTTATATGGCACTGTTCGTTTAACCACAAGGGGTCGCTATTCCTAGGACTTTTCGCTGCGCACACGGCTAAAATTCTCCCTACACTACTTCGATTTGCACACTCCCAAGGAGATTTTTGTGACTTCCGCTGCAGGCATTACGCCGCCTATACAGCCACCTATTCACCCAGTGGATCAAGTCCCCGGTGCCTCGCGGCTCGCCGCTCTCGGCCTTCAGCACGTTCTGGCATTCTACGCCGGTGCGGTTATCGTGCCCCTTTTGATAGCAGGATCGCTCAATCTCGACGCTGAAACTACCATCCACCTCATTAATGCCGACCTACTGACCTGCGGCATTGCTACCCTGATTCAAGCGGTAGGCATTGGAAAGCACGTCGGTGTGCGCCTTCCTATTATTCAAGGCGTGACCACTACTGCGGTCGCCCCCATCATCGCCATCGGGATGGGAGTCACCAATGGTGAAGGTGGCCTTGAAGCCCTGCCAACGATTTACGGAGCCGTGATCGTAGCAGGGCTTTTTACATTTTTTGCCACCCCCATATTCGCTCGCTTCCTAAAATTCTTCCCCCCTGTTGTGACAGGTTCTGTCCTCCTCGTCATGGGTACTTCGCTCCTTTTTGTCTCAGCTAATGATTTCACCAATTATGCTGACGGCACCCCGGCCACCAAAGATCTCGCGTACGCAGCTGGCACGCTGCTGGTTATTATTCTCGCTCAGCGCTTCTTCAAAGGATTTCTCGGTACTCTTGCCATCCTGATCGGTTTGGTTTCGGGCACCACGGTGGCATTAATTCTAGGCGATGCCAACCTCGATAAAGTTGCCGAAGCCGCTCCTATTGGGATTACTACGCCTTTTTACTTCGGTATCCCGCAATTTAATATCGCGGCCATTATCTCGATGATTATTGTCATGATTATCACCATGGTGGAGACGACGGGCGATGTTTTTGCCACTGGTGAGATCGTGAAAAAACGAATCCGCCGAGATGATATTAAGCGCGCGCTGAGGGCAGATGGTCTTTCCACCTTCCTTGGCGGCATTATGAATTCCTTCCCTTATACTTGCTTCGCCCAAAATGTCGGGCTGGTGCGGATTACGAATGTGAAATCGCGCTGGGTTGCTGCGGCTGCTGCTGGATTTATGATCATTCTCGGCCTCCTTCCCAAGGCGGGCGCCATTGTCGCATCGATTCCTTCCCCCGTGCTCGGGGGCGCCTCACTCGCAATGTTTGCTGCAGTTGCCTGGGTGGGAATGCAAACCATCGCGAAGGCTGATCTCAACGACAATCGCAATGCCGTCATCGTGAGCACCGCTCTCGGTTTGGCCATGTTGGTGACCTTCAAACCGTCAATTGCGCTGGCTCTTCCCGAGTGGTCACGTATCTTCGTTTCCTCGGGCATGTCTATCGGAGCTATCGCAGCGATCGTGCTCAATCTCCTCTTCTTCCATATCGGGAAACCGGCGGGCTCGGATATCGCCCGAACGGGCGATAAGGGAGTATCTTTAGCCGATCTCAACGCTATGAACAAGGCAGAGTTCGTTGCGGCACTGCGGCCGCTTTTCAATCAGCAAACCTGGCCGCTGGAGCGCGCTTGGCAATCTCGCCCCTTCGCTGATATTAACGAGCTACGCAGCGCTATCCAGGTATCTGTGCTCACCGCCGGCGAAACGGACAAACTCAACCTGATTAACGATTACCCCGATATGGCGGCTCTCTTGATGGCCGATACCGTCAGCTCGCGAGAAATTTCCTCCGACCGTGGTTCTATCGGTATCGATGATCTCGATGACGTAGAAACCCAACGGATCCAAGATATCTCTCGTGCTTATAAGGAACGCTTCGGCCTTCCCTATGTGGCCTACCTTGATACTACTGACACTGTGGAATCGATCATTGAATCGGGTATTCGCCGATTGGGCAACTCCGATGAGCAAGAGCGGCGCGTTCTTCTCGCCGAAATTGTGGAAATCGCCAATGATCGTTTCGATCTCCTGCTTGCCGACGCCAACCCTGTTCGGTCGGCGTGGGATCGAAAGTTTACTGAAGTCGATTCTTAAAATACCCCGTAGCAGCCCCACCGTATCTGGTGGGGCTTTTTTCTGGCTCAATGCTTATGGCCTGGCGATGGATTTTTGTGCTTTGGCATACTCTCGTTGGCTGTGAATGGGAGCAATCTAACAGTATGAAAACCCTTGCGAATAGCTAATAATTGGTTAAGAATCTAAGAAAGGTACCGAGCACCCTCGGAACTCATGAAGAGAAAGAAGAACCATGAAGATCGCTCGAATCGAGTGGCACGGTCGCGAGCTATATGCCCGCGTTGATCAGGAATACCACGTGCTCGACGCCGACAACCTCACTGCTGCTCTAACAGCTGAAGAAACTGGCGAAAAAATCCCTACATCGGCACGCCTCCTCAGCCCCGTCACGCCATCGAAAGTGGTCGCCCTCGCATGTGCGTATCTAGCCGATGATCGGCCCTTTGATCCCGAGAAGGATCGCGCTCCGTTTATTTTCTTCAAGCCGAGCTCTGCGGTTGTGGGCACTAGGGATAATATCGAGGTCCCAGAAGTAGCACGCGGATCCATCTTCGAGTCTGAACTTGCAGTGGTGATGGCCAAGGATTGTAAGAAAGTGACCGAGGATGAGGCCCTAGAATATGTGCTGGGCTATACCATCTGCAATGATATGTCGGCACCAGCATTGATGGGGCAGGATGGCCAATGGTCGAGGGGCAAAGGCCTCGATACCTTCTGCCCAATCGGCCCGTGGATCGAAACCGAACTCGATAACCCTGATGATGCTCATATCACCGCCCACCTTACGCGCAACGGTCAGCGCCTTGACCTCGTCGATTCATCTACGCGGTATCAAATATGGTCCGCTGCGCAGGCCATTTCTTATTGTTCGGAATATATAACGTTGAAGGCGGGAGATGTGATTAGCCTGGGGTGCCCTCCAGGTCCTATCCCTGTGGAGGAAGGCGATACGGTTAGCATCACCATTGATGGGATCGGTACCCTCGAGAACCCAGTACACTTCATCTAAAGTATCCTTGCCAGATTTCTGACCCGGCAGAGCTCATACCTATCCGCTCACACCAATAAGCCTATTGGTGTGAGCTTTTTCTTGTCTCATAGCCGAAGCGCCCTTTTTAGGCGGCGGCTGATACGCCTAGGCAAGTGATCGAAGCGCGCGCGCTAAATCTTCGTAATCCTGACGAATAACTGCAACAGGACGCACGACCGTCGCGGTAGATATTTGTGCGATCTCCTTCTTTAGTGCCCGCCGCGTCCGCGCTTTAACAACCGCTCCAATCACCCCACCAAAGGCGGCTCCCATCAGGCTGAGAAGTATGCCTATAAGTATTCCTCCAAGTATCAAAAGGGTAGGATAAGGCCATCCCTCAATGGCGGGTATGAGGCTATCGCCAAGCAGCGGCGTGAGCACCCCAGGGATGAAGGCGACAGCGAGGTACCACAGCACCCCCATAAGCGCCATAAAGAGCGCTATCCATTGGATGAAGGTCGAAAGCCCCCACGCTGCCGAAGGTTGGGCGGGCAGTTTCGTGCGCGCTGCTGCTCGGTCCAACTCTTCTGGAAGTGCGTGGGCGCTGTCGTTTCCTTGCTCAATGACCGCTAAATCCCACGGGTGCGGTAATTGATCTGCCACTGCATGCGTATAGGTGCGCACCGCCTTATTGGATATCGCTTTACTTGCGGCATCAAGGGCAGGCAATGAACTGCGGTGCACATCGCTGTGATCCTGCTCCTCCCGCAATCCCAAGCGTCGCAAAGGATCGGGGCGCAGTTTTAGTACCCAAGTCAGAAGGGGTGAACCTGTGCGTAGACCTAATCGCCGTCGATACGCTGCGGCAGTAATCTCAGCGAGGCGATCGACCCCTGCTGCCTGGGCTAGGGAGCGATCAAGCTCCTTTTTAGCGTGCGCCCCTACTTGCCCATGACGGGCAGGCACCAAGCGGTTACTCAGAGCGTGAATATCTGCTACTATCCGAGCACTCTGAGCGTTTTTGCTCGCCGCTATAGTGGCGATAGCCTCGCGCAATTCGGTGATACCACTTCCCGTAAGAGTGGAGGTTGCAAGTACCGAAACATTGTCTAACCCGTCATCGTTTAAAAGCCCTGTTAGCGATGCTGTCACCTCCGGTATATCGGCGGGGGCTAATCTGTCAGCTTTATTGAGCACGGCAAGGGTGACAGCGGAATGACTCGCATGGGGCCGAATAAAATCCTGATGGATAATCCGGTCGGCATATTTCTCCGGATCGGTCACCCACACGAGCACATCAACCTGGGCTGCCAACCGGCTCGCAATTTCTCTATTACTCTGATCAACTGAATCAAAATCTGGGAGATCAAGCAGAATAAGCGGCCCTGACTTTGCGGTGAAACTACCCGTACGGGTGCGCCGGTCTTCAATACCTAACCAGTCGAGGAGTTCGCTGGCCCCCTCTGGTTGCCAGATCGCAGCTAACGGTGCCGAGGTTGTGGGGCGTCTCGGTGAGGAGGCACCCAAATCTTCTCCGACTATGGCATTAAAAAGTGATGTTTTCCCTGAGCCTGTGGCACCGAAGAATCCCACCACCGTGTGCTCAGATGACAGTTTTCTCCTCGCAGCCGCATGAACAAGCACTTTATTCATAGCGTCGCGATCCTCTGGGGAGAGATACTGAGATGTGAGCGCTGCTTCGAGGGCATGAAGACGGTGCTGAAGTTTAGACATATTTAACCTCTGCGAGGGCTTGACGAGCTGAGCTTCTCAGCGCTTCAGCTGGGGTACCTACAATGAGCTGCTCAGTCACCGGTTGGTAGCGAGCCCGCTCATCAGCCATAAGGATTGCGACGCGTTCATCGAGATCCTGGCGCGCGCGTTTCGCCATGCGCCTGACGGCTTCCTCACCGAAGATCGTTTCCAGCAATTTCTGGCCCAATACCGCTGAGCCACCTGCGATAGCGATCTCACCACCAGTTAGCCCTGCCGTGGAAGCGAAAACCACAATCATAAGTGCGACGGTCACCGCATTGAGTCCGAGTGAGGCGAGGCGAGCGGTCATGCGTTTAGAGGCAGCGTTTTCCTCAATATAGCGCACCAAGTCTGCCTGCCAATCCCGCACGAGCGTTGCGGCCCGTTCGGATATCTCTTCACCGGCGCGGGCTAGATCATGAGAAGCCTGATCGCGTAGCTTGGGCGCTTGGGAGCCGAGGTAGGACCAGCATCGCCCCGCAGCCGTATCGGCGGCGTCGATAATTACCGCATGAAGGCCGGTTTCAATCTGCGTTTCCACCTCGCGCAGTGGGGTGGGTTTGCCGGTAAAAAAGGAGCCCACTCGATCCCGGGCGAGAGAAAACCAGCGATCAATCACTCGGAACGCGTCCGAGGTTCCCACAAAATCTTGCCACCGCGCCATGACTTCGGTGCGCAGCAAGTGTCCATCTGAGGTGGCGTCGATAATATGCTGACAGGCCCTCGAATAGGCATCATCGAAAGCTACAGCTAGCTGGGTTGCCTGCTCATGGCGACGATCATAGGAAACGGCCAATTCCTCGGTGGCTTGAACGAGTTGATCTAGGGCACCGGCTACTGTTCGCAGGGAGATCTCTCGACGCGCGGCGGTATCTAGTGCAAGGTCGTGGAGGTAAGTGGCAATAGATTCCACCGGTAGTAGTTCGTGCTGGACAAATGGCACCACAAATACCTCGGCGTCGAGTTTGCGCTCTTCGAGCATTCGGCGCAGATCATCGGGAACCGTGTCCGCTGCTTGTTGATCCATACGGTTGAGAATCACAACGACCTCAATATGTCGGGCAGCAGCATCGGATAAGAAATTCCACACCACTTGATCTGCGTAACGTGCCGGTGTGGTCACAAAGACCCATGAATCTGCGGCGGCCAATAACTGGGAGGCCAAGGCGCGATTGGTATCATCGATGGAATCAAAGTCGGGAGCATCGATCAACGCTAGGCCAGCTGGGATGAGATTCGATTCGACAATGCGCAGGCTCAGCGCTTGGGTATCAGGTTCCCCGTGTTCACGAGGAAGACCGGGAAGCACGCGCTGCGATCGAAAATATGGCGCATCGGCAGTATTCGTAATAAGGGTGGGTTGGCGGGTAGTTGGCCTAATAACCCCAGCGGCTGTCACGTTTTCCCCGACAATCGCGTTGACAAGAGTAGACTTGCCGGCCCCCGTTGAACCCCCCACGACTACGAGGAGTGGGGCATCAAGATCAGTGATCCTCGGGATAATATAGTCATCCAGCTGATTCTTCAGTGTCTGCGCTTTAGCGGCATCTGCAGGGTATACAACGCCATCAAGGGTGTGGCGTAAGAGCTCAAGGGTCCCGTCCATGTTTTTCATTCTTGCAGGAAAATTGAAGTTTTCACAGCCCGACTCAGTATCACGCGCAGCAGCTAGACCACACACAGTAAAAAGGCGCCCACAAAAGTACCACACGGTTGGCGAGGAGAGCTTCGAAATATCTCCACTCTGCACAACAATGCCTGCGCACAAGGAATCTCAAGCCTCCAGCCAGTCATACGGATCAGTCTGTGCGCTGCGTTGCAGAAAGTACCCGTACTGCCTCAGACATAACGGCAGCCCGGTCAACGGTTCTCGCTCTGTCGCGCGAGGTGGCTGCGATCGTAGTTCACCTCGACGCATCTTCCTGGGCATTCTCTGGTGTTTATGCCCTCGGTGAAGTGATTCAATGGGTCCGGGCAAGCGAGATTATGGTGAGATACTGCAGCGATGAAATCGTGCCAAGAAAAATCAGCCCTCAAGAAACACCACGGCGAATCGAGCCGCGAAACCAGCAACCATAGACACAACAACTAACCAACCGTGAACTAAAATGAATGACACCAAGACCACAACAGCACCACCAAAGCGCCCCAGCACAATCACCGTGCCAGGGCGCTCATGGTAGGGATTGGTCGCACACTGTCATCTACTGCTGCACACCGACAGGAAAATGGAGACATGTAGAAACCTCAACAGCAGGTTTTACGCCTCAAAAGACTTCTTTTTCTAGAGCTTTTGCGCTAAATGCGAGGTTAGTTAAGGTAGTCACCATCCCAACTCCGATAAAAGACTGGAGGACTCCTACTCCCTCGTGCGAACACTAGGCTGCGGCACCCCAAATTCTTCCATCGCGTCCGCAATAGTCGGCCACTGTTCTATCTCGGCGTTTCCTTTAAGGAACCACCCCGCAATGGTTCATATATCCGCCTTAGCGCTCTTAGTTCGGCGTGTGTTGGTTGTTGCGAGTGTCTGGCGTTGGGCTTGGGCATAGTCGCCGTTGAGGTCGAACTTTAGACGTTCTGCGGTCTTTTTCCCGCCCCTGCGCCCTATGGTGGCGAGTGCTTTGCGTTCGCTGCTGGTGGCTTTCTCGCTAGCGCTGTGGGCTTTGTAGACCGAGCTTGTGCACGTGGTGACGTATCCGCGTATGCGACTGGCCATGGTTAGGCGATTTGCTGCGGGTGACATGTCTCCCGGTCGCCCGGCTGCTCCGTGTTTGTAAGCGACTTTTGAGGCGTGTTCGTTCACGTCAATAATCAGGGAGTCTTTTAGACGCTTGCCCTCGTTGGCTGGGCATAAGGTGGCGATTTGGGGACTATAGCCGTTGGCTCTCGAGCTGCTAATTACTGATGCTTCGGTGTTATTTGAAAGCGAGACAGTAAAGACTGCCCGTCTGGCCGACCAGCACCGCGAGTGATCTGTTCTTGGTTCCCCTCGAAATGTGAACGCCAACAGGTGGTTGAGAAAGATATTGATTTACTGTACAACGCTCCTTGGAGGGGCGGATTGTTGCAGCTTATAAAACCGCTATCCAAGTACGTACCGCCAGTATCCGTGCATATCTCACGCAGCTGAGCTACTACGCGGAGCCCATAGCTCCCACACTCTATGAGTGTATCGTGCGCGTAGAGTCTCTTTTTTCTCAGAGGGACACTGTTGTGGTTCGCAGTCCCACCCTTCGAGAGCCGGAGTAGGTATTTTCAACTACCTCCTTTGGTTTGGCCATCACTGGCCATTACTGGCCATCAAGATACTCCCCTACCTCACCGCTTAGTTCCTCCGCAGCAGGCACGTACGTGGGGTTGAAGAGGTCGGGAGTCTGACCCGAAGCGAAGTCTTCAAGAAGGTAGATATAGCTGCCGCCCATGAGGGCGAAATAGTCAGACAGTCGATTAAAGGGCAGTCTTCGAGGGAGCACAAGCACGCAGCGATCGAAACCACTGAGGTTGGTCTGCGCGAAGGTTTCTGGGTTATGTCGTAGGTGGGTGATCAGTTTCCGTTTTGCGTTCTTTAAAATCTCACGTTGTTCAGACATGATATGTGGGTCCCATAAGAAGCGAAGCCAAAGACTCACCTTGGAAGGATCCGCGCCCGCCGACTGCACACAGCAATCAGCAAAATACTCAAATTCGATATCTTTAGCGCTCAGTCCGTGGTACTGCTTCGCTAGTGCTGCCCGCATTGATTGTGCAGTTCGATCGAAAGTAGATCCAAATTTTTGGATTGGCCCATACAGGCTATATATCCCCCACTCATAGGGTGGACTGCCGATTTTCTCGTGCTCCAAAAGAACCCGCAACCCCATTCTGGTGAGCTCTGTGGACCGACCCGATCCGAAGTTACGGATGAGAACCGGGAATCGCCCTGTTAGTGGGATATCCGTATTCATGTTCTCACTGACTTTCTGTGGCGTTGTACCGTGGGATCAAACTGGGGATGCGGCCTGCTCGGGGGCAAAGTACTTGCGGAGTCCATCGCGGACAATGTCAACGTCGTGGCTGGTTCCAAGGAGCTCAAAGCGGTAGAGCTGGGGAACGTGACACTTTTGCGAAATGACCTGCCCCGCGGCGCAATAGGCCTCCCCAAAATTGGTATTGCCCGCACTAATAACTCCGCGAATAAGTGCGCGGTTTTCGGGGATATTCAAAAATGCCTTAACCTGTGGCGGAACCGCGCCTTTCATGCTGCCTCCCCCATAGGTAGGCACTATGAGAACGAAGGGGCGGTCTACTCGAATCATCCCCTCTTGCTTGGGTTTCAGGGGAATTCTCGCGGAGTCGAAGCCTAGTTTTTGAACGAAGCGATGAGTATTTTCACTCACCGACGAAAAGTAAACGACGAAGGGGGTCGACGCGGTTGCGCTCTCGATGGTTCTCACTTCCTTGGTGGGTTGTAGATGCCCTGTGATATCTGTCAGGCAGGGCTTAACGCAAGCGATTCGCTTATCCGCTAGCGTCGCTTGTTCCATCCTATCAGGATTAAAAACTTAGGGTACCCTAATCTTTAGGCTAGTCCTTGGAACTACCCGCGTCCCTCGTGTTCTCTTTCCGCCGTTGCCACTCACGCCACAAAACAAACGCTATCACCAGCGCAATGATGATGAGGTCGATCATCATCCACCAACTCAACACCGGCCGCCATGATTGAGAAATTTCCGGCATTTCCCGAGGCACGCGTTCAGCAGACACTAGGAGACGATCGGTGTTGATGCCATATGGAGTGCACGTGATAAGAGTTAACTTATCGACGCCAGCTTCGTAGGTCACAGCCTGATAGTCATCTGGGGCAACAACCTGCCTTCCGGTCACCCGGTAAACGAGAACTTCTCCTAGAACATCAAGGTAGATCTCCGCGCCATCTTTAATGCGCGGGAGATTATCAAACATACTGGCGTTAACCATCCCCGTGTGTGCGGAGATGACCGAATTTGTCCCTGGCCCCCCAACTGGCACATCAGAGCCGAACATATGTCCAGCACCGTGGTAGAGCACCTCGGGGCGCGTGGTGTGGTAGACGGGTAAATCGATATCGAGTGATGGGATCGCCAATCTGGCGATCATGCCAGAAGTTTCAGGGGGATTGAGGGTATCCAGATACTCGTCGTAGCCAGGCGATTCGGGCGTGGGAGTAAAAGCGTGATGTCCGCTTTCCGCCAAGTTTTGGTTATATACGTGGGCTTTGTGGAGATATTCGCGTACCACCTCGCTCGGCTCAATCTCTCGCACCTTTTCAGCGTAGCTGCGAGCCCTCGTATCCAATTGATAATCGGTATACAAAGTCGAGACAATGGGGAAAAGCAATACCGCTATCCCAAGGATGATATTCAGCATCCCGCGGCGCCGTTGGCTTTTGCCTCTACCACGCTTAGGGGCATGGTGCGTGGGCTTAATACGTGCCACTGCTGCCACTACAGATCCCGTTCCTCTCTATGATTCCCGCATATAACGCCACAGGCCAAATCCAAGAATGATCACACCCAGAAGCAGGAAGAGTACCAGCGACTGCAATCCAGTTTGTGGCAACATTTGAGCCACAGCTGCAGATAGTCGCAGCGCATTAGCACCAGCGATATCACTAACCTGTTGGAGATTTTCCTGCCCAGTTGTCACTGCCGTGACCTCAGCTGCAGAACCACGATAGTGATAAAAACGACGAGGGTCCCCGGGGATCTTGACCTTTATCGAGCATTCGACCTCCGCCTCGGCGTCAAGGGTTTCTATCTCGCACGCTGCAGCGGGGATGAGGCCATCATCGGATATCAGGAGCGTTTGACCGTCTGCGAGGATCTCCGCACCTGCAAGAGAAGGATCACGAAGTGTCACTGCTTCCAGAGGAATAGTCGAGCGATTACGAACTATGTAGGTTATATCCATGGCTTCCGCTTGCGCTGGAAGCACAACGGTGCCTGCAACCGCTTCGGTGAGGGCTGAAAGCCCTGCCCCCTTGATGCGCTTGTCCAGTGCGATTCCAGGAATGGTATTGCGGGCAGTCACTGTCCATTTATCCCCGTGCCTATCGGTATCCTCCGCTTCGGCAACGGGGAGAACCGTGAAGGTCCACGCGGGCCCTTCAGTTACCGCACCCTGACTCATTGCAGCCTGGTTGATCTCGCCTTGATCGATGCGATACCGCGGAGAAATATCATGCGGTTCCCACTGCGCCTGAGGAATCGTGTGATGATCGTCGATCAATTCGGTGACCTGGCATGTGGTATTGACGGGCACGTCTTTGAAGAGATGAGTCTCACCAGACCGTAAGGTGAAATCAGAAGGCTCACAATTGGAGCTGAACTGGAATTCCTGGCTAGATGAGACTGCACCCACCGCTTCCTTATGAAAGCTGACTGTCACAGTGGCTGTTCGGAAAAAAGTCTCCGAGGCGAGGGTGAGAGCCACGTCCTGATTCGAAGGCGATGGAACCGTATTCGGGGTTGAAAACTTCACAACTGGTTGCTTCATGGTCGAATCAACTCGGGTGTCCGCGCTTAAGGGATCTCGCGGGTTCCGGGAGTCTGCGACTCCCGCGTAGTCCCAGAGTCCCATCTGACTATAAGGTTTCCTGTCATCGGCGGTTACCGCGAGGTCTGGGCGCGCCTGCAGAGCACTGCCATCGAGCTGGTATTCGCAACGAGCACCAGCGGGCAGCTCTACGATTATTCCACCCTGTGGCGGTTGCGCCATAGCAGCGGAGTAGTCAGCAGCGCTCGTAGCCTTAGCGAGGGTTGTAGCTGATGAGAAATCTTCTCCGTTACAGGTAATCCTATTGATGAACTCAGCCTGTTCGAGTCCTTGAGGAGCCCCGTGTTGGATATTCACGATGCGTACTGGGACACTGCGCAGTGCGAACCATGCCGATACAGTGATGTTTGGAGAGCGCTGCCCTTGAGTATCCCTGATTTCGATAACAGGTTGCTCGGCGGTTAGCAGCGGAATTGTCCGCTCTCGACCTTCGCGGATGGTCACGGTGGACTGGTCTCGTAGCAACCTAGCCTGAGGATAGTTATAGGAGGTATCGAGATCGAGTGCACACAGGGAACCGACAGGGACTCCTTTTACCTCAACAGACTGGCCGGGTGCAGCCGCAACTCGCCCCTCGAGAACCGTCTCCTGCCCAGCTACACAACGGTAACCAATGCTCAGATCGCGGTTGGGAACTTCCCCTACCTCCCGGGCTGGGCCGGCGGCTGCTGCAGTCACCGTTACCGTCGTAGTTTTATCGTACGCGGTATCAATAGCAAGGTTACTCACAGAACCATCTTCATCTTTTAACCGGAATATATAGTCCCCCGACTGATTCTGCTCAATATTTTTGCCATCGAGGACAATATATCGATGGCGCAGCACAATATCAGGGTTGTCTACCTTGAACTTTGGAGAAAGCGTACACATAGAGCCCGCGGGAAGCCCTGGTACTCTTGTCGCCTTGGTCGTGGTCACCGTTCCGTTTTCATTACGCAGCTCCACGGCCACTATGCGTTCGTCCACGCCTTCGCACGTCAAGCCGAAGTTGACCTGGCGTTGTTGCCCGGGGGCTACCAGCGTTGCAGCCGCACTCCCTCCGAGCTTTTTCGTCACATTAAGGGCGGTCAATTTCCGCTCATATGTGTTTATTGCCACGATCCGGTTCGCTGAATCGTCCTCAGCACGAAGCGTGAGAGAAGGAGAAGTCCCTGCCTGTTGCTCGGGATTCCAGGTGAGTGTGTGTTTGTAACCATCGGGCACGTCGTCGGTGGAAAGATCCTCACTGACGTGGCACGTCGCGCCCTCGACGAGCCCGTCGATTTGATGGGTCAGCGTGCGATCGCCGCCCTGCCCCAGCACGAAGTCTCCGTCGAGTTGCTGATTGCCGAAGGCTTTGTCGAAGCCTGGAGGGGGTGTGCATTGGTAGCGGAAATTGTAGGCGCGGTCTGTGTGTGGATCGAGGCCGTCGATCCTTTTCTCCACAGTGAGAGAGGCCCTATTGAACTTAGGCTTCCACTTTACTGCGCAGTAGACGGGCTCATTTTCTGCGTTTGCGTAGGTCACTGTGGAAGTATTATCGCCGTTAGTTACCACGAAACCAGCTGGGAAATTTCCCTTTTGCAGCTTTCTGTTCCCTAATTGACAGGTCCATTCGGGATCGTATCTGTCGAAGACATTAGTACCATCTGGGGTGCGGGCCTGAGAACGGAAAGTATAAGGATCCGAGGCTCGAGGGATCCCTCCTTCGTAGCGCACCGAGCGCAGTAGCGTGGCGAAGGGTGCAGCATCCTGGCGCGCTGGTTGATCGGTACTCGAATTCACAACTGCTTCGAATTCATCCTTGGTAGAACCCGCCTCAAAGTCGAAAACAGTCTGATTCCCGAGAATTTTGGTCTCGGCTGAGGTATCAGCATCGACATGGCCGCCTATACGCCCCACATTGAGCGCAATGGCGACGCCTTGTTTACCGCCGCTCGTGCTCGACGTATAGAGACCAATCTCTAGAGAAGTGGGATTTTGAATGGAGGTTAAGAAGGCTCCGGGTTGGGTCACAGTATAATCAACTAAGCACGCGTAGTCGAAGGTCTTTCCGTCGACTTCCCAGTTAGCTGCAGCTCTAGAACCCCAGGCATTCCTACCTTCAAACGTGAAATTTAGGGTACTCGCCCATTTGCAAGTTCTACCGTCGTCGTTGTAGAGCAAGAGAGGCTGAAGGATTTTCCCGCGCGAGTCGGCCTGTAAAGTAATCGCCTCATGGTAGCTGTTACTGCGTGTTGTGGTTCTTTCGGCGTCCATGACCACGAGGTCGTATTTCTTCAACTCGCGATTATCTCGGCCAATCACCCGGATATCGCTCAAACGCACCACGGCGTACTTTTTTCCCTCTCCCCCAAACGTATGCTTCAGATATGCTCGCAGCACGGGTCGCTTAACTTTAGCCCCCGCCTTGCTCAGTTCGAGTCGGTCACTAGTTAACTGCTCATTTCGCCCTGCTTCCGTGGAGAGGCCGAAGTTAACCATTCCGTCACGATCATACCCAAATATCGACTTGTCATCTCCAGAAATAACTTCCGAAGTCACATCCATAAGATAGGAACTGCCCGCTACTATTTCAGCATTGAACTCAAGGGTGAGATCACCAATCTTTTGTCTCACCAGTTGCGGCCCGTCCCATGGATTATCAATTTGGCTAAGATCTAACCAGCATAATTGCGGAGCGAAGAGCTCGGTTTCCGACCCCGGGCTGGACACGCGAAATTCGCAACCCTCATATTCCTGAGTTGGTGTGGGGATCACCCGAGACGCTACCGGAGTTGCGGAGAAATCCGATGCATCCTCAGCGCGCGCTAGAGTATTGGGCCCGCCAACAACTATAAGAAGCCCCATGAACACGATGACTATAGCAATCAGGGCGTACCCCCGGTGCACTATGCTTGTCAATATGTTTCCTCGATAATCTCTGGTTTTAATATGAATCTGTGCTCCCACTGTTAGGACTCGCTCTTAGGATAAACACCATCTTCGTCTCCCGATGGTCGCCGCCGGACCACCAGCCACAAGCCCACCGTTACGAGAAGAAGGGCTAGTCCAACGAGTCCTAAAACACTAGCCCCCGTCGATGCCAATGCACCTATCGGCGACTGCATCATCCACGAATTTTTATCCTGCGTGATGTCGGGCCTACTAGGCGGATGAAGCAGTAACTGACTAAGTGGCAGCCACCCAAATCCGAGCGTTAGAAAGACGGCTAGAAGTGGCACAACAACACCAGTCACTATGCTGCTTCCAGAGCTAATCTGGGGTGCGTGGGTTATTGCGGTATCAGATTTCAGCGCTGGGTAGGCGCCTAAACATCCCGCCATTTGGGTGTCGGCTGGGCAGTATCCATCCGCGGAGGCATAGATCGTATTCGAAATCTTTGTGCCTGGGAAGAGTGGCGCTTTCACCCGTGCTCGAAAGCTAATATTCACGGTGGTTTCGGGGTGGCCTGCACGAAGCCGCGATATCGTTGTAAGGCCAGCGTCGCTCAAGGATATCGAAACCTCGTTTGCCTCCACGCTGGTGCGATAGTCATTGGCCTCCAGACGGACTGAGCCGTCGAGATTTTCCACCACGATAGTGTCGATGCCCTCGAAGTCTAGGTTGGTATCGAGCGAGTCGAAGAATTCCACTCGGTGAAGTTGGCCGTTGCTATCTACCGGGGGCACTTGGGCGGTGATGCTATAGGCGATAGTCTCACCCCAATCGGCGGTCTCGCGGTCTGCACGCTTGGTCACAGATGGTGGTTGAATTTTCGTTCGCACAGCGGTCGAGGGCTGATCGACGATCACTAGGAAGGGCGTCGACACGAGTTCAGGAGTATCTCCCATCCTGCGGGCGTCTTCTCGCACCTGGTAAATACCGGGTTCGAGACCTGAGAATAGAGCAACTCCGTTATCATCTGTTCGCGCGTGCATCACAGGGCCGGTATTGACCTGCGGATCAGATGTCAGCAACTCAGGGCGTCGCAGAATGAGATCATTCAACTGGCTGGGGTCAAGTTCCCCCAGGCCGAACAACTGGCGAATTGTGAAGGTAGCACCAATAAGCTGCTCTGGTCCCACCACGCCATCGGTGCGCTGGGTGGGATTAGCAAAGGTCTTCACAATCTGTAAATGTCGCGGAGCCTGAGCATGGGCGGGGACTATGACAAGGGCGATTGTAGATACTGCCAGCAGCGCTGCGATGAGTGATCTCCCCAGGCCCAATACTCTTGGGTGTGAGTGTAATAGCACTTATAACTCCCCGTTCATCTGCTGCGTATCCGCCTTATTTCGCCGCCTTAACATAAAGATGACTAAATACAGCAAAGCGGCTAGCGAAATTCCTACAGCTATCGTCATCCACAGCTGCCAAGGGCTGCGATACCGGCGCTCATCCTGGTGATGTGGCACATCTACGCGGCGGCCACGGACGAGCAGACGGTGCGTATTAATACCATAAGGAGTACAGGTAACGAGAGTAAGAAGATCGTGACCTGCAATCGGCCTGATGCTGGAGATATCCTCAGGCAGTACTATTCGAATATCATCGACCTCATAAGCGAGGGTGTCGCCCACTACATCAAGGGTAAAAATATCACCGATTTTTACGTGGGTGAGGTTGTCAAACATCGTTAACGTAGCCAATCCGGTGTGACCTGTCAGTACTGCGTGGGTCCCCTCTCCCCCGACAGGAAGGGCGGTGCCATAGAGATGCCCTACCCCGTGAGCTAATGTTGATGTTGAGGTGCCGTGATAGACGGGAAGGTCAATACCGACTGACGGTATATGCAGCCTTGCCATCATGGAATCTACATTCAGATGGTCAAGGTACGTTTGGTAGCCAGGGGTTGAGGTATCAACACCGTGCACCCACGGATCTGGTGAACCGAACTCGGGCAGATTCTGGTTATACTCTCGCGCTTGGTCAAGCAGGGTGGATCGGTCCTGAGCTTCCATCTGCATTACCTTCTCCGAGTAATACTCGGCCAGGCGATTTTGTTCGCTATTTTTCAGATGCGTAAGAACAACAGGGGCGAGAAATACCACAACAGCCAGGATGATATAGAGAGGGCCTCGCATGCGCACCCGGTCTCGTGCTCTTCGCTGACGGTGACGCATGAATTTCAAGCCCTTCCCTACTTCTTTGGCAGCTGGATCCCGTCGGTGCTGGACAGACGGGATCCACCCCGCTCTTTTAGCTCAGCTTTTAGGCTGTGGCCTTGGAATCACGGCGGGTGGTATAAAGACCACGGGCAAGCAAAGCCAGACCGACAAGGAAGACGAGAACTATTCCCCATGCACCAGTAGATGGTAGCTGGTTGAGGAAGGTTGTCCTTTGGTTCTCCACTTCTGCCGTCAACTCAGCCGGACCGTTCTCGTTCTCGGTCACAACCACTGGAATAACTTCTGGGTTGCGCACAAAGCCTGCGGGAGCTTTGGTCTCGATGACACAGAACTTATTTGCTGATTCTCCCGAACCAGTTGAGTAGGACTTGATAGGGATACCGAATCCTTGGGCTTTGGCCTCATCCGAGACGACCTTGGTCGTCAGCTTTTCTTGTTGCTCTACACCGGTGCTCTGGGTAGCGGTCTTGAGAGCATTACCCTTGAGCGTCCAGGCGCCGGAATCGTTGGTGCAGTGATAGAGCTCGAACTCCGCACCTTCCAGCTCATTAGCTGGTACATTCTCTTCACCAGCAGTTTTCGTGATCGTTAGGTTGCCGAAGGTCGTCCGCGTGGGGTTGTCCTCATCACGGGTGGTGGAATACGACTTGGAGTTGATATCAAAGGTTGCTTTGTTATCAATTCGCCCGTTATCCGGAAGCGAGACGATTGTGGCGTCAAATTCCACAAAGACCTGAGCATCGGTGTGCGTCTTATAGAAAGCCTCGAGCTTGGCTAGACCTTTTTCCGTGAAGTCAACAACTATTTCATCACCGGGATTAGAGCCTGTGGTGGTAGTAAAGTCCTCAGTATCTACCAGCGTTGGGATATCTCCCGCCTGGGCGGTCCGCGCGGCTACGGTCACCTTCAAGGAACCATCGACGTACTGGAGGTTTTCCACCAGATCATCCGTGATTTTGAATTGGGTGAGATTGGTTGATGGGACACGAGAGCTGAGTCGGTAGCTAAGGGTGCCACCCAAGGCGGCTGTGTCATCGTTGACTTCCTTAATCGGCTCAATCTTTTGGTTCTTTGGATAAACCGTGCGCTCATATACCCACTGATCACCATCGCCATTGGGGGTTGGTAGGGTGATGAGGAAGGGTGAGGTCACCGAATAACCTTCGGGGGTCTGAGTTTCGGTCACGCGGTAAACGCCAGCGCCGTTCGCAAATTCGAAAGCGGCGAGACCTTGACCATCGGTTTCCTTGCTTTGCTCAGCTACGCTGTCGTCAGCTTGAAGGGCTGCGATCGTCGCATTGGCATTCTCGGCCGATACGATGTCGTTGAGCTTCTTCCAGCTCGCAGCCTTCGTAAGGTCAAAGGCGTTACCTGCGTCATCTTTGACCTTCTCCACTTTGAAGGTGACCCCTGCTAGCGGTTGGGCGTTTTGCGGTGCGCCTTCTACATCCTCGTACTCGCCGTCATATTTGTAGATATTGAGCTTCACCGTCTGGGTAGTATCGATCTGCGCCGCAGCCTGCAGGTTGGCATCACCAAGAGTTTGCTCGATACTCAGGTTTTTATCTTCAGCGATAGCTGCTGGAAGGCCTACACCCATGCTGGTGCACGCCACGGTGACGGCGGCACACAGGGCTATGGCTCGGGGTTTTAATGAAAGCATCAATATCCTTAAAAATTTATATTTGCGTACAAGATTTGGTAGCGCGCGGACTCATGAGGTTTTCCTATGTCAGTTAAACCGTCCCGCATACGACCGACCATGGTAACTCACCTTTGCTGCGCATCCAAATATCTATCTGCGCAGCTAGATGGACAAAAAAGCACTTCTTGGGTGATCACAGCAGCTCATGGATCTGATAATCCTCTTAACTTTTAGAATTTCTTATTGGGAAAAGCCTCCTTTAAGCACAATGCTAAAAGGAGGCCCTGAGGGAGAGTTTTACTGAGAGGATTTTCCTTGGTCGCGTTCTTTGTCGATATCGTCCTTTTCGACGTCGTCGTTCACACTGCCGGTAATCCCTAACTCGCCGTCGATCATCACATTGCCGGAAATGATGACAGTTCCATCCGCCGTTTGTTCAAACTCTGGGGTCGGCAAAATGTTACCGTCCTCATCGAATCCGGGAGCTGGTTGCTGCTCGTGCGTCGCTAGCTTCTCGGCGGTATCGGTTTTTTCCCACCGTCTCGTCACCAAGGGAGCCATCGCAGCGCGATCATCATTCATCCCTTTCAAAAGCGAGTACATCATGACGAACTGCATGAGGAAGAAGGGCAAGGCCACGATAATGACAACCTGCTGGAGAACATCGATACCAGTGCCGGGAGAAACGATGAGCAGCACTGCCGCTACCGCGCCGATCATCACGGCCCAAGCGATACGATAGGCCGTCGGCGATTGGTTCTCTTCTCCCGTGCACATCATATCGTTGACCATCGCCGAGGAATCGATAGAAGTGATGAAGAAGATAATGACGATCATCAGGGCGAAGACCGAGACCACGGAGCTAAGCGGATACGCTTGCAGGAAATTAAAGAGTGCTGCAGAGACGTCACCCTGCTCCACCACTGGCACAGTGAGGAAGCCTGGCTGAGCACGCTCGATCTCCAGGCCCGCACGGCCAAAGATGGCAAACCAAATGACTCCGAAGATTGTGGGCAAAATGAGCACACCGCCGATGAATTCACGGACCGTGCGTCCGCGGGAAATTCGAGCGACGAACATCCCCGTAAACGGCGACCAGCAGATCGTCCACGCCCAGTAGAAAGCGGTCCACTTGCCCTGCCAGCCAGGATTATCACTATAAGAATCTGTCCAGAACATCAGGCGCGGCAACCAATCACCGTAGATTCCGAAGGCCTCGACCACGGAACGCAAAAGAGTGAGTGTGGGGCCGGTCAGGACAACAAAGACCATGAAGATCACGGCCATGGCAATATTGAGGTTGGAGAGAATCTTTATACCTTTATCCAGCCCACTCGCGACCGAAAAGCTGGCCACCACGGTGATAAGAATGATGATGAGTAATTCCACCCATCCCACCAGGGGTACCCCCCAAATCTTATTGAGGCCGGCGTTGACCTGCAGCGTTCCCAGGCCAACCGAGACCGCGATGCCGAAGACCGTACCAATAATTGCTAAGGCATCGATGAATTTGCCTGGTAGTGAATAGATACGCGGGCCTAAGAGGGGGGCAAAGATTGAAGACAGACGCGGTGGCAGTTTGCGCTTGTAGATGAAGTAGCCCAAGGCCAGGCCTGGTAGCGCCATAATGACCCACATATGGATACCAAAGTGGTAGAACGTGAAAGCGAATGCCTGCTCGGCGGCCGCTGCGCTCATGGGTTCCACATTATTCATTGGAGGGTTGTAAATATGGTTAATGGGTTCCGCAACACCCCAGAACATCAAGACAGCGCCCACGCCGCCAGCGAAGAGCATGGCGAACCAGACGGGGAGAGAATGCTCGGGGTCGTCGTCGTCGTCGCCTAAACGCATCCGGCCGTAGCTGGAGGCGAAGATGCCGATCAGGAAGATCAGCGCTAAGGAAATACCTCCGATATACATCCAGCCTAAATTTTTCAGCAGGGCCGCTGATGCACTGGCAAATATTGGTTGTATCCGCTCCCCAAATATCAAAGTGACGAGGACGAATGCACCGATGGTCCCAGCCGCCATGGCGAAGATTGTCGGGTCAGTGTGAAAATGAAACCGTTTACGAGCAGAAGTCGGAGTGGGATCCGACGTCGCGGAGCTCGGTGAATGTGAAGTAGCGATCGTGCACATCCTTAATCAGATATAAGTACCTTAGAATCAAACAGGTTCTAATACTATAGGTTGATGACGCACTCGTTCATATCCCGCACGTCAGCGCCGACTCCACCACGCACTGCGGAGGTTACTCTAAAAACCTTTAGACCGCCTATTACTCCCAAGATCATAGTTCTATAAAAGCAGGCTCGTATTCTGCCCGGCGCAGTTGGGGCACTGCCTGTGTATTGAATTAAGACTCACCAACAAGCCTGACAAGCTCGCTATTAAGATGAGCACCTCGACGCTCGCCCCCTCAATACTTGAATCTAGAGTGTAAAAGATATCGCTCCGCATCGTAGGTTAAGGATCACTCACAAAGATCTTTTAGATGAGCTTGGAGATAGCGATGCTACGGGCATGCCCTAAGCCAAGCTGAAGTCTGTCATAGTGGGCCAGGCAAATTTTTTGACCCTGGCCAGCCAGAAATGAGGAGCCATGATCGGGGACGGCAGGAATACGACTAACGGGTAAGGTGAGGCAAATATTCTTCTACCTGCAGGGTAAACCCTGACCCGCAGGTCACCTCACACTTAGCATCTCCCTAATATTTCTACCCCGAATGATGAGGATCGAAAGAGAATGCGGGCAGTTACTCGTCCACGCTGACGGTAGGAGCTCTAACCACCTTTGCAGAACATCTCCCATAACGGAGACTGTTCAGGCGGCACCGCTACACATCCTTGTTAGCGAACGAGTGCGGTATAAAGGATGCGCCCATCCACGGCTCGGTGTGCCGCGACCGCGATCCTGGTGAGTCTCGGATTGAGCAGCAGCGCGCGTTCACCAGGGACACTGTTCCACTGGTGGAAAGCTTGACCACTGAGCACGCCAGGGGCGCTAGCGATAAGTTCACCACTGGTAATACCGACGCTTGGCTGGAACTGATTATGCGCCATCCATTGACTATGCCCGCGTGCCTGTTGATACAAGACGTCATCGAAGACGAGCGGATAGAGGCCGCGGCGTGTGCGCTCTTGGTTAATGAGCGCTATGGTCACCGCTTCATCCGTGCGCTGATCATAAGGTGGCAGCGGCCGTGCTGGGCTCATGCGTGCTAGAAAATCATCCACGCTGCGTTTAATATGCACCAAAAAGTCGCCTATAAGATCAGTAGATGATCCTTGAGAGGATAGGGCGGGTAGAGGAGGCATCTGTGCGTGGGCGGGGCCAGGCATGATCATCGAACCAGCAAGAGTTATAGCTAATAGGGTTCGGGGAATCCTTGTCATGGTGCAGCTCTCTCCTCATACTGGTTGCGGAATAGGGAATATGGGTACTTATGATACACGTCACTTGCTTTTGAGGCAGTGGTCTACTCTCATGAGCTAGCACCCATGAATATCCGGGAATATCCGGTGCCTTTAAGTTGCTGGCATCTTTAAGCTTCCCGCGAGGAGAAAATCTCGCGGGCTGGGGCCGTGACTAATTATCGTCCGTGCTCAGTGCTGCCACGAAGGCTTCCTGTGGGACCGAAACGGAACCAAGGGATTTCATGCGCTTCTTGCCCTCTTTCTGTTTTTCAAGAAGCTTCCGCTTACGAGAAATATCGCCGCCATAGCATTTCGCTGTCACGTCCTTACGCATTGCCCGGATATTTTCACGGGCTATAACCTTGGCGCCGATCGCGGCCTGAATGGGGATTTCAAATTGCTGGCGTGGAATCAACTCTTTCAGTTTCTTCGTCATCTTATTGCCGTACCATAAAGCGGAATCACGGTGAACAATTGCCGAGAAGGCATCCACTGGATCGCCGTTCAGGAGAATATCAACCTTGACCAGATCGGCTTGCTGCTCCCCCGCTTCCTCGTAATTCAGCGAGGCATATCCCCTGGTGCGCGACTTTAGAGAATCAAAGAAATCGAAGATAATCTCACCCAGCGGCATGGTATAACGCAGTTCTACGCGGTCCTCCGATAAATAGTCCATGCCTCCCATTTGTCCGCGCTTGGATTGGCAGAGTTCCATGGTGCTACCTACAAATTCGGAGGGCACGATGATGGTGGTTTTCACGATAGGCTCCCACACCTCGCGTAATTTTCCACCAGGCCAATCTGAAGGGTTGTGTACGTGAGTTGAGCTCCCATCTTCGGCTACCACACGGTAGGACACCGAGGGGGCAGTGGAGATGAGATCAAGGCCGAATTCGCGTTCGAGGCGGTCTCTGGTGATCTCCATATGGAGCAATCCAAGGAATCCGCAGCGGAAGCCAAAGCCCAGAGCCACAGAGGTTTCCGGCTCCCAGGACAATGAAGCGTCATTGAGCTGTAATTTCTCCAGTGCTTCACGCAGGTCTGGGAAGTTGGCTTGCGAAATTGGGAACAGCCCTGAGTACACCATGGGTTTGGGATCAGCATAGCCTTGCAGAGCCTCTTCGGCGCCGTTTTGGGCCCAGGTAACGGTATCTCCGACCTTGGATTGGCGTACATCTTTGACGCCAGTGATCAGATATCCCACTTCGCCAGGGCCTAAGCCGTCACACTTTTTGGGGGTGGGCGACACAATGCCAATTTCCAGCAACTCGTGAACGGCACTGCTCGACATCATCTTAATTTTCTGTCGAGGGGTCAGCTTCCCGTCGATCATACGAATATAGGTAACCACGCCGCGGTAGGTGTCATAGACCGAGTCGAAAATCATGGCGCGCGCCGGCGCATCAATGCCGTGATCGGTGGTCGGTGGCGGCACCAATTCGGCTACTTTATCGAGGAGAGCTTCAACGCCTTCACCGGTTTTACCTGACACCCGCAAAACATCATCTGGTTCGCATCCAATAATATGGGCAATTTCTTGGGCATATTTCTCTGGATCTGCGGCTGGCAGATCGATCTTATTAAGTACGGGAATAATCTCGAGGTCATTCTCCATGGCTAGGTAGAGATTCGCCAAAGTTTGAGCTTCGATGCCTTGGGCGGCGTCAACTAGGAGGATAGCTCCTTCGCAGGCTTCGAGCGCTCGAGAAACCTCATAGGTGAAGTCAACGTGGCCCGGGGTGTCGATCATCTGCATCACGATTTCTTCACCTTTGTGCGCACCGGAACGCGGCACCCAGGGTAGCCGAACGTTTTGCGCCTTAATAGTGATGCCGCGCTCACGCTCGATATCCATATTGTCTAAGTATTGTTCGCGCATATCGCGGGCATCGACAACATTGGAGTACTGTAAAATACGATCCGCTAAGGTCGATTTTCCATGGTCAATATGGGCGATAATACAGAAGTTACGGATCTTGGAGAGATCCGAAAAAGTCTGCTCCGCGAAATTCTTGGCCATTTAATCCCTTTCTCCAACTGCAATTCTTCTCCCGACTTTACCCCACCTCTGTATACTCTCCCGACTTAGGCCCCCTCGAGATGCTTCAGAAGGATAAACTGAAAGATTATGAAGCCGGATTCCTTAGTGCGACGTATCTTGCGGGCGATCATGGTGAGGCTATTTCGAAGCGACGAAACCTCCAATCTCGATAAGGGCCTGAAGGCTCTCGCCTCTCAACTCGGGCTCACTGAGCGAATCGACGCCCACCACCTTCGCACTCCGGCGCGCGCTGATATCGCAGTCGTCGACACCGCTGAATATCCGCGCGGGCTTATTTATGCCCCCAATATGGATGGCCAAGTCGATCCTGGCGAAGTGGTTTTTTTTACCCGCCCGAGCGAACCGGATTTCGAACGAGCCCTCATCGTGGTGGGCCGCAGTGGGGATAAGCTTTTGGGCCTGATTACCTCCCCTAATCCTGCACATGCGCTCAGTTCATCATGGGCTGAAATAGGGGCAGGGCCGTGGGATGAGACGGGGCGGAATGCCTGGGCCAGGCTTGATAAATTAGTGCAGGTTCCAGAGATCGTGATTAGGCGCCAGGGGGCTGTGATCCCGCCGCGCCGGTGGGAGTCGATAGCCAATCGCTTGCGCCGTGAATTCGGGTGGAAATAACTGCTTACGTGTTCGCTTTTAGTTAGCGGAGGTGGTAAGGTTTTCGTTCGTTGTCCGAAACAACACCACCATGGTGGTTAAGTTCATCTTCGAGCGGTCAGGACCTTGGGATCGCCGCGAACTTCAACTCGTAGCAGCCGTGGTGCACTAAGATATCCGAATAAGAGGTATACACATGGCAAATATTAAGTCCCAAAAGAAGCGCGTTCTCACCAACGAGAAGGCTCGTCAGCGCAACCAGGCAATCCGTTCGAAGGTTCGCACCGAGATCCGTAAATTCCGCGCTCTAGTTGCCGAAGGCGATAAGGCCGGCGCCGAAAACCAATTGCGTGTTGCTTCGCGTCAACTGGACAAGGCTGTTACCAAGGGTGTCTTCCACCGCAATAATGCGGCAAACAAGAAGTCCCGTATGGCCACAGCTTTAAATAAGATGGCTTAAGAAAATCCCGCTGATCCTCACCGATCAGCGGGATTTTTTTAAAATAACCCTGCGATGATTAAACCAATTGAGGCAACTGCAAAAAATCCGCCGGCGATAAAATCCACGATATAGCTAAAGCGATAGAATACGTGACGCACCGGACGAGCTGAGAAGGCCATAACAAGTGTAGAAAAGCCTAGAACGGTGGTCGTTATTATGACTGCCACCACGAGGAGCGCTTGGCCGATATGTGGGTTGGGTGGCAGGAATGGTGCGATAATCGCTGCGAAATAGAGCACCACTTTGGGATTAGACAGATTTGTTGCTAGGCCCAGGCGATAGCAATATTTGAGGCTACCTAAGCGTGCCGCGTGATCAATATCGAGCTGAGTACCCTTCCGGTACTGGGCGAGAGCGGACGTGAGTACATTCTTCGCCATAAAACCCAACCATAAGCCGCCGATAAGTTGAATAGCCCCCATGATCGATGGATAAGCATGAAGCAGGGTGGAGGCTCCCACAACCGTTGCGATCACCCACACCGTGAGCCCGCTGGCGATACCGAGAGTGGCGGCGAGGGCATGCGCCCGAGATTTTGTGGCTAGTCGGATGAGGAGAAATATATCCGGTCCGGGGCTGATCATCCCAATGAGGTTGAGCATGATCAACCCGATAATATCAGCGCTTGTCACCGGAATCGTGAGCGTCAAGGTGGGCTACAAGGTCGCTGAGTCCAAACATTTTTGCGGTGTTATAGGCGCTGGGATGACCGATATGAGGATCAGCGCCGTGATTGATCAGAGTAGCAATGACCTCTGGATACTTCTTAAATATTGCTCCTGCCAACGGGGACTGTCCCCGGTCGTTTAATTGATTTAGGTCCGCCCCCATATTGATTAACTCCCGGACAATATCAGCATGGCCGCTATAGGCGGCTATCATGAGGAGAGTATTGCCCTCCTCATTACTAATATTGGGGTTAAGCCCCAGAGTAACGAGCGTCCTCAGCCTATCGCAGGCGGGCTCGCCTCCGGTGCGAGCGAGGTGAAAGAGCTCGTTGATAAAGGCTTGCAGTTCAGGGTCTGGAGAAGGGGTCGTCATTATCCCCATCTTAGGAATCTAGCCAGCCAGCTGCGAAATTTGACGCACCGCCTGCTCGAGGGCGAAGGCTGGATCTCCCCCCTGACCTTTAACTTCCGCATCCAATTCGGCTGCAATGATCACTGCTTGGCTGATATTGTCTCCCCGCCATCGCCGCGCTAGTTGCGCAGTCTTTTCCAGGACATAGGGGTGCATCCCTAGTTGACCGGCTAAGGAAGGGTGCGGTTGGGAGGAGTATAGGCGCGCAATTCCCGATACTTTCATGCTCAAAGCGGTGGCAAGTGCAGCTGGTTCCACCCCCAGCTGTAAGGCTCGTCGCATACTAGCCAGGGCCTTGAAGGTATCTCCCTGGCAAGCGAGATCGGCAACATCGAAACCGCTAACCTCAGCAACACCCTCATAGTACTGACGTACCTTTCCAGCCGTAACCTCGCCATCAGTATCTGCCACTAGCTGATCTACGGCACTGGAGAGAGCACGTAGATCTGAACCCACGCCTTCAAGGAGAACCTGGAGCACATCGGGGGTGACCTGGACCCCGAGGCGTCGAAATTCCTGGTTTAACCATTGGGTCCGCTGGTGCTGCTTGGGCGCTTCTATCTCATGGACCTCGGCAAGCTTTTTCAGGGGCGTCACCAGTGCTTTTTGCCGACCTCCACCCGAATGGCTAATGATGACATAAATACCGGGTCCGGGATCTCGCGCAAGCTCGACGATGAGTTGAGCGGGTTCCTTACCTGCCTCATCCATTCGGTCGATCACGACGATGCGATCCTCGCCAAATAGTGATGGACTTAGTAAGTCTAAGAGCTCCGCCTTGGTGATATCCCCGGCGCGGATTTGGGTGATATCAATAGTCGTGCCCGTAGGAGCGTGCGACTTGATAGCGGCACTGATCTCTTTGATGGTGCGCTCGATGAGAAAGTCTTCGTCGCCAAGAATGAGGTGGACAGGTTTCATGGGCTCGATTCTAGCTGTGAGTAACCGTCAGGTGCGCGAAAGTACACCGGGATCCCGGTTTGGGTCACTGTTGGATAATCTGCTGACACGTCCTTATGAGAGCGCACGATAATAGCTTCTGTACCTGCTGGGATAGTATGTTGGTCTGTTAGTTCTTGCAGCGAATTCACTTCGTAGGTTCGTATAGTGCTCAGATCTGGCTCTGGTAGTTCATGCTGGGGCAGTGACAGTACTCCAAGTACCAGCGCAGCTAAGGCTAGCACCCACCACGTGCGGCTCTTCGAGATCGCATAGAGTGCCCACAAGGCAATGACAATTGCCCACTTCACTGGTGAGGCTACGGTGATCACGGCTCCGTTGAGATGAGCGGCTATATGTGCGGTAGAGATAATCCAGCGGGCTACGGGGGCGAGCACCCACAGGATGAAATCTCCGATATGTGAAAGGGGGCTTACTAGCTCTCCGAGCCCCACGCAACCGGCGGCGATGAGGCCAAAAATCGTGACCACCGGAACCGCGGGAGCGCAGATAAGGTTGGCGAAGATGCTCACCACCGAGATATGGCCCGCCATGCCTGCCACAAGTGGCATGGTGCTCAGCTGCGCGGCCAGCGCTACGCTGAGAGATTTCCATATTATCGCAGGCCCTGGCATATGACGCAGATGCCAGTAGATCCACGGATTGATCACTATAATTCCAGCCGTGGCCCCCACCGAGAGGGCAAATCCCCAGTGAGTGGCAAAACCTGGGTGGTAAAGCAAGAGTATTCCACTACTGATAGCTAAGGCGTTCATGGGGGCGCGCACAGCGGCGGTCACTAGCGCAATCATGCCAACTGCTCCCATGAACCCAGCGCGTAATACCGAGGCCTCCATACCTACGACGAAAATATATGCTGCCATCACCAGTAGCGCCCCAAATGCGCGCATGCGCGGTGAACAGCGTGCTAAAAGCACGACTACTGCTGTGAGAATCATAGTGATATTGGCTCCACTGACAGCACTGAGATGGGCCAAACCGCTGAGGATAAAATCCTGCCGCAACTGGGGACTCTGACCCGAAATATCACCGAAGACCATGGCTGGAACTAGTGCACCGGCGTCACCGTCAATAATCTCCTCTGCGTGATGACGGAAGATTAGTCGCAGCTCATGGCGAAAAGACAGCACGGGATGCACCGGGGACGCTCGTACTGCTTCCCGCGCGTGGAAAATCAGTGCATCTAACCCCAGGCCCCTCCCATGGTCAGGATAGCCCTTCACCATTGCCAGTTCACCAGGAATAATATTCAAGGGCCGCGGGGAGAATACCGTGATCGATCCGGGGTAGCCGGGAGGAGAAAAATGCTGCACGGCGCCACTGCCACCGACGCGGGCTGAATCGAGGGCACGCATGAGGGTGGGAGAGGAAAAAGAAAAACTCTCTGCTTGTTTGAGACGTAGCGTTGCTATAAAAAGCGCTATACTTCCGCTGCCGCTGGTAAGGATTGCTTGGCCACGATCAATACGGCTAAGAACGATCCCTAAGATGAATAGGATAAAAAGACCGACAACGATAATGAGAAGATAACTGTGATCGTGGTAGCGGGCCTCGAATACTGCAAACATAGCCGCCCAGATAGTCGCGGCGCTGGGGAGAAGGCGTACCTGGCTCTGGGTTTTCATAAGACGAGTTGATCTTTGACAGCCGCAAATTTACTCGGGCCAATGCCCTTGACATCCTGAAGTTGTTCGATAGTACTGAAAGATCCGACGCGCTCGCGGTACGCAATGATGGCCTCTGCTGTTTTTGTCCCGATACCGGGAAGAGACTCTAATTCCTCTCGCCCCGCCGAGTTGAGAGCTACCCGCTTCGGAGTGCCGCCTGATACCGCGGGAGCATCAGCGATCGAGGCATCTGTGTCGGACTCCACGGTAATCTGCATACCATCGGTGAGTCGCTGGGCTAGGTTAATACCTGCCAGAGAAATGGCATTCTCAAAGCCTGCGCGCTTAAGGGCATCCGCTATACGCGCATCAGGATCACTAAAGCGATACAACCCAGGGTGCTCCACGGCGCCGACGACAGCCACCACAATCTCCGTTCTCGGTGGCGCCACTGGTAAAGGGGTGGGGATCGCACCAGTCACACGGAGTACAGGTTGCGGAGCTGGAGATTCGTAGGCGAAAGCTCCCAGCCACACCGCAATGACCCCAATTAGCCCCACGCTCACCACCACCAGCGCAACTAGAGGGCTCACTGTCAGTCGTGGGGTGCAGTCGAGAGGATTATCAAAGGCCAGCTCTTCCTGCGCAGGGTGAGACCGGTAGAGCTCTTTGATGCGGCGTGAAGATATAGAGCCCGTCGGTCGATCGCGCCGCCGAATCGTATCCACAACGGCGGCGGCGAACCTGCCTTCAGACCTAGTAGTGTCCTCCATACCTTCAAGCAAAGAGTAGATCGGCCTGGACCGCGACTTGTGATGCAAGAAAGTCACGAGATCAGTGTAAAACTTCGAACTGGTTTGTTAAGATGGATGAAAGTTCGGTTGAGCCGCTAAGAGCACCTCGCACTCGTATGTCTACTACAAATAGTTCCGCTGGTGACTGGGTCGACATCAAAATCCATAAACTTGTCCATCAAAAGACAGTTAATTCGTAACATCCTGAAGAATTTACTGATCTTTAAAATTCAGTAGTTTAGACGAAACGACCGGTGATAGCAGATGCCGATAGGTGAGCGTGGGGGCACCTCCCAGCCCTAAACTCTAACACCGTGATCTGTTCTCTCTGAACTGTGAAGAAACCGTTTACCAAATCAGAATTATAGAACTCTACGAAGTTAAAGCGATTTGACTGGGACTGCTGGACACCTCTCTTCCAACGTGTACCAGAAGTGGCCTTATCGATCCTTGACATAGAATTAGAAGTCTCCCGCTTGCACTCGAGACTATAATTTATGTGGCCGAACTCTGCTAATCGATATTAAAGGTTTCGATGGTGACGGTTAACCGTGTTATTTAAACTTCCTTGCACGCAGCCTAGCTGAGAGAACTTAAACCTGAATCTGTCTGCACCAGTTCAGTCATCCAGGTTTGGGGGTGGCCCCCTTCAACGAGGAACGATAAGATTTTGCATCGCTCGGTTGGACCAACAGTAAGAGCAATACGGTTACAAATGTAGAATTCTGCCAGAAGTTGTACCCTATACAACTACCCAGGAACTCTTCGCGGATTAAGAAAAGGTATCCCGGGTCGCGCATCGTGGCAACTCCTCCAACGACTGACGGTATTTGGGCACAATAAAAACCTGTTAAATTAGATATTCAAAATTACTATGCGAATATGCTCATATTTCTTCTCCGATAGGGTTAACCTCAGTTCCTTCTTTGACACTAACCTATCGTTCCTATCCTCTTCTGAACACTTTCGACACCGGGTAAATATAACTCCACCTTGAGACCAAGCTTGCTGAGTTCCTCGACAGCACTAACGAGGGATAGTTTGGCCAAAAGGGGAAGGGATTGTAATTTACCACTACTTCGTTCACGGGAATTCGTGTTCTTGCTTCCGTTATTTTTGATGTAAGGCAAGATTACGAATACAACTTTCCGAGGTTTAGACAGCTTGATGTGTGACTTCGATTTTTCTTTCAGTATTTTTTCAGCTTTTGCGAATATCTCTTTATCGTTTAGTAAAGCGATAGCGGAGTTTACGCCCTGACGGAACAGATGACTTATTTCGCCGGCACCGGATCTAATCTTGGTATGTACATAACAACCTTTTTCAATATAAACGTCACAAATCTCAAATTTACTGGTAGACCCTAGGATGACTAAATTTTTATCCAGAAGCGCGGACGCTATAGGAGTCTCCGATTGTTCACTAAGACTAGACACAATACGCCTGTTATAGCTCCCCTCACACTCAGCTTTATCGTCGCTATCTAATTGGAGCTTAGGAAGTTGGTAGCTTTTCGGTAAGTTCATATAGCTTTCGATGGTTTGGTCCAATCTCTGAATGAGATCTTGGTCGACGCTATACCATCTGCCTTCCAAAAGGATTAAGTCAGGTCTTTTTCCTCCATATTTCTCGTCCAATTGGCAAGTATACGCTAATATATTTTTCAATTTGTATTTAACGCTATCACCGCCATCACCGTCCCCAAACTCGGTTAAAAACTCGATATCAGTTAACTCCAGGGTTGATTCCAAACGTGATTCGATTAGACGTTTGATATCTAGATCTTTAAGCTTCGAAAAGTCGGAACACTCCCAATTTTCAGCTACCCCTATAACCCTACTAATTTCTTCGTTTTCATGGGATTCAATCCAGGTTGGCGTGGCGTCACCCGCGTAAATTTTATGTGCTAACTCTGAATTTAATACCGATTGAGGGTGGTCAGCCTCCCCTCCGCCTAGGCTGCAGCGCCACTTTCCGTCCTTGAGATCATATTCTTTTTTTTCGTACACCAGTGAAGACCGGATGAGATCTTTTATCGGTTTTTTCTTCCCTCCGCCACCCGCGGAAACGATTTTTATGGACGTGAGGGAAGAGGTTAAAACCTTGTCAAAAATCGTCTTCAGGTCTCTATTTTCCAAGGGATAATCTAGATCAAATTTCGCATTTGAGCCTTTCACGGTGTATTGACATCTACTAAAAGATGGGTCATAAAAGCTAAAACTTAATTCGGTATCTAGGTTCTTAAGTCGATAGTGTTCTACCAGTTTTTTATCAGCTTTTTCCTTTATTTTCTTGTCAGTAACTAGCTTTATTTTCTGGAACAGAGAAAGCAGATTTGAATTTCCTTTGTCCGATACAGAATCCTCCTGCATTTTCTCTAACTTCTTCTCTATCAAATCTAAGTCTTTTAGTAGATTTTCTGGAGTTCTACCAAGTTTCATATCTATCGAGTTACTCGCACTCACTGAAAATTCTTTACGTACGCTAAATTCTTTATGTACGCTGAGACCTTCTATTAATATCTTTCCTGAGATTTTTTGGAGATACTGCCCTAGTGGATTCACAGCGAATTCATACACGTCACGTCCGACGGGGAATCTGGTTTCGACCGACCGTCTAGCCAAATCCAACTGCAGGGTTTTCATTTGATTTAAACTTTTAACTTTGGTGGAATATATTGCCAAATCTCTACCAAAGGTAGAGTTAATCCTCTCGTACCTCAATAGATAGCGTCCGAATCCCCAGCAGATTGCCCAACAGAAATTATCCTTTCGCGAGCGGATCAGCAAGGCACTTCGTAACGTCTTCTCACTTTCTTTTATACCGATATCAGTCCATAAACCCACGACCTCTGCCCACAAAACATTATCTTTTCTTAGAACTTCGTAGACCAGAAGACACTCTCTCTCATTCGCCCCGTTTTCCGCGCTAATCTTCCCAGGTCTCAGAAGTCGTTCTCTTCCACTTTCAACGGGAGACAGCAGACCCTTTAGTTCTTCCCCTTGTCGGATCTCGATTCGATACAGTTTCACATTGAAAGATTCATTTTCTTGCAATTTAGTTCATCCTTGCAGCCGAGTTGGTGAGTTGTGTAGTAGTTGTAGTAGTAAAGCGCTCAACAAAGACCTGAACATCGCAGTTTTTGTTAGGAAAGGATAACTTAGTACTACCCAAGTATAGCAACGCACATTTGAAGTCGGCGCATGAATTAGCTTTGCGCCGAGCCCAACACTCGAAAATGGATAGGCTCGAGGTATCACTGATCATAATGCGCTTCAATGACGAAAAGGCGTCGAACGCTACCGTAGAATAACCCATCCCAACTCGCCCAAACCCAGCAGGTCACCTGCTTTAGGTCGACGAGATAAGCATGACCCTCAAGGCTGTTCTCTAATAGCGACAGCCTCTGACCTTCGAGGAGACCATCTCCAGCTGGCTAAATCCAGTTTGTATAGTACTTAGATCCAACTCGTGTATTAAGCAAGCATTCTTGGCCTTTGTGGATTCCCTAATGCCGGCCCGCATACCGATATCCTCCGAGCCCCTACAATCAGGAAATTGCCTAGGTCTGGATCGCACAGCTGAAATTAGCGAATTCCATACTCCATAACAGACGACGAAGTGCTCTGCCAGTTTACCTAAGCAAAAACGAGATACAACCTAGTGTTGGCCTCACCGGTCTGTAGCGGAGTCCCTAAGTATCCTGCATGTCGTCTCATCAAAGATCAGCAGAGACAGTGCACGGCCATTCCTTGACCTTTCCACGTTACAAAGTAGTTATTCAGTGAAGCATCGTGTAATGACTTTCACACTTTGAGGGCACTATCGAAAATAGGGCGATTTTGGATTGCGGTTTTGGATCCTACAAGGCGCCCAGCAACCTGTTCGATCAGGGCTCGTCCGCACATCTCAGCCTTCGGTCTCTTTTTATCATGGCCAGAGCGAAGATTATCATTACCAGTGGTTTTAAGGCAGAGGTTTCATAATTTTGCTAACGGTCTGCTGCTCTTAGTTTAGCATTTGCACGAGGTCGAAAAATAAACAGGTTTTAAATTTCCGAAATGAGATCGAGAGCACAACCGGAAACCCTCTAGATCATCGTCAGTACGGTAGTTTCACTCAGCGCAATTTTGTTTGTATCGCAACTACTAATCGCATATTTACAACCCTAAGGTTGAAACGGCGATTTTGCGGTTGAGATCGTTTCCTACAAGCAACCTGATCAAATCGGTAATTCGATCGCACCGACTAGGAATAAAGTCAGTTACTACTAGAAAGCTCAGCCTTCGAATTTTTCGTCAACGACGATCGTTAAACTCTTCGAGGATGCTAGGCTATCAGCCAGAGACTCAACCTGTGGAGGTTGATTACTAACCCAGTCTAGATGTCCGACGAGATCAATCCCAGATTGCAAAAACCGGAGCACCCCACTTGCATCGCTAACTAAATCTCAACAAAGGCAGCCTCAATCGCTCTCGAAGGCGCCTCTCATGGAGTACTTCGAACCAGCGTTTCTCTAGCGCTCACCAGAAGTTCGACTCAGTGGTGCATCTCAACACCAGGAAAGTCCACGCCTATCACTGATTAAAACGAAGGCCTGGGAGACTATCCTCTAATAGCGTAAGTGCACTCAAAGGCTCAGATGCTCCGAATTCAGCAGGCGCGAACACGACAGCCGGAGATGTTAGCTAACAAAAACGAATCCACCCATTGGTTGAGCAGGCGCAGTTATAGGAATTGTGAGCGTTACTATTATTTCGGGACTAGGTGATAATCCCACCGTCAATGTCGCATTGGTCCATGATCGAGCTTACAAAAATCTGCCCACATAACTAGTTGAAGAAGAGGAATTTAGCAGTTTTTACGAGTTAATCATTCTTTCGCGTGTGACAAGTCGGGGCAGGGGAAAATCTTCATAACTTATTGATCACTAACAGTCTGCTCTACTTCCGATTGGATCCGGGTCTAGCCTTGTAGAGTTTTCGGCGTTTACCTGGTACAGGTCAAGACTCGAATTTAGAGTCTTAGGGTCAAGCGGCTACGGCCTTCAGATATAACTACAGCATTGAGCAAGACGGAGTCAAAGACTTGGGTATCAGCTATAAGACAAAATTTGTGTTTCTTAAAATTCTAAAATGCAAGCAGTGTTAATCAGCTCGCAAGATCTAATCGCTGAGTGGTTACAAATTTTTCGGGAGATACGTCAAATCGAAATCGATATCCTTTAGCTGCCTTAAAGCGACGGTTCAGACCACAAGCACGTCACTCAGAACTGATATGGATTTTAAGTTGTAGCGTTGTCAAACCGACAGCACATTGATCACGACTGCACAGTTATTGGCCGACTCAAGACCATATCAGCATTTGATCGTAATGAGTTGCTCTCGTTTTACCGACCCCTAGGATCGAAACACATAAACCCCAGAATTCCGAATTTAAACCATCCTGTAAAGCTCAGATTTCATAGAAACTGGGCCACTTGTCGCCTGAATTGAGATAGCAGCGTACGTAAAGAACTGGAAAAGACTTCATCTAGCTTCAGCTAGTGTATGACTTATAGGCTCTGTTAATTATCCATATGAGTAGGCCACCGCGACATATCGACCTCGTCTGCCGGATTTTCCCTGACCAGATTAGGGCCTATTTCGTATTCCATATGGTAGTCCGTGATCCGCACTGAATCTCCACGAGTATCGAAGAATAGATTGCCAACCTTCGTAATCGCTTCATCCTTCATATCAGTAAAAGAGTCAGCATTGCCGAGATTTAAGTAGTCGGTATAGATACCGGTGGGGTACGAGAATGACATACTCACCGAGTAGTACCCTTTCTCGCCGGGAGATATTAGCGGGGCGGGCACACGGCGGGTATCGACTGGTGGGAAGATGGGTTCTGGGGCTAGGCAGTCAACCTGATCGGTGAAGTTATAATCGAAAGAGCTCAAAAGTGTGCACCGCATGGTGATCTCGCCGATAGGTATATTGACGTAGTAACCAGCCCAATCTTCCTCGTAATCATAGAGCTTGTGGGAGATATTGCCGAGACGGGTATAGCTGAAGCTATCCCCGGGTGGCGGTGAGCGATGGAAATCAGTGCGCATCATATTCGAGGTATTGCCAGTAGGCTCGTGCCTGCCTTTTTCCACCACGTCCTGTGGGCTCAGCGTGTAGTTTATTGTATAATCAAAGGTTTCACCGTTGTACATAATCTTGCTCTGGTAATCAACCGTGGCGGTAGCACCATCAAGGGAGATATCTTTTACCTCATTGATAAAAGGCATATCTTGTCCGGGGATGAAGTGCTCACCAGCAAAGAAGAGCACCGCCTTTTTGGGAGGAAGTTGCGAACCAACAAACTCAGGTGGTCGGCCTTCTATAACGATATAAGAGTAATCTGCGCATGGATCGAAGTGGTTATCAATAACGTCTGTCTCCAACCAATAGTTATTGTCTTTCCCTGCGGTCTCGGTATTTATTTTCTGTGGTGATCCCCACAGCCCAAATTCAGTTTCGAGAAGATCTAGCTGTGGATTCTCGCACGCTGGTTGCGGGCTGGAGGTAGTTTCAAGGTCAGCTACCGCCTGGGTTTGAGGGGTATCAGATGGTGTAGAACATGAGCTTAGTACGAGGCCGACAAGCACAACGAGGCTTGGGTAGAAGGATCGACGGGAGGGAAGAGACATAACAACCTTTGGTAGAGAAAATGGATGTATTCGCGATCCCTAATTTAATTCATAATTGGAACTTTTCTCCTCGATAAGCCCGTAATGGGGGTAATCCCCATCGGATTAGATTGATGAGGGTCGATCCCCGCTGAAGAATAACTTCCGTCCCTGTACCCAATTAGCCGCGTTGCTACCTCTGATCCCCCACAGTATCGAACCGGATCGAAGCTACCATCCCAGTGCCTAAACGAAGAGCTCTCCCGATCACTGCTGGTTTCTGGATGGGACTCCTCACCCACCTGTGCTGGAACTCTGTTGCAAGAACGTCTGTCAGAGCGTCTGGAGGGCTATGCCTAAAACGCTCTGTTTAGAAAAAGTGCGCGGTCAGCTGTGAGTAATTTGCGGGCGCACAGCGATATTTTTACGGAGAAGCGTATCTACGCTAGGTGCCACCCTTTGGCTTTCGCTCGGCTATCCCAGAAATCACGGTAGGTCCCAGTGCGAGCGTATAACTGCTCATGGGTTCCGATATCCTCGATCTCGCCTTGAGCGTTGAGCGTCACAATCTGATCCGCACCCATAATGGTGTCTAATTTATGCGCGATAACTACGACAGTGGAGGTTTCGCGCAATGTGGCAAATGCCGCCACGATATTTGCCTCATTTTCGGGATCGAGGGCGCTGGTAGCTTCGTCGAAAAGCACGATGGGCGCATTTTTTAGCAGCGCGCGAGCTATGGCCACGCGCTGCCTTTCGCCCCCACTTAAAGACTTACCTCCCTCGCCGACCGGGCTCTCCCATCCGTTGGGAAGGCGTCGCACAATTTCGGTCACACCGGCTAATGCGGCAGCCTCTTTGACCTCATCATCGGTAGCGGTGGGCCGGCCGATCCTGATATTGGCGATCAGAGTGTCATCAAAAAGATAGACTTCTTGAAAGACCATCGATAGCTGCGACATTAGGGTGTGTGTCTTTAACTCCTTGACATTCGCACCGCCAACTTTGACCGCTCCGGAATCTACTTCATAGAACCTCGATATCAGCCGTGCCTCTGTCGTTTTGCCACTTCCGGAAGGCCCCACTAGGGCTACCATCGACCGAGGTGGAACTAGGAAACTAACATTCTTGATCACGGGAGTATTTTCTAGATAGGAGAAGGTCACGTGCTCAAATTCCACACTGCCCGGCGTAGGTTGCGCTGCATCCTCACGAGGTTCTGGCAGCGCTTCAGCGGTGAGCACCTCGTAGAATGCTTCGGCGCTACTACGCCTGGATTCCAGACCGAAAGAACTTTCCGCAAGGATCAGCAACAACTGGGAAAAGCGCAGTGTTACCCCCATAAAAGCAATGGTTTCTATAGGGCTAAGGGAACCGTCCAAACTGAGTTGTGCAATGAGCGTCATAAGGGCCACCACCACAACTTGAGTCAAACTTCCAGTTAAGGCATTAGCGAGAAACTCCCACCACAGCAAGCGGGACTTCCGTTGCCGCCACTGAGTAGTTGCCGCCGTTAAGGGGGCGAAATCTTGACTCCTACCGCATGCGCGTAGGGCCGGCTGGCAGTGGGTAAATTCTACGACGCGGTCACTGATCTCTTTTTCTAAAGGTTCAGCCTGAGCGTGAGCGTAGTGACCAATTGCCGAGGAGAGATAGACGAAGACGAGAAATATCAACATAGAGACAGCTAGCAAGATTCCGAGGGTGATATTCCATGCCAGCATGCACACCAAGATGACAACAATGGCTGCCATTTTCCCAGCAATAGGACCCATGAGGTGAGCGAAGATCTCAGAGGTAAGCATGAGCTCGCCCGAGACCAGGCGGGACAGCCGACCTGCTATTGGCTGCTGAAACCATCCGAGCGGCAGTCGTGCTACCTGATGACCAATTGACCGGTGGATATTCTGAACAATATCGAGGGCCGCTGCGTAGCTAAGACGGGTATCGATATATCCCAAGACAGCCGCTATGATCGCTGAGAGTATGAATACTACTAGCCAGCCATAGGCACTAAGCCCCCAGGCGGGAGTATCTGTTGATAAAGCGTAAATAGCAGGAATAATAAGAAATAGCGACAACCCTTCGAGGACTCCCATCGCAATGCTAGATATGATCGCGCGGTAGAGACACCGAGGATCAGTGAGAAAAACGCTACTCAGCGAAAAGAAAGAGAAAATGAGAGGTTTCATAACGTCTTAATGTCCTTTCCGCTGAGATTCCAGCGACCTGAGGTGGGCGGATTGAGATGTGGTCAGTAACTGCTGATACAGCGGATGACCTTGGAGGTCCTTTGCACTTCCCGCTGCTGCGACATGGCCGTGTTCTAGGACTATGATCTGATCAGCACCTACAATTGATTCCAGACGATGCGCAATAACTAGCACCGTTTTACCCTTAACTAAGGTGGTCAGCGCTTGCTGAATATCTGCTTCCGATTCGGGGTCAGCAAATGCCGTGGCCTCATCCAGGATGAGGATCGGGGCATCCACTAAAAGTGCTCGCGCGATGGCAATTCGTTGAGCCTGGCCCCCGGAGAAATGAGTGTCCGTTCCGACGATAGTGTCAAAACCCTTCGGGAGAGCCTCAATGGTGTCAAGAATATGCGCCTTGTGTGCTGCATCGCGGATTTCCTCCATTGTGGCCTCGAGCCTGCCGAGGGCGATATTATCGCGCACGGAGATTCTCAAGAGTTGCGGATCTTGTAGCACGAAGGAGACCGTGTCATAGAGCATCCGTGTGGATAGTTCGCGCACGTCGACACCGCCGATGGTGATCCTCCCTGAGTCAGGATCATTAAATCGAGCAACCAAGGTGGCTAGAGTAGTCTTACCAGAACCACTGGCACCGATGAGTGCCGTTACCGTGTCCTCGCGAAGAGTCATGGTCACGTGATTGGCCGCTATATGCTCACCGTAGGAGAAGGATACGTCTTCAAAGCGGATCTCGTTTCCTCGTGGTTGTAGCTTAGTATTGGGGAACGAAAGAATAGGAGTGTCGAGAGTTATCAGCAGACGACGGGCAGCAGCGCCTGCTAATTGATAGGCCCACATCATATTGCTCAATACGGTGATGGCACTGGGAATCATCAGAGCGATGAGGGTGGTCGCCAGTACATCTGGTGGAGTCACCCAGCCTGCTCGAATCATGAGGATGCCACCACCCAGATTGATTGCCATCAGAATGGGGATAGATATCGAGGCGGCCGCCATGGCAGAACCTTTGAGCATAGGCGTAACCCACGCTAGATAAAACGTAGAGAAATCATCGGCAGCATCTTGATAGCGTTTATGGGATTGTCCCACCGCCCCAAAGGCCTTAACCACCGAGATTCCCGTAAAGAATTCCACCATGGTGGCAGATACGCGACCTAGGTGAGCGTCCATCTCAACGGTTTTTTCGCCCATGCCGCTGAGCATCCAAATATTAGCTGCGATATAAAAAGGAAAGCTCGCAACCGTGAGCAGCCCTAGCCTCCAATCGATTAAAAAGGCCAGCATTAAAAGGGCGACAGGAGTAATAATGGCTTGGGTGACGTCTACCGGTTGGTGTGCTACCAAGGCGTGGATCTGCCCGATATCTTCCTGCAATGCTTTGCGAACTTTGCCGGCATTAGTTTTTGAAAACCATCCCAAAGGAGCGCTGGAGATTCGATCAAGAATACGCTGACGAATAATCGCGGCTAATCTAATATCGGCGAAGTGGGTAATGGCCAAGGCTATGGCGTTAAAAAATAATCGCCCGCAGAACATTCCCACGAGGAGATACACACTCGCCCATACAGATTGCTCGTCAACCGGCAGATCCTGACTATAGGCGCTGTAGAGGGTATCGCCCACCTGGATCAATGCGATATAGGGGCCGATGGCCAGGAATCCCGCAATAATTGCTAAGAATCGACCGATTCCTAGACGTAGAGCTATGGGCCGAAGTAATTCTTTCAGGGCTGATTTTCCCTCTTCTCGCTCTCGCTTTAGTTTTTCACGCTCTGGTGCGCTGATGGTGGATGTCGACGCCATAATTATTCCCTTCCGGCGAGGAGTCTAAGGGGGTAGCAATATCTAGAAAGAGGTTGACGACAATGTCCACTACCTGGCTTTCTTAGGCTTACCTAATTGAGCTTGTGAGTAAGTTTCAGTAAACTCGCTACTCCCCCATAAAGCAAGGATTAGTGGTACACCACTCTCTTCGCTCCCCCGTCTCAGGTGTGGAAGAGACTGAGGCGGGCACCTTAAATTCGGTCATACGTTGCGAGTTATCTCAACCAGCTCCCATAAGATGAAGATTTCCTTCTATACCTGAGAGAATGGTTATCTTCCTATCTAGGCAGTTCGGGTATCGAGTCACCCAAGGCTGGTGGGCTGGGATCCCTGTCAGCGCACTCGAGGCCCGAGGAAGGGTATAGCGGCGTTCAGGAATTCCTCTGGCACTATAACGTCGGACTTCCAGGTAGGAAACACTTGGGCGTGGCAGCTGGTATGGCACCGGGCGACATCCGCCCCCCGCCGAAGGTTCGAATCATGATGGGAGGGACCAAAAGACGGCGAAATATGGCTACTACCTGCGCAGCGCCACCTCACTACCACGCATATACAGATGACAAAAGCGCGCCGCAGTCAGCGCTCAGCCTCGTTCAGCATAGGTGAGCTGCCTACAACTTCTCTAGGGCCACTCTCATTGTGCCCACACGTGTCTTCGAAGCTAGAGGTGAGCTCGCACTTTTTCCTCTAGGAACCGCTGGCGAGCGATTGAACCCATACTTAGATCGCAGCAGGTCTGCCTTCATATCGATTGTGTTGTAATAGCAATGAGACCTTCCCTTGCCACGGTTGCGCCTGATAGAGCCTGATAGTGACCGGTAGAGCCTGATAGAGCCTGGTAGAACCTGGTAGAACCTAGCACAGCAGTTTAAAAACCTTCCAAAACTGACTAGTTATCGTCTGGCGCTTGAGAGAAAACCGTGGATACTCCCACGGCACCGACCCCGCAATGGACGGCTAGTATTGGATCCATATCAGTGATCATGATGGCCGAACCCTTGGGGAGATTGTCCCTTAGTTGCTTTTCCAACAAGCGCGCCGCATCCTTAGCCTCATGCTGCTGTATAGCTATAAAGACTGGTAAATTCGCTGCGCGTTGGACTATCAGCTCGGTAAGCTTTGTCAAAGCTTTAGCTTGGGTTCGAGTCTTCGCTGCTAACTCAATCCGACCCGAACGTACCTGCAGAATGGGTTTGATTGCCAAGGTGGTTGATAGCATTGCGGTAGCGGCACTAATGCGCCCGGATTTCCACATCTGCTCGATGCGCGGCAGAAATAACCAGGTAGCTGAACGTGCTAGAGTATCTTCCGCCAATTCGATACATTCGGGAAGGGGCGCGCCATCTTGTGCGATCCGCGCCGCCGCCATCGCAGCCGCCCCGACCGACATGCCAATACTTTGAGTGTCTACCACGGCAACATTCTGGTTAAAAATAGAAGCTGCGGTTACTGCAGCTGACCATGTTGAGGAGAGTTCTTTCGATAGGTGCAGGGCAAGAACCCCCTCATCGCCTCCGCGCTCAAGTTGGCGCGCATACTGAGCTGTTAGCTCCAAAGCACTAAGGCCCGACGTGGACTGGTCGTGGTCGCTATTGACAATATGGAGGTCAATGACAGTGATATCGAGTTCATCAACAACATGATGTGGGAGTCCCGCAGAAGAATCGGTCACGATACGAACTGGCATAGATTCCCTTTCTCCACAAAATTTATACCCAGCGGTTGCACCCAATAATGTGGGAACCCCTATGAGCCTAGCAATAGGGCGCTACCGAGGTGGTTAAACTCCTCCCAGAAGGCCAGCTTCTCCGTTTCCGGCGGCTCCCATCGATTCATACCCGAGAGAGACTCCCATATTCCACCCGTCGAGGTACCATCGAGCATTCTGGCAGTTATCTGGGGTGAAGATGAGATCTTCTGGCCGAATATCCTCGGCATCATCCTCCGAAATTTCTGAGCTATAACGAGGACGAGCCGTTAATTGAGCCCAACAGGTATTACCTAGACCTGAAAATAGTGGGTACTGATGACTTTCAAGCTCTAAAAGATGTGAGGTGAGAGCAGAAATGGTACCTCCGTGAGCCACCAATAAAACGGTGCCTTGATCCCAAAGAGCAAATTCGCGCATTAATTCATCAACAACCGGTCGTGCTCTACGTGCAACCTCAAGCCGTGACTCACCACCAGGAGGAGCCCAGGTTGGATCGTGACGCCAATAGGCACGTAATCCGGGGAACTGCCGATCCACCTCGGCATGAGAACGGGCCTGCCACTGACCCAGATTGGTCTCACGCAAACGATTATCTATGGTGACCTCAACACCGAGGCGCTCCCCGACTGCCCGAGCGGTTTCACTCGCCCGAGTAAGGTCAGAGGAAATAATTCGAGAAATTTTGACAGTTTCCAAGAATGCGGCGACCTGAGCAGCTTGCGCTCGGCCCCGAGTCGAGAGCTCAGTATCCAAGTGGCCTTGCATGCGACCAGAAGCGTTATACGATGTTTCACCGTGCCGGAGCAGAATTAATCGACGTGTCATATAAAATTCTCGCGATATAGAGAGTCAACCAGGGGTTAGGTTCTACAGCTCGAGTTTACAATTCTTCCTCGTCGGGGTCGTTTTCAACCAAAGGAATCTCATCGAGGGACTGCACGGACCGAAGGTCGATGTCATCATTCCATTCTGTTGGACGCTCCATCGTATCAATCCCATCAACCTCGATAAGTGGGCAATCACGATAGAGCCTATCGAGTCCATAGAAATCACGTTCGGTATTGCGTTGGACGTGAATAACAAAGGAACCGTAGTCGAGCAAAACCCAGCGATTCTCCCGATTTCCTTCACGCCGCTTGGGTTCGTGGCCCTGGTTGGAAAGGACATCTTCGATCTCCTCGACGATCGCGCGCACTTGGCGTTCGTTATCTGCAGAAGCAAGAAGAAAAATCTCGGTAATTGCCATGACATCGCTGACGTCGATGACGGCGATATTTGTTGCAAGTTTTTCGTTAGCGGCCACCGCAGCGGTGGCTGCGAGTGCGGTAGTATCGTGGGTCGCGGTCACTATAATCCTTTTGTTCCTTTTCAGTGGTGTAGAGCTTCACAAGTATTCTGTCATGAATCAGCCGATGAAGAGAAAAATTCCTCGATCATTTGAGTTCTGAGGTAGCACGGTAGAGGCCATGCTTGTGGATATATTGCACCACCCCATCGGGTACGAGGTACCACAGGGGTTTGGAGGTTTGCGTTCGTTGTCGACAATCCGTTGATGAGATAGCCATTGCAGGAATTTCCACCAACTCCACTCTTTTGCGGTAACGCGGAGGGAGGATATCATCGTCGAGCAGATAGCCAGGTCGGGTTACGCCTACGAAAGTGGCGAGATGGAAGATCATTTCCCATTCCCGCCAACTGAGGATCTTAGCCAGCGCATCGGCTCCCGTAATGAAATAGAATTCAGCGTTAGGATAGAGAGAGCGCAAATCCTTGAGGGTGTCGATGGTGTAGGTCGGTCCGGATCGGTCAATATCAACCCGACTCACCTCGAATCGAGGATTCGAAGCTGTAGCGATCACCGTCATCAGATAGCGATCTTCGCCTGGTGAAACCACTCGATCTGTTTTTTGCCACGGGCATCCGGTCGGAACAAAGATGACGCGATCGAGATGAAAGCGCGCCGCAACTTCACTCGCTGCCACTAAATGTCCGTGGTGGATGGGGTCAAAAGTTCCCCCCATAATGCCGATTTTCTCAGGCTGGTGTTGGTAGCTCTTCATGATCTTCCACTACGGCCTAATATGTCCGTTGCCCTCAAGGATCCATTTGGTGCTGGTCAGTTCCGGCAAGGCCATGGGACCTCTGGCGTGCAGTTTTTGAGTGGAAATGCCGATTTCTGCACCCATCCCGTATTGTTCGCCGTCGGTAAAAGCGGTCGAAGCATTAACCATAACCGCGGCCGAATCAACCTCGTCAACAAAGCGCTGAGCTGTGATGATATTGGTGGTAGCGATTGCCTCGGTATGTCCAGTGGAATACTGCCGTATATGGGCAATGGCACCATTGACACCAGCAACCATTTTCGCTGCGATATCCATCGACAGGTATTCCTCTTCCCAATCCTGCTGGGTCGCCGGAATGATCTCGCTCAGTCCAAGAGGAAGAAATTCCTCAGTATCACCGTGTACCGTTACCCCCGCCTCAATAAGGGCTGAAAGAATGCGGTGAGTGGAGGTGGCGTTAAGGGCTTTATCGATAAGGACTGTTTCGGTGGCATTACACACACTCGTGCGGCGGGTCTTTCCATTGATCAAAATCGCGATTGCCTGATCGAGATCACACTCGGAATCTATATACAAATGACAGTTGCCGGTTCCTGTCTCGATGGTAGGAACTGTAGCTTGGTGGACAACGGCGTTAATCAGCCCTGCACCCCCGCGGGGAATAACAACGTCCACGAGGCCTCGAGCGGTAACAAGCGCTGTGACACTGTCATGGGTATCACAAGGTAGTAACTGCACGATCTCTGCCGGTAGGCCCTGTTCGCGGGCGGCATCCTGCAGAATGTTCACGAGTGCCTGATTGGAGAATGCCGCGGAGCGCGAACCGCGCAACAGCGCCACATTGCCAGATTTGAGCGCCAATCCAAAGGCGTCAACGGTCACATTTGGACGCGCCTCGTATACCATTCCCATAACGCCAAGTGGGACTCGCACTTGGCGCATTTTCATTCCATTCTCCATCACGCGACCCGCAACGATATCCCCGACGGGGTCTCTTAGTCGGGCCACTTGGCGCAGCCCCTCGGCCATGCCTTTTATGCGGTTTCGATCAAGAGCGAGTCGATCAATTAAGTTATCAGACATCCCACGCTCGCGACCGGCGGTGATATCGCGAGCATTAGCTTGCAGAATATCCTCGGCATGATCCTCGAGTGCCTGAGCTGCTTGGTTAAGGAGGTGATTCTTGCGCGCCGTCGAGAGGCGAGCAACGGTAGGGGCCAAAGACCGGGCGACTCGTGCACGAGCAACAACCTGCTCGGTTTCGGGGTGATCGGAATTCATAAATACCGATGGTAGTAGATCTCCGCCGAGAACGGTTGATCCTCAAAGCCCCTAGCGAATCGATAGGCGCTGAGGATGATATATTCCAGCCGACTACTCTTGGGCCATCATAGCGCCGTCGAGCGAGAGGTGATTGGCGTGGATCACCGGCCGTCGTTCTTCCAGCTGACAGGTTTGCAATCCCATAATCGACTCAATGACGCTCGATTCATAGGCCACCTCGCCGCGCCCTACGAGCTGTCCCTGGGGGCCTAAGATATCAACAATCTCACCGGCGTGAAAAATACCTTCCACCTGGGTAATACCTACAGGCAGCAGGGAGCTTTTACCCGTTGACAATGCTGCAACTGCCCCCGCATCAATGTGGATTGTTCCACCCGAATCAGCCGCGTAGAGCGCCCACGATTTCCAAGCCGAGAGAGTATGCGTCTGCGGATGGAAAACGGTTCCCACACCCGCGTCATCGAGCGCATCACCGATATAAGCTGCCGAAGAGAGAAGCACCGGGACCCCACCTCTGGTGGCTATACGACTCGCCTGTACCTTAGAAGCCATGCCACCAGTACCCACGGCACCGCCAGCACCTGCGATCACACCATTCAGGTCGCGTTCATCACGCACCGCGTCAATAAAGCGGGCTCCGTTTTCGCTTGGATTCTTATCATAGAGGCCATCAACATCCGAGAGGAGGAAGAGGGCGTCGGCAAGACTAAGGTGCGCAACGAGGGCGGCGAGTCGGTCGTTATCGCCGAAGCGCATTTCTGTGGTGGCCACCGTATCGTTCTCATTGACAATGGGAACGACTCCAAGTCGCAATAGCTTCTCCATGGTCTGCTGGGCATTACGAGCGCGATCACGGCTTCCCGCATCAGAAGCGGTGAGTAAGACCTGCCCGATTGTCTGCCCAAAGCGAGCAAATGACGCGCCCCAGGTATGCATGAGGTGGACTTGGCCGACTGCAGCGACTGCCTGTTTGGTGGCTAAATCTGTGGGTCGGGTATCTAATCCCAGCGGTCCCATACCCGCGGCAACTGCACCAGAGGAAACAACAATAATTTCGGTACCCCGTGCAAAGCGCTGCTGCATGGCGTTTACCAGGGCATCAATGCGCAAGGGATCAACTCGGTGGTGGGGCCCTGTGAGTGATGAGGAACCGATCTTTACCACAATGCGTTTAGCTCGGGCGATGCGCTTGCGAATCGCTTCGGATGTATCAGCCATCTCCACGCGCTACCCCTGCCACCGGTCACGATCAGCTTCTTGACCGTCGCCGTAGTCGAATTCATCAATCAAACCACGACGCACCTGGGAGGCGCGTTTACGTTCAGCTGCCGATTTACGCTCATTACGATCGAGCCGAATATCCGTTCCGCGCCCGGTAAGAGTTGGGTCCACACCGGCTGCGGTCATGGGTTCCCACTCGAAGGAGACGGGACCGATAGACACTGTGGCTCCGGCTTTAGCCCCAGCCTCATAGAGAGCATCTTCCACGCCCATACGGTTCAGTCGATCCGCAAGGTAGCCCACAGCTTCATCGTTTTCAAAGTCAGTCTGAACAATCCAACGCTCAGGTTTTTCACCGGTCACAATAAAACCGCCCTCGATGTCGGGGTCCTCGTGAACGTGGAATTCCCTCACTTTACCGCGGCCTCGACCCTTTGATTCGAGCGGCTGGGGACGAACAACTACTCGTTGCTCAACGTCTCGCGGACGCTCTCGGCGCGCCTGCTGGACGATCTCGAGAAGTTTGAACTTAAGAGGCTCGAGTCCCTTGCGGGCAACGGCTGAGATAATAAAAACGGGCCACCCGAACTGCTTCTCGAGGTCTTCGCGAACAAATTCAGCGAGCTCTTCAGCCTCGGGGATATCAGCCTTATTCAAGATAATGATACGCGGGCGATCGCGAAGATCACCCAGCGATATATCCTCATCAAGCGCCGACTGGTAGGCGGCTAATTCAGCTTCAAGTGCCTCGATATCGGATGCGGGATCGCGACCGGCCTCAAGAGTTGCCGTATCAACAACGTGAGCGAGGACTGCTGTGCGCTCAATATGTCGGAGGAAGTCCAGGCCGAGGCCCTTGCCAGCCGACGCGCCGGGAATCAGCCCTGGAACGTCTGCGATGGTAATGGTTTCATCGCCTACCTCAACAACACCGAGGTTGGGAGCTAGTGTTGTAAAAGGATAATCGCCAATCTTCGGTTTGGCGGCAGAAATCACGGAAATGAGCGAGGATTTACCTGCCGACGGAAAGCCAACTAAACCAACATCCGCCATGGATTTTAGCTCTAGTATGACGTCGTGCTGTTCGCCCGGCTCTCCCTTGAGGGCAAACCCTGGGGCCTTGCGTGCATGGGAGGCAAGCGCGGCATTACCTAAGCCACCGACCCCACCTTTGGCTGCGATGAATTGCATTCCCACCGCAGTCAGATCAGCAAGGGTCTCACCTTTATCATTGAGCACAACGGTACCCGCCGGTACTCCCAGAATAAGATCCTCTCCACGGGCACCATTGCGGTGATCACCGGCTCCGTTAGCGCCACGTTGGGCTTTAATATGGGGACGATAGTGGAGATCTAGGAGAGTGTGTACCTGAGCAGTGACTTCCAAAATGATATCGCCACCGTGGCCACCATTTCCGCCATCGGGTCCCCCGAGAGGCTTGAATTTTTCCCGATGAATGGAGGCGCAGCCATTGCCCCCATCACCAGCCGCGAGATGGAGAACCACCCGATCGACGAAACGAGCCATCAGTGCCGTACCCTTCCTTAAAAAAGCGAGAGGGCGTATTCAACGGCGCCCTCGATCTCCTCGATTCTAGCAAATCTCACCGCTTTAGCCCTAAGAAAAAAGTGGGTAAGGAAGAGGGAGGTTCTCTTCCTTACCCACCGCTATTTCCCTATAGTCAAGCTCTCATAGAACTGTGAGCACATGAGGGCGGCGCTTGGCCATCTTGTCTGTTAGGCAAATGGGAGGAGGTGACTAAAAATGAGCAGCCCGAGGGATCCCGCGAGGATTGTAGAGAACATCGAAATTAACACCCAAATCCAGCTATCTTTCGTTACTGTAGGTGTACTGCTCGAGGGCTCTGAATCTTCAGGATCCTCATTTGGTTGGTCACTGATAACTTCCAGAGTGGTGGCCTTTGTTAACATCGTTGCTGTCGCTGTCACAGTTAGGGTGCCGATTTCGGCGGTGTCCACGGTGAAACGATAGATGCCTTGGTCGTCGGTACGACCCGCAATGGTCGTGTCGCCATAGTTGATTTCTACGCGCTCGCCCACCGCTGGCCCTTGAGAGTCGCGAACGGTGACGGCGAACTCCGCTGTGGAACCGACCTCTATACGTGCTGGCCCAGAGATATCTAAGCTCTCGAGGGCTGGGAGCACGGATACTGATGGCAGCTCCATGGACGTGGTCGGATGGCACCGGACAACACCAGCTACCGGATACGTGGAATCGAAAAAGAAGCCAGGTGCGAGAAAAGCTCCGACATCCGCAAAGCTGATCAATGTATCTTCAGGGGCAAAACCAGGCCCCTGGGGGAATGCAAAGGCAATTTTTCCTTCTTGATTAGCGGTAACAGGAAGAGATACTGAAGGGAATCGAAGCACGAGATCGTCTCCCTCAGTCATTGACGTGATCCCACCCGTGCTATTGCTCGAAATGGCCGCGAGATCGCTGGTATCTACGTCATCGGTTGTTTCGAGAGCCATGGTCACTGCGTTGTTATTCACAGTAATCTCACCGGGAAGGTCTCCCTTTTTCACTGGGCCCCGACCTCTGCATTGCGAGGGAGTTGCACGGCGAACCGCCCGCGATTCCAGGCGCTTGATGTGAGCTTCTCACGAGCCTTGGATCCACTAGTTTCAGCGGGAGCTTTCAGGGTCGGATTGAGCAGCTGGTAGTCAAACTGGGATCCGAGGCGTACAGCTTCTGGGTGCTGAATATTTGCAGTAAACGCAAAGTTGCGCTCGATTTTGACCCCTGCTCCGCTACCATGAATACCGTCGAGCCCTCGGGTAACATATCTCTGGCCACTAGCATCGCCACTGCTGTAGGTCGTTGAGCACTCAAGGGTGCCAGAGATCTCTGAAAGCACCGATCCAGAGGCCTCACCTACCTGGTACTCGATCGTTTTCTCGTGGCGGGTGCCGATGGAGGCGGAGATTGTGACGGTTCCGGGAGCTTCCGGGGTGAAGCTGCGCGAATACCGACCCGTATTATCGGTCAGCCCTATGTCTTCAACTCCGTCGATCACTGTTGTTATGAGTTCATTGGCCACGCCATTACCCGACGCATCCTTTGCAGAAAAGACCACTTCGGAGGTTTCTTTTGCAAAGCCCTGCGCCGGTGTTGGGGTGATTTCTAAAGACTCGACATTTTTCCCAACTTCCGCTGGATCGAGCACCTTTACTGTGGGCAACGCATTATTAGTGTCAATATTGCAGCGCATGAGGCCGACAAAATCATTCGATCCCAGGAAGGGGTGGGAGAGATTAGCCTCCATGAGGAAGGTAAAAAATGGTCCATCCCCAGGGTATGGGTGCTTATCCTGTGCGGGACGCGGGAATTTAAAGTCGATATCCCCGAGTTCAGTGGCAGTCACTTCGTAGCTGACCTCTGGAACGTTAAAACCAATTTGGTTGCCGTTTTCAGAACCGAGCCAGCCTGCGCGCTGAACGGCTTTCTTCAGAGCTTGCTGGTCCCCAGCTTGCAGCGAGTCAGAGTGAACACCCTTGTCGATCCGAATACTCTGGTTGCTTTCATGCTTTTCTAACCCAGCATCACCCCCACTGAGTGATACATTGACTACGTTGGCATTCTGAGGCTTGAGAATCTCCAGCCTGCCTTGTTCCATGGCCCTGATGGAGATGGTGGCGCCGCTTTGCTGTGATTTCATTTTAGCGCCGACAAATCCTGGTTTGACTGTGTAGGAGAACGTGTCTCCCTTGAGCACAGCCTCGGGGGCCTCAACACTGAGTGAGAACGAGTATCCCGATGAAATCGCGTGCGCGGAACTTTGGGCAATTCCTGGCAACCCAACCGTATTCAAATCACACTTAAAGGGAACCGCCACCGTTTGGGTTTTAGCCCCTGCCGCCGGTGCCAGCGGCACTGACAAGGCACTCAGGGCAAGGGTTGGCGCTGCAACTGCAGACACCAGTTTTATTAAATTCTTCACTGCAAATCCTCTCAGCCACATCGCGCGAGTGGCCTAATTGAATAAAGTTGTTATCGATTCTGTTCTCCCCTTCTTAAAGAGGGGAGATAAAAACTACTCTGAGAAAGTAGCCGCACGACCATGGGGGATTTTGTGCGGCTACACGCAGTTAGTGGTTAGCAAGCCGAGGCGAGATCGTCGCTGGTTTTGCGATGCCTTTTTGCGGCGATGGAGGGGTTGTTGGAGGAAGTAACATGAGTTTCACATGGTTGATAGCCATTGCGATCAGTCCCACAATCGCGAGACCTGAGATGATCCCCACAATGATTTCCCATGCTTGTGGTGGCGCTAGCTCGGAACTGCTCGGAGCTTCAGCATCCTGTGGAGCAACCGTGATGACCTCCGAACGCAGATCACCGATGGTGGCAAGAACTGCCTGAGGTTGCTCGGTCTTCGTCACTGCAACGGTAACGATGCCATCATTACTGGTGTGTCCCGTGAAGCTGAGCCCACCAACAGTAATGGTAACTGCCTGATTTGCGAGGGGTTGATTTTGGGCGTCGGTGACGGTGAAGGTCACGATCGCCGGATCAGCGGCCGCGTCCTGTTTTCCTGTTACCGATGCGGGGATACGTGCAGGCAGTGCGGCAACAACCATGGGAGCCGACTCAATCGAACCGACCCGAGCTACCACCACAACATCATCGTGACCACGCGGCACAGTAACACTCACTACGCCATCAGCACTCGTCGTCTCCACAGACTCCACAGAACCAACAGTCACAACAACCTCTTGATCCGCAAGCGGCGCACCATCTTTATCCGCCACCACAAAAGTCACAACCGACGAATCCGCAGACTCCACCTGAGACCCCACAACACTCGCAGGAACAACAGGCACAGCACTCACAACAACAGGAGCCGACTCAATCGAACCGACCCGAGCTACCACCACAACATCATCGTGACCACGCGGCACAGTAACACTCACTACGCCATCAGCACTCGTCGTCTCCACAGACTCCACAGAACCAACAGTCACAA